>CAYZVQ010000024.1:0-28260 GCA_964481925.1 uncultured Acidimicrobiaceae bacterium
GCGGGACCCCGTCCCCGGTGCCGGTGACACGGCCGACGATGAGCGCCATAACCCGTCATCGAGCGGATGCGGGTCGCCGGCGTGCTCGACCTTCCCGGCGCGGAGGTCGGCTGGTGAGACCCAACAGCTCCGGCTGGTGAGACCCAACAGCTCCGAGATGATCGAAGTAGGTGGCGAACTTCACCCCGCGCCACTACATACTCCGACCCTGGCCGGGGGGCAGGCCCAGCTTCGACCTGGTTCGGCCTTTCGACCCGGGTACACACATCGCACGGGCACGGCACCAACAGCATTGCCCCACCGCGCGTCGGCACATAGTTGTGGCCCTTACCGCCCTTGAGGTTGTATCAGGGATGACCGCAAGCACGATGGCGACATCGGGGCGAGGCCCCGTCGACGAGTTTTCGACCACCGAACTGGTATGGGTCGTCAGCAAGACCCACCTGGACATGGGGTTCACCTCCCGCCGGGAACGGGTGCTGGACCAGTTCCTCCACGACTACATACCGCGCGCGATCGAGCTGGCGCGCCGCCTGTCCGCCAAGGCCGGCTCCCCCCGCTTTGTGTGGACGCTCGGTTCATGGCTGACGTGGTGGTCGCTGGAACGCTCTGGGCCGGCCCAGCGGCGGGACCTGGAGGAGGCCATCGGGGCGGGCCATCTCACCTGGCACGCCCTGCCCTTCAGCATGCACAGCGAACTGCTCGACGGATGGCTGCTAGACGAGGGCCTCGCCATCTCCGCCGAACTGGACGAACGCTTCGGCCGCAAGACCACGGCCGCGAAGATGACCGACGTCCCCGGCCACACCGTCGCCATCGTCCCCCACCTGGCCGCGGCGGGCGTACAACTCCTCCATATCGGGGTGAACCCGGCCGCCCAGGTCCCGGCCGTACCTCCCATTTTCCGCTGGGAACTGGGTGACGCCGAGGTGATGGTGATGTACTCCCCGACCTACGGCCAACTGCAGGAAATGCCCGGCCGGCGGTCCCTGTCGGTGGCAATGACGGGCGACAACCTGGGCCCGCCGACGCTGTCCGAGCACGTCGCTCACCTCGAGCAATTGGCCCAGCGCTGCCCGGGGGCTGAGCTGGTGGCGGCCGGGCTCGAGCCCGCCGCCACTCATCTGGCTCAGTTCCGTGACCAGTTGCCCGTGGTCAGGGGCGAGATCGGGGACAGCTGGATCCACGGGGCCGGTGCTCACCCCCATCTCCTGGCCGCCTACCGCGAGGCACTCCGTCGGCGCCGGAGGGCCGGCCACGGTGCCGCCGGCACCGTCGGCGCGGTGCCCCGGGCGCTCGGGCGTAACCTCCTCCTACTGCCCGAGCACACCTGGGGGCTCGACCACAAGCTGGCCCTCGACGCCTCCACGCCCTACGACGAGGACGGGGTGCGCATGGCCCGCGCGGCCGGCATGTTCGACCGCCTCGAGCAGAGCTGGGCGGAAAAGGCCCAACCGGTCTTCGACGCCCTCGAGCTCCTCGAACCGGCTCCGGGGCCCCATGGGCGGGCCCCGTTGGGGGCCACCGAGGGCGTCGACGCCGGCCCGCCGCGGGCAGGCGCCAGCGCGGTCGCCATCCTCTCTGCCGGTAGCGGGCCTCACGAGGCGGGGCGGGCCGGGGAGGAGGGTGCCGGACGCGTCGAGGAAGGCGGCTGGCGGGTGGCGGTCGACGCAGCCGACGGCGCCTTGTTAGTCACGGCGTGGCCGGGAGGCGCAGGACCCGGCGTCGAGGTCGGCCGCTACTGCTACCAGACGTTCGCCCAAGCCGACTACGAGCGGTTTTTCCATGCCTATATCCGCCCCGAGGAACTGGAGACCTGGTGGGTAAGGGGCGACTATGGCAAGCCCGGCCTGGACCGCCAGCCGGTGTCGTCCAAGCGCAGCCCGGCGTGCCTCACCGGCGCCTGGCGCCTTCCGGAGCCCTCTCCCAAGGTGGCGGTACGGCTGATGGTCGAGCTGGCCGTCAGCCCCGGGCCGGGCCTGGCCTACGGCTACCCGCGCCGCCTGGTCGCCGATTACCAGCTCCTTGCCCACCAACCGGAGGTCCGCGCCACGCTGTGGCGGCTGCAGAAGCCCGCCTGCCGCCTGCCCGAGGCCGAGTGGTACGCGGTGCGCCCGGTCGTGCCCGGCGCGGCACTCTTCTGGCACAAGGTCGACAGCTGGATCCCGGCCGCGGCCACCGTCCCGGGTGGAGGCAATCGCCTCCACGCCGTACAGGACGGGGTGGCCTGGACCGGCGGCGATGGGCCTGGCCTGCTCCTGGACTGCCTGGACAGCCCGCTGGTGGCTCCCGGCCGGGGCTACCTCCTGGACCCGGGGGACGACCTACCACCGGTGGGCGACGGGGTCAGTGCTTGCCTGTCTAACAACGTGTGGGGGACCAACTTCCCCGCCTGGAACGACGCCGACTGCCGCTTCCGCTTCACCCTTCGGCCGTTACCGACCGGGCTCCCGACCTAGGCGGCCTTTCCGTATGAGCGGAACGAAAAATGCGACACGGGAACGCGGGTTCGAGTCCTCCTTCGTGGCGAGCATTTTGAAGCGGACGAGGGGCCGGCTCACCGAAGTACTCAGGTGACTGCTAGTTCGCAATCGGCCAGCCTGACGATGTCGTGCCCTCTCAGCAGCCCGTAACGTCGAATACTTCTTCGATCTCTCCACGGGCGTTCCGTCTGCCGGCGCCAGAGCGGTCGTAGTACCGGGAGCGTCCCCGCGGCGGGAACGGGCTATGCGAGCTGCCCGGGCGCCGCGGCGTCCAAGGCAACCCCCGCGGGCTGCGTCTGAGTGATGACGGTGACGAGCGCTGCGACGCTGCCCACCTTTATTACCTGACGATGGTCCCGAAGATCCGCTCGAGCTTGACGGCACGGGCGGCCAACCGGCGCCCCAGAGGTAGTGGCCCAACTGGCACGACGATCGCCATGACCGGTCATTCTCGTCGGGGGCCATCGAGTGCCAAGTGCGCCAGAAAGACGGCGCGATCGGTACGCAGAGATGGGCCTTGCCGTGCTGGCGAACGCTGTCGATGGCTCCTACGAGCGTGACGAGCTGCCCGACTGTGAGCTCGTCTTCGAGCTCAGCCGCCGCGCGCTGTCCGGCCAACCCAACGGTGCCGCCCAGCATGTTGTCGGAGCGGCCCGACCAGCGTAGGAGGGGGACCCGTCGGGCTCGTCGGCCCACACCCAAGTGCCGGTACGGTTCCCCTCCGACGAGCAGGCCCGTCGCCACGGGACCTTCCACGGCAAGCCCACCTCCGAGCAGTTGCACCGCTTCTTTGAGCCCGGGCCAACCGAGCGGGCCGACATCGACCGCCGCGCATCGCCCCCACCGGGCGCCGGTGCCTTCGTGCTCCCGCAGCAGTACGTTAGGTGTTGGACACCGTTGACGACGGCGACCATTGACAACGGCGGCCCTCAGATCGTGGCCGGTGTGCACCGGCTCGGCACCCTCAGCAAACATACGTCGAACCACTCGGCTGGGAGTGTTTTGAGGATCCACCTGTCGAACCAGTCCCAACGCCGGTGGAACCCGGCGATATTGCCGTGTTCTCCCCACTTGCGCCACACTTGACCGGCCCTAACATCACCACCGAGACCCGGAAATCCTATATCGTGCAATTTGCCCGGCCGGCGCCGAGGTGCTCCTGGGCTACCAGGATGAGGGACCTCCCATCGGTCGGGAGTTGTGGGACAATGCAGACCGGCAGTTTGCCATTGTAAGTGGAGGTGCACCGGTGAAAGAACAGTGGGGGTACCCAGTTCACGAGGGTTGATTTGCCGATCGCCGTTCACCAAAGGTGGACAGATCGCGTTGTCCAAAGACCCATAGAGCTGGACGTCCCAGCCGCTGACCGTCTCAGGGATGGGGTGCCCGGTCAGATTGGGGAGCCGGTGTATCCTGCATTACTGATCGCACAATCGCCGGCACGGAGCGGGTAAGGGCATGGCATGGAACTGGAACTTTTCGTCAACCGCCAACACCGCTGCAGCCACGGGCGGACCCTGTACAGCCCGCCGAGATCTCGGACCTTCTCCGCCAAGTCCGGGTCGAGCGACCACTTGAAGGAATTCCCTCTCCGTGGCTTGAGCCCGAACGCCCTCCACAGGATGAGACGCGACTTCGGCGTGACGATTTTCCCGCTCACGTCGCTCACGTAGGTAAACTGGACTGGCGTGCAGAGGTTGTCTGGTGGTCGCTAGTAGTGGGTCTCTCCGCGGGAGGTGGCTAAGCATGCCTCCTCGTGCTTGTCAAGAAGGATAGGTTCGCTGGCCGTGGCAACCATCTCCGATGTCGCCCGGAAAGCGCGTGTCTCCACCACCACCGTCTCTCGGGTCCTCAACAACAATCCCACGGTCGATACGCGGCTGGCGGCAAAGGTGCACAAGGCGATCGAGTTACTCAACTACAGTCCCAGCAGGGTCGCTCGCAGCCTGCGTACCCGGCGGAGCAACTTCTGGGCACTGATCATCCCCGACATCCGCAATTCTTTCTTTGCCGAGATGGTCAAGGGGGCGGAGGATGTGGCCTACTCGGCCGACTATTCGGTGGTCCTATGTAACGCGGAGGATGACCCCGTCAAATGGGCGTCCTACCTGGATTTGGCCTTGGCCGAGCACGCCAGTGGGGTCATAGTTACCCCGGCCACGTGCGGCGCCGACGTGACCGCGCTTTTGAGCTGTGGTGTTCCGGTGGTGGCCGCCGACCGACGACTGAACAACCACGACATCGACTGCGTGGTGATGGACAACGCACGGGGCGCCAAGCAAGCGGTGAGCCATCTCATCGAAGGTGGCTATGAGCGCATCGGTTGCATCGCAGGTTCCCTCGCGACAACCACGGGGGCCGAACGGTGTGCTGGTTACCGTCTCGCCCTCGCAGAAGCAGGTCTTGAGCTTGATGAGTCTCTTATCCGAACAGGCACCCAGGACGGCGGGGCGCACGCGTCGATGCGGAGCCTGCTCTCCTTGCGCCCTAAGCTGGACGCGGTCTTTGTGGACAACAACATCATGACCCTAGAAGCTCTGCACGCCATAGCGGAGGCGGGGCTCAGGGTCCCCGAGGACATCGGCATTGTCGGTTTCGACGACATGTCCTGGGCTTCGCTGTTGCGACCGCCGCTGACCACCGTGGCGCAGCCCAGCTACGATATCGGAGTGGAGACCGCTCGCCTGCTTCTCAGTCGAATAGGGGGCTACTCCGGTGCGGCAAGGACAGTTACGCTTTCGCCATCGTTGGTGGTCAGGGAGAGTTCGGCCCCCAAAGGCTCAGCCACCATGGCCGGATGAAAACCGGCCCTTATAGCGCTACGTGCTCACTATTACCAGGGTTAGCGCTCATCCCCTCAGGGCGGAGCGCTCCAATATTGCCACGGCAACTCTTCGCCTCTCAATAGCCTTCTTAGAACGTTCCACCGTCTGCGACCCATAGGACGGTCCCGTAGCCTACCCGCTCACCGCTGAGAACTCGTGCCTCGAGGGTCCGTCAAGCAAACATGTTGTTGCAGAGCGATACCGGACGTCCCCCACCAACAGCTGCTCGATCCTCACCGAACCGCGTACAACTTCGGGAACCGCTCGACGCGTGCCTTGAGCATCTTCGGTTTGGCAAACCGTTCCCCACGCTTCGCCACTAGACCAGAACCCTTGCGAAGGTCGCTGGCTCTCGGCGAAGGACATCACCCCGCTTCGGCCGTCGTAATCGAACCCAGTAAGGCCGATGATGAGGCCCCAGCTGGCCATGGCCCGTGCATAGTGATGTCCGCCTCTGTCTCGTCGAACGGGTTCCGACGGAAACCGTCAAACCGGTCTCGGACCGCGGTAACCACTTCCTCCGCGAGTGATGAATGTCCAGCCTGGGCCAACCTGATCGCATAGATATGTGCAAGGCCTGTCCATACTTCAGACCAGTAGGGCATGGGTGCTCAGGGAGCCCGTTCGGGTACGAAAGGACAATGTGCCCTCGCTCGCCGCTCATACCATATGTGCGCATGCAATTCAACCATTTTGCCGAACTCATCGACATAATTTTAGACGATGGATACTGGTGAGCGCAGGCTTCGCATGTTCTCGGTCCAATACAGGACCCAGGCCAGCAATCTGAGCAAAAGTGTCGCCCAAGAGCTGATCAATTATGCAGCCGTCCTCAATCTGGAACTCGGGCTTGTTCGCTCGCTCGGCAGCACCCATACCAAGATAACGCCACTTCGTTGCCACATTACCAAAGTTGCATGGTGCAACGACCTTCTGTTGATAGTATGACCCATTGAACAAGAGCCTCTCCGGTAACACGATACCGCTCCCAAGACCCCGCGGCATCTGTCAGCAAACTCTTCATCCCCAACCGATCCGCCATATGGCTTGCGGCCTTTAGAGCAGCTAAATACCACCCTGTACCACCGGGTTAGGCCCAAAATATTCGATATCCATCGTGTTGTGCTGTGCCCCGTCCGCTAGGCCGTCCTTTTCTGCGTCCCAGCCGCCGGCAATCCACGCGAACTCCAAGGAACGGCGACATGATGGCCACAACTGTCGCAGCCGACCGTCATCGCCGCCAAGCCTTCATTCTCTAAATAACTTCACCACGCAGCCGAATTGTCCATCCGCTGCCGGCACGGGGAACTCGCGAGCCCGATCGAGCGGAGACGAAAGCCTCGGTAAATCGCCAACTCAGGAAGGCGCCCTGCTTGGGCCCTGATGCACTCCCAAGCGTTGGCCACATCTTCTGTAAAAGGTTACCGACCCGATCCTGGTGGGAGGCGTTCGAGCCTCGAGGGTGCCAGCGTCCCAGGTCTCCCAATCCCTTACGGCCTCAACTGGCAGTACCGGCGCGGGCGCCTTGGCCACATCGACATAGCCGGTGCCGGCTGGCTCAAGAGCCGGCTCTGCCGTGTGGCGCCCGCGGTCGTCCAGTCACCCCGCACCAACGGGCTTGACCGGGGTGCCGTTTAGGGCTCTCGGTACCCGGTCCTCGCCCGACTTCCAGTTCTCGTCCAGCGTCACCTCGCTCACTCGGGACCCGGCCCACACACCTGTAGATGGCGCTCAGCCCCGCGAAACGCACCATCGCCACCGTTGGACCCTGCCTCTTGACGATCGCGCACGGCCGGGTGTAGTATCAAGAAATCCATTCCTCCCTGTTCAGTGGCCTTATATTAGGTGTAGTACAAGAATCGTTACCTCACCCCGTCCACTGGTCTTGGGACAGCAGGCGTGCCTGCACGCGCGGGTCTGGTCGGGCGAGTTCCACCTCGAGCTGCACCGCGGGACGATCACCAGCCAAGTTGAGATCAAGCAAGAGACCCGCCGGAGCAAGAACCTGGTGCGGGACGAGAAGCTATGGTCGGCTGCCGCTCGCATGGCCGGCCGTTACCCCTACCTCTATGAGGAGCTGGAGGAAAGCTGGCGGTACATCCTCCTCAACCGGTTCCACGACATCCTCCGTTCTGACCAACTTCCCCTCCGAGCAGGCGTTCGATACACACTTTCGCTACAGCGTCGCCATCGGAGGGGCACCGGGCCCGACCTTGGGAATGAACACAGCGGCCGGACTGAGCCATCCCGTCACGGCACTGCTGGGGGGCAGTGACTCGCCCGTTGTCTCGGATGAGTGGTCGCTACTCTCACTCTCAGCGACCATCGGGTGCGGGTCACCGGACTAATGGCTTCATCGCCGGCCGAGGTCCTAGTGCGCCTCCAGTCTTTTGCCGAGGAGCAGGTGACGTGGCAGATCCAGTTCGGGGCGGCATTGACCAGGCGTGGCACGCCAACTACCTGGCGGAGAAGTCCGGCCCCTTGACGTCAGCGAACGCGGCCTCATCCTCACCCTTCCGCCCCTGTCGTCACCAGCCGTGCTCGTACGTTGGCGCAGCCCCCGGGAGCGATCATGAATGTACAGGCCCGTTTGCACGTCCAATCCCTCGGAGGTGATGCACCTAACAATACAACACGCTTGCCGAGTTCTTGAGAACCGTACCTCGCAATCACAAACACGTTCCGCGTCCCGGAGCGCCACACAATAAGGGGAAGCTATGAAACTAAGCTCAAAGGTCATAACAGCGACTATCGTCGGGACCGCAACCATCTCCGGTTTACTAACAGCGGCCAGCCCAATTACCGCGCTGGCAGCTACCGGCCGCCACGCCAGCGCCAGCACAATTAGCATTAAGCTCGACGACGACAAGACAACGTTCACGCCGGGGTACGACGCTATGTCCAAGCTCGCTGCCCAACAGATCGGCATCTCCCTCCAGGTCAACCCGTTCTCCAACGAGACGACCTTCCAGACAACCATTCTTTCGGGCGCAGCGGCAGGCGAAAAGCCGGCGCTGTTCACGTGGCACACAGGCGGAGAGATGCAGGAGGTGGTCGCAGCAAACGAAGTAACGAATACTTCCGCCATATGGAAACAGGATATCGCAAACGGGACCTTGCCCGGTTCATTAGAGCCGTACTATACGGTTAACGGTCAGCAGTACTGCGTCCCCGAGACCCTCGACTATTGGGGGATGTACTATAACAAGACCATATTTGCCAAGTACCACCTCACGGTGCCCACCACCTGGGCACAGCTCATGAGCGACGCGGCGACGCTCAAGACTCATGGCCAGGTCCCCTTCTACGAGGTCGACGGGGTGTTCGCCTTCGTATGGTTTGAGATGCTCCTCGGTCAAGACGATCCCGCTGCCTACAACCAACTCGCTGCCGGTAAGCTGTCCTTCACGTCGCCCCCGGTCGTGCACGCCATGCAACTGTGGAAGTCGTTGATCGACGACGGGTACATGTCAAACCCCACGGTGACGACCAACCAATATAACGTCTTCGCGGACGGCCAGGTTGCCATGGACCCAAGCGGTACTTGGCTTAATGCGTCGTTCTCGCAGCTTCATTTCATGCCCAGCCAATATGGTTTCTTCCTCGTCCCGAACGTCAACCCGCAGCTGTCCAAAGACGTGACCTTCCTCGAGACCAGCCCGTTGTGCGCCTCTCCCGGCGTCTCCACGACTGCCGCGGCCCAAAAGGTCCTCCAATGGTGGAATACCACCCCGGCTCAGACCGTGTGGTCAAAGACGCAACTGGACATCAGTGAGAACCCGAAGGTCCCCGTCCCGGTGGCCGGGTTCGCTGCCATCGACAACGACGTCAAGAGCGGTAGCCTCGAGCCTCTCGAGCGGTACTACGAGGCGGTTCCGGCAACAGTTTTAAATGAGTCGCTGAACGACTTCAGCGCTTTTGAAGTCAACCCGAACACCTACATGAAGCAACTCGCCAACATCGAGAAGGTTGCCGTGAAGGCCTACGGGAAGGGCGCGTGACGGTACCAGCTATGGTGATCATCTCCGCACCAGCCGGGTTTCATTGGTAGCTCTGTAATGCACGGGCGTAGCCGGCCACATCGGGCAGGCAGCAGGAAATTGGACAGTGTATTGCTAATGCCAGCGGCGACCCTTGTGGTTGTCCTGTTGTATGCGCCGTTCGTGTATACCTGTTTCCTGAGCTTGTTTGAATACCATGGCGTCGGTGCAATGAAGTTTACCGGCCTCGGACAGTACGCGGCATTCTTCACGAGCACCAGCTTTAGTTCCATTGTTGAGAACACCCTGCTATGGGTGGTCGGCACGCTCATTTTGCCCGTGGGCTTGGGTCTCCTGGCCGCAGTCCTGACGTTCGGGATGTGGGGGAGCCGCTTCGTGCGGCTGGTCCTGCTCGTCCCTTACGGTATGTCCGGCGTCGCCATCGGAGTATTGTGGGGCTTTATCCTCGAGCCCGGAGGCGCTCTTAACCAAGCATTGCACTTCTTCCATCTCCCTGGAGGAGCGACGTCATTTCTGGAGTACGCGCCCCTCAGTACTGTCCTCATGATCATGGCCGCGACGTGGCAAGGACTTGGGGTTAATATGTTGCTCTTCGCGGTGGGGCTGCAGTCCATCCCGGCTGAGCCTCTCGAGGCAGCCAAGGTGGACGGGGCAGAAGGGTTCACGTTGTTCCGCCTGGTTACATGGCCGCTACTACGCCCGATCACCGTCATCGTGGTCGGCCTGGCCATCGTCAACGGGCTAAAGACGTTCGACATCGTGTGGACGCTCACGCAGGGTGGCCCGGGATTAGCGTCGGCGACTTTGGCCGTCTCAATGTACCAAACGACGTTCCTCGCCCAGGAGTACGGACAAGGTGCTGCTATCGCCGTGTTGCTGACTGTTTTGGCCTCGGCCGCTGCGCTCATCTACCTGCGCCGCCAGATTGCTCCACCCAAGGGAGCATGAGATGGCCAAGTACGTACGGGCCATCATCGTCACGGGGCTGACCGTACTATGGCTGGCACCCGTCTATCTCTTGGTAGTCAACGCCATTGGGCCACCCAATGCATTGTCTCTCAGCCACTTGTGGATCCCGCCCAGTAGCTTCCACCTGTTCTCGAACCTCTCATCAGCGTGGCATACCTCAGGGTTCGGAGCTCCCAATGTTGTCAACACCCTGGTCTACTCTCTGCTGGCACCGGCGATTGCTGTGTTGTTCGCTGCGCTGGCAGGTTTTGCGATCGTCGTCCTGCGCGTGCGGTTCGCGGCGGGGTGGTTTGTGCTCATCTTTGGCGCTACCATATTCCCGCTGCAGATCCTGGCCGTTCCCCTGTTCCTCGGCTACGGCCGGACGCACCTCTACGATACGCGTCTTGGTATGATGGCGATATATGTAGCGGTGGCCGTGCCGTTCGCCATGTTTGTCATGCGCAACTTCTTCGGCGTGATTGCGCGGGCCGTGTACGAGGCGGCCGTACTCGACGGAGCGTCAGTGCCCCGGATCTTCTTCCGCATCTACGTACCGATGTCGTGGAGCGCTCTTGTGGCCGTGTTCGTGCTGCAGTTCACCTTCGTGTGGAACGATCTCTTCTTGGGACTGAGCTTGAGCACGGCCACCGGTGCCCAAGGCGTTACGCCAGCCTTGTTCGGCCTGACGAGCTCTTACGGTGGGGCGAGCTACCCGGTCGTCCTGGCCGCCGCCCTGGGCGTAACCTTGCCGACGGTGCTCGTGTTCTTGTTCGCCCAGCGCTTTTTTGCCGTTGCGCTCGCCCTGGGAGACTGATGCGTAGTAAACCAGTAGCGGGGTGACTTCTGCAGTGGAGGTTTGGATGGAGTATATGACGTTCGGTCGCGAGACGGGGCTGCGAGTCTCAGAGTACGCCCTTGGCACCGGGAACTTCGGGACTTGCTGGGGAGGCGGTGCGGAACCGCTGGAGGCGCGGCGGATATTTGATCGCTTCGCCAGTGCCGGCGGTACGTTCATCGACACGGCCAATAGCTATCAGTTCGGGGAGGCGGAGATGCTTTTGGGTGAGTGTCTCAAGGCTGACCGTGACCACTTCGTGGTGGCAACGAAGTTCACGCAATCCGACTCGTCCACTCCCGGGATCTCCACGACCGGCAATAACCGAAAGAACATGGTGCGCTCGCTCGAGGCCAGCCTCGGCCGTCTGGGCACCGAGTACGTTGACCTGTATTGGGCCCACATGCCTGACACGCTGACACCAATGGAAGAGATACTGCGCGGGTTTGACGATTTGGTGAGCGCCGGGAAGATCCTTCACGCTGGGTTGTCGAACTTTCCCGCCTGGCGGACGGCTCGGGCGGCGGCGATAGCAGACCTGCGCGGTTGGGCGCCGATCGTCGGTGTCCAGATTGCCTACAGTCTTGTCGAACGGGGACCCGATCGCGATCAATTGCCCATGGTCGAAGCGCTCGGCCTGGGCGCGGCCCTGTTCTCACCGTTGGGAGGCGGGTTGCTCACCGGCAAGTACCGCAAGTCAGACAAGGGTCGGTTGTCCGATTGGAAACATACGATTTGGGTGGAAGACACGCCACAGAGAAGTGCGATTATTGACAAGGTCCTGGTCATCGCGGCGGAGACGGGCGCCTCGCCCTCGCAGGTTGCCGTTGCCTGGCTGCGAGAGGTGGCACGACACGCCGGCACCGCGTACGTGCCGATCATTGGCCCTCGCGACGTCAGTCAATTGGACGACTACCTTGGTGCCTTGGAAGTATCGCTTGACAAGAAGCAGCTGCGTGACCTCGACGAGGTCAGCGCCGTGGTCCCGGCTGGCATCAACCCGGAGGCAGTTTTGGCCGTAACGGGTGTAGACGCGGCGCTCGTGCGCCGAGCCGGTGCGCCGAGGGCGTAGCCTCTGTGTGAGCGCTACCAAGCGATAAGAGTGGTGGATGGCGTAGCGTTGGGCCGCCGTATCAGCTTGGAGGCCGATTTGATGTTGCGACTCGCCCGGACGTAGTGAGGACACCCGTAGGCGCACCGCTCCGGCGTCGGCGAGGCGCCCCGAAAGAGGCGACGTCGCAACCAACGACGGAGTGCCATCGGACCGAGCCTTATTTACCGTCCCGCCGCCTGGTGTTTTCGCTCCGGGGCCAATAATGCCCCTTCGGGCATTAGACGCGCAGCAACCGTCAGGCGTGAAGCAAGGTCCTCAAGGCTGCCCCGCACGGGCTCGCTCTCGACGACGGCAGTATGGAGCCGGAGCCAGCAGCGCCGATGGGAGCTTTCATGGCGCAGCGGCTTGGTGGTCCCCCCCGGTTGAAAAGATCGTGATACGCGCAGGCGCGTCGGCGCTGAAGCGGGCGCTCCAACGGCGAGTGCTCCCCACCAGGTCCACGGCCAGGCTGCCGGTCCCGAGGAAGGAGAGAACACCGGAGACCATGATCGTCGTGGCGCCGGTTACTCCACGGGCCAGGTAGTGCCTGTCGGAGCGGTGCACAAGGCTAAGGCCGTCGCACTTCCCGACGAGCGCCTCAATGACGGCCAGCTGCTCGGGCAACCCTCCGAAGAGCAGTTTGCCCGCTCGCTCGGGCGCGGGGAGGTTTACGACGGTGACGCTGTCGATGAGCGCGCCTGTCGGCACGTCCTCGGCCATCTCGACCAGGTTGTCCACCCACGCTGGATCGGCGCTATAGGCGCTGTCCACGGCGACCGGCGTGCCCTTAACGTCCGCCTGCCGGGCGAGCTCCAGGACGCGGCCAGGCTCGGCCGGTCCGGCGGCACCGACGAAAACCGCGGCGGCGCCCCCGTCGATTGCCCGGCTCGCCGCAGCGATCCACCTGTCGTCTCGACCAGAGACGACGACGACGTCTCCCTTGCGTGCGTCGAGCACGTTGAAGCTGACCGGGAGGCTGGCCAAGACCGTCCGGTGAAGCGCGATCACGATGGGGTCGTCGGTGCAGAACACGAGAGTGCCACGGGAGAGGGGCGCTCAAGGCCGGCCGAAGGCCGCCCGTAGGGACAGCCTTGACGGCTCTGAGGGAGCGCCGCCAGCAAGAATGAGCAGAGGTACGGTGAAGCCGCTCCGCTGGGAGCTTCTAGCCCCTGTGGGGACGAGGAGGAGCGTCGCTGCTTCATGCACGGCGGCTCGCGGTGGACTTGTCGGCGACCCGTTCGTTCTCTGTGCGTTTCGGCGATCGCGGATGCCTTAGGGCATCAGGGTGAGCTGCCAACGCGGAGCTTCGCGCCCCGTGACCGTGGCTGCGAAGTAGCGGCCCGCTTCGTCTATGACTTCGACGCGCGTGCCGACGCTCAGCTCCTCGTCGCCGTCGAGCTCGGCGTCGTGCACGTAGGTACGCCCCGCCTGAAGTTCGGCTGGGCCGACAGTCGCGGCGACGACGGTTTTGGTTATGGTCACCATTCGCGTAACGCTCCTTGGCCTCATCGTACCTGGCCTTCGTCAACCGGCTGGCCCAGAGCCAAGCTCGACGGGCTCTCCCAACCGGTCCAAGGCTCGCTGGAACCTGGGCAGCAAAGCCGTCCGAGCGCCGCGGCGTTCGGCGGGTGTCCCGGTGAAGATCGCCTCCGGTACGAGGTTCGGACCGGCAGCAACCACGAGGTCGTAGTGGACCGGGTTTCTCGGGTCGGGGACATCGTCAACGAACACCTCGGTCGGCCAGAGGTCGAAGCCAGCCGAGAGGAGCACCTCAGCCCTCGCCGTCCGGTACCGGACGAAGCCAGTGCCCTCGGCGAGCCGCGCCGGCTGTTACCGGCTCGCCTCGTCAACCACGGCAAAGCACGACATTACGAGGACCTGCCAGTCGCCAGGGTGCCCTCGCGCGACCTGTATGTCACGGTAGAGGTCGGCATCAGCCGCTGCGCGTTGGACGACCCGGTTGATGTCGGCTACCTCGAAGCGGAGCACGTCGGTCTCTGGCCGTAGGACGTGGCCGCTGCTCCGCCACCGTACGCTAGGTCCCGGCATGAGGCGCCGCCTCCAATCGCGCAGGCACGTCTACCGCCAAACGACTGGCGCGCCCGCCAGCGGACCTCGTTCCCTCCACGTCCGCCCCGGTTCGGCAGGAGCGTCGCTGCTCGCCTTCCTCCTGCGACCACGCCTTCCCCTCCAAGGGCCAATCTTTCTAGAGACACATTGGCACCAGTGGTGCGGGGCCCATGCGCCCGCAACGGAGGCGGGTCCGGCCTTCGCGCGCTGTAGCGACAAGATGGCAGGTCAACCCAGTCCGGTATGGAGGACCGTTGCGCACACCCCCGTTCGAGTCGCCCTGTGTCACGCTGCCGACGACCCTTGCCACGCACCTTGACGGTTGGCCCAAAACAGCGCCCCACCTGCCTCAATGACAGCTTGTGCTTGGGTGCCAGACGCTGCCGTTCTGGCAAGGTCGGTGGCAAGGCACTTGGCAAGGTCCCGCGCCCCAGTTCTCCTCGGCGCCGTCCATGGCGCACGGTTGCTAGCGCCCCCGCCGCCGGCCATCCGTGGCCGCCGGCGAGGTTGCTGTCGGGGCCAGAGGTCGCCTTCGTCCTGTGGGCATTGTCTAAACGGGAGGTAGCTGTTTGAAGAGAAGCCCACCCAGGACCTCGGCGGCGGCCTGGTCGCGTTGCTGGAGGGCGTGGGCGTAGACCCGTAGCGTCGTCGAGGCGTCGGCGTGGCCAAGCCGGCCGGCCACCGTCCTCACATCCACGCCGGCCCCGATCAGTTGCGCAGCCGAAAAGTGGCGAAGGTCGTGGAAGCGCAGCCTTGCTCCGTGCTGGCGGGCCAGCCGGGCAAACGAGTTACTGAGGGTGTCTGGTCGCAGGGGCTCCGTGCCGGACGGGTCAAGGCTGAGGACGTAGGCGTCCAGACCGAGGGCGACGCCGGTCATTTCAGCGGCGTGCTCCACCCTGGCCCGATGTGCGGCCAGGACAGCCATGGCCAGATCGTCCATGCTGACGCGCCGCTCCGAGTGGGTCTTGGTGGGCCCGACGACGAGTTCATGGGGGTCGAGGCCATGCTTGACGGCTCGGCGGATATGGAGCAGCCCGGCGGTGTCGATGTCCGACCAGCGCAGGCCGCACAGTTCCCCGCGGCGGGCACCGGTGACGGCGGCAAGGGCTATGGCAGCGGCCAGGACAGGGTTGGACTCCTCGGCCGCGTCGATCAGACCGCGGACCATGGCCGGGTCGGTGGCAACCTGGGGGTGGCTGTGGATGGCGGGAGGTGATGCCAGGTCGGTGATGGCACGGGTGACGATCCCCCAACGCTGGGCCTGGTGCAAAGCGCTGCTCATGATGGCATGGCGCTGCCGTATGGTCCTGGGAGCGCGGCCCTGGCCCAACCACGTCCGGTAGGCGCGGTCCAGGTGCTGCGCGCTCAGCTTGGAGACTGGTACCGAGCCGAAGGCGGCCTCGATCGCCTTGGCGTGCTGGCGGTACCCGCGGATTGTCCCGGGCTCACGTAGGGGAGTGAGGTACTCGAGCCAGCGGTCGAGCAGTTCGGTCACCGATGTGGCGCGGCGGAGAGGGGCCACCTGCTCACCCCGCTCTGCCACTTCGGTTACCAGTTTCGCCAGTTCGCCCTGGGCCAGGCGCTTACCACCCCGGACAGTCCGCGATATCTGGACCGGCTTGCCCGCCGAGTTGCGCCCGGCGTAGGCCCGAAGCCACCAAACGCCTGGGCTACGCTCTTTCATCGTGCCCGTCAAGCTGGTCTCTCCTGCTCACGGTCGGTCCGCCGATGCCTTTCGGTTCACCGATTGTAGTTCAGAAGTAGTTCAAGCGGCGGGTAAGCTGCGAGTGAGTGAGCAAACAAGCAGGTCAGAGGCACTAGGGCGCGTGGTGGAATGGCAGACACGATGGACTCAAAATCCATTGGCCGCAAGGCCGTGAGGGTTCAAGTCCCTCCGCGCCCACCCGTTTTTAGCCGTAAGCGCCCTGGTCAGGGCGTTGCTAGGACGTCCTAAAATCGCCGTAGGACACGCGTAGGACATTCTTTGCGGGCGCTTCTATCAGCGTGTGCCCGGGAGCAGGGCCTGCTGAGGTCCTGTCAACGGTGTGGCCTACCTGGTGGGCCCGTCATTGGTCACGGCCACCAGCTCGCTTGCGGGCCCCCAGGCCGGCTCGGTGCTCGCTGGCGTCGTGGTCCTCACGGGTGGTGTCCTCCTGGTCCGCCAGCGCCGCACCGCTCCGGGGCCGAGCCACAGAGCGGCGCGTAGTTGGGCGGCGGTCCCACGAAGTCGTGGTCTCGCCCGGAGCGGGCTCGGTCTATTGCTCGTCGCCAACTTCGGGCTCGGGTTCGCCTTTGGATCGCTGCAGGTGTCGGTCACTGCCTTTGCGGTCGCCCGCGGAGTAGGCGAGTGGGCCGGCGTGCTCTATGGGATCATCAGCGTCGCCAGCTTGGGTGCGGGCTTCGCCTACGGGCACGCCAAATGGCGTCCAAGGCCCGGGCACCTCGCTGTGACACTGACGCTGCTGGCTACAAGCTGCCTGGTCCTCACCGCGCTCACACCCCGGTTGCGTTGGCTGCCTACCTCTTGCTGCCAGGGTTCGCGATCGCCCCGAGCTTGATCTTGGCCCGCGCCTACACGGAACTAACTGAGGTCCTCGACGGTAGCTAACCGCCATGTTGGTCGGTGAAGGTCGGCACGCCGTGGGGAAATGCACCTGTCCGCTCTACTCAGCCGGTGTTGCTCGCCTCGTAGGCGGGCCACGGGCTGACGGTCTGGCAACCGAACTCCTCCGGTGCCACATCCGCTTTGGCCTCGGCCAACTGCCAGCGGTGGCCGGCGATGTCCTTGAGAGTGCAGTCCCGCTCGCCGTACTCCCGATCGACCGGCGCCTCAAGCACAACGGCGCCATGATCGCGGGCGCGGGCGAACGCCGTGTCGACGTCGGCGACGCGGACCCGAACGACGTGGGTGACCTCGCCTGGCTGCGGCGGGCGGCGCTCAGCGCCGACATCGGCGATTATCACGGCACCGTCGTCGCCGACGGCCAGCTGGGCGCGATGGCTCTCGCCGATCCGCGTGCGCTCGACAAAGCCAAATGCGGCGCTCAGGAATGCAACTGCGGCGCGAACGTCGGGGTAGACGAGTACCGGCACGACCGTCGCCGGTGGCACCGACCGGTTGTTCTTCATCGGCGTTCCTCTCCGTCTCTGTCAGTCGGGGGCCACGGCCCGATCGGCCGTCCGATCTCCCAGTGGTGGCCGAAGGGGTCCACCACGCGGCCAAGCAGCCAGCCGTAGACCTCGGCCACCGGGTAGACCTCGCGAGCGCCCGCCGCCAACGCCCGTTCCACGGCTGCCGCCGGGTCGTCGACGACGAGCAGTAGCCGTGCGGTCGCACCTTTGAGGGTCTGGGGGCTGAAGTTCCCGTGTTCAGGTGACTCGTCTTCCACCCAGAACCGGGTCGAGCCGACCTGGAGCTGCGCCACTACCTCTGCGAGCTCGTCGGTCCCGCCGAGACGGAAGCACGTCCGCGCCCCGAACGCGGTTTCGTAGAACGCCACCGCCTGACGCCCATCGTGGACCGACAGCTGGACCTCGACGCGCGGCACTACCAGGGCATCACCGCTCGCTGCCACGTCCACAGGGTCCTCCTCGGCGCCGACATGATTAACTAGGGTTATAGCTTAGTGAATACGAAGGCCGGCGCAACCCCCCCAACGCCAAAGTACGGTCGCCGTCAATACCGCTCGCCCCTGCGCCAGGCGCAGGCCCGCCGTACCAGGGCCCGGATCCTCGAGGCGGCGACCCAGGCGTTCCGCTCCCACGGCTACGCCGGGACGACCGTCGCCGCCGTGGCCGAGGCTGCAGGGGTGTCGGTGGCCGCCGTGGAGCTGGCCTTCCCGACCAAACCTGATCTGCTCAAGGCCGCGATCGACGTCGCCATCGCCGGCGACGACGAGCCGGTACCCGTCCTCGAACGCCCGTGGGCGGCATCGGCCCGAGCGGCGCCCGACGCCACCGCCTTCCTCGACACGGTCGCCACCATCCTTGTGCCGGCCGCCGAGCGGTCCGACGCGCTCGTGCTTACCGCCCTCGAAGGCGCACGCGGCGATGACCGCCTGGTCCCACTCGCCGAGCAGCTACGTGCCCAACGCGCCGTGACGGCCGCTTGGATCGTCGACGGGCTCACCGGCAAGACCCCGCTGCGGGCCGGCCTCGACCGCTCCGAAGCCATCGACATCGTGTGGCTGCTCATGGACCCGGCCGTCTATGACCGCCTCACCACAGCGCGCCACTGGTCGCCCGACCGCTTTGGCCGCTTCTTCGCCGATGGGCTGCTGCGGCTCCTCACCGAGCCTGGCCAAGCGTAGGCACGACCGCAGACGAGCGGTCACCGTCATCGACAACAATGTAGCCATGGCTGACTGGAGCGGGGTCGAGCGCGGCGCAGCGGATTTTGCGCGTCGAGTGCGGGAGCGCTTCGACGCTGGGACCAACAAGACCCTGGCCACGGTGCGGCAGAACGGGGCACCTCGGATCAGTGCGTCAGAGATGGAGTTCAGCTCCGATGGCGAGGTCACTGATCACCGGCTTCCCTTGACGGGACATCCGGCGTACTGCCGATGGCCGCCGCCAATTCGCGGCTCTGACTAATCTTCGTGCGCACATCGCACACTCTTAGGGCCGCTAGCCACGACCGCAACTCTGCGGTCAATGGACCAAGTAGACGATGGAGAAAGTTCCGCCTCTAGGCCCGCGGAGCCCGTTGCCGTTACCGGCGGTACCCGACTGCGACGGCGGTGCCGCGTTGCCGTGCGGGAAGAGGTAACGCTCTCCGGAGTAGAGGTATAACGGTTTGCCTTGGTAGGTGACCTGTTCAGTCCCGTCAGGTCGACGGATGGATCCAAAATCCTGCGCCACGATATGGGTGTTGGCCATTTCGTTATCAATCTCGGGCTTGCCTCTCGTGAGAAGCGGGAGCCAGGTGAGGGCGCACCCCCCCGTGCAGGCGCTTACACCCGGCCGGTCAAGGCTGTAGGAGTAGACGGTAACCGCAGTCCCATGGAGGTTGGCGGCGAACTCCATATAGGCGAGGGCCGCCCTTTTGTCCGGCAAGGTCGCCGCCCCGACTGTGACCGGCCCGGGTGCCGGCCTGCCGTCCTGGGCCGACACAAGGTAAGAAATACCGTGCCATGGGCCCAGCGGGAAGACCGACTGCAAGTAGCCCTCGCCATATGGGTGAAAGGGCGTGGACGGCTGGTCGAACAGGTAAAGGGGGTGGCCGTCATAGGTCACCTGGTTGCCGATACCTGGCCGCGGCACCGTGCCGAGAAGTGCCTGGTCCACCCCGGGCCCGGCAACAGGCTTACTGGCAGTGGTGAGGGCAGGCCAATCGTCGGTGTTCGAGCCGTCCAGGAAATCGTTCTCCGGCCCCGTGCAGCTGGTCGGCGTAAGGCTGGTCACGACACCGTTAGGAGTAGCGGCGCTGGTGTAAAGCGGTACCGGCCGAGTGGTACAGCCGAACTTGCCGTTGGCATCGGCGCTGAACTCGTACAAGGGGGAGCCGGCCGCGTCGGCGGATGCGTCTACGAGCTGCCCGGGACCGTCCGAGCTCTCGGCGCCGTTAGGGCCCACGACGAGGATGCTCCCGTAGGTGCCGCTCGACAGAGCGCTCACCTCCGTACCGATGGGCGAGATGCCGTACGGGACCTGCACTGCCCCGGCGTCGCATGCCCGTCCTGGGGCGCTCCTTGTCCCCCGTTGGTCGGTCGTCGGGCAGAGGACTATGGTCCGGTTGCCCATCTTGACGACAGTGCGGTAGGGCACGGTCCGAAGAGCGGGATCGCTCGCCAGCGGCAGCGCCGTCTTTGTCGGCCCACCATTGTTGGCGACGGGCCCCACAAAGACCTCCGGCTCCCAGGGCGGGTGCACATCGAGATCGTGCTTTACGTCGTCGCCAATACAGGATTCGTAATAGGTCGAGCTGTACTCGGCCTGCTCGAACGTGACGTTGTAGCCCATGTCGTGCCAGGGCCCGGCCATTCCGGGACCGTTGTCAGGCGGCGATTGGGACACCGGCTGTCCGCAGGTCCCGACGGCGAAGATGTTGGCGACCGCCCACGCCGGCGCGCTGCTGTAGATGAAGGCGGTAGGCACCGCGTCTGAGGCGGGGTTGTTGGAGTAGGCCGTGGTGCCTACGAAGGTCGAGGCCCACACCCAGAGGGAGCCATCATAATTGTTGATGTCGCCCCCACCACAGGTTGGGAAGGCGATGCCTTGCGGTAACAGGGAGCCCGCCACCGATGACCGGGGGTTGGGACCAGTGCCGCTTGGAGAGGGGTCGGCATCATCAAAGGTCGAGTCCCATATGACTGCCAGCGCGGGCACCCCTTCGCCGTTGACCACGGCTTGTCCGCACCAGCCTGCGCCGTTCCCGGAAAACATCGAGGCGGACACCGACAACCTCGCCGTCTTGGCCTCGGGGCCGTTGGCAACCGCTCCGGCCTGGTTGGCAGCTTCGGTGCCCCGGGCCGCCGGCCGCTCTGCCCCGGCGTACACGGGCGGTGGTGGTGGCTGATGGTCGTAGCCGTTGGCGATCGCCCCGCCAGGGCCGTTGGCGCCGTTGTCCGCCAACGTCGACGTCGACACAGACACGCTGCCAGGGCCGTTGAAGATGGCACCTCCGGCGCCGATAGCGCCGTTGGCGCTGTTGCCCGACAACACGGAGGCCGAGACCGAAACAGTGCCATCGCCGGCAGGGTCTGCGTTGTCGATGGCACCGCCGTCATTACCGCTGGTGTTGGCGAGGAACTTCGAGCCCTGCACCGACAACGTCCCGGCCCCGGAATTGTCGGCGTTGGCAATGGCGCCGCCGTCGTGGGCGCGGTTGGACTTGAAGGTCGACCCCGAGACCCTCAGTGCCCCTTTTCCGGAATTGTCGGCGTTGTCGATGGCGCCGCCGTCGTCCAGTGCAGAGTTGGCCGAAAAGCTCGATGACGCCACTACTAGGCGGCCCCCGTCGCCGTTGTCTATCGCACCTCCGTTTGTCGAACGGTTGCCAGAAAAGACCGAACCCGACACAGAGGCGCGGCCGTGGTTGTTGATGGCGCCTCCGTGAGGTGCCTCATCATCTCGGAACGTGCTCGCCGTCACCACCAACGTGCCGGTGCCGTTGGCATCTGCATTGTCGATCGCACCGCCCCATGAGGCCTGGTCGTCATAAAACGTGCAGCCCGAGACGGACAGGTTGCCGCCCAGGTCATTGCGCACGCCGCCCCCGGCGGGACTGGCCCTGTCGAGCGCGCCTTCGATCGTGAGCCCGCTCATGTCCAGGTGGACGTGGGGCCCAATGACCAGGACAGCGCCGGAACAGTAGCGGGTACCGCAACCTTTTGCCTCGCCGTGGTTGCCGTCCAGGAGGGGGTCGGCGACCCCGGGTGCCGGGGCGATCCTAAGAGGCTCGAGGGCCGACGTAGAACCGGTGCGCACTTCCCAGTTGCCCACATAATGGCCGTCACGCCCTGGCGTTGCCAGCGCCACCGTGTCACCGCCCCGGGCCTGGGAGAGGGCGTCGCCCAGGGAGCAACCCCGCAGCAGGCCCTCTCGGGCAGGGCAGCCCGGCACGGACGAGCCGCCGTTGGCGTAGGCGTAGAGCAACCGGCGCTGAGCCGCGGCCGTCGCCGCGGGAGGTGTGCTCAGCAGCACAAGAGCCGTCGCTGCCAGAGACAACGCCGCAAATACTACGGCTATCGAGCGCCTACGCGAGCGCGCTCTTGGGCGGCGCGGCGGGCAGACGATGTTAGGGCCGGCAAGACCGACGGCGGCCACGCCGGGAGCCAACAACGTCGAGGACCTGTGAATAGGGGCCATCGCGCGCTCTCTTTCCACGATTTGGCTCGTGCCACCATCCTGGCTGGAAGCCGGTACAGCGGCGTGACATTGTGAACGTCCGCCTTCGGTGAGCAGTTCGGGGCGTGGCCTGGACGTGCCTGGACCGGTACCGCAGCTGCCGGCCGCACACCCAAACATGCGTTCGCTCCCCGCCCTCCACGGGCGCGCGCTGTCCCGCTGACCGCGGCTCGCAGCGTGGCTATGGCGGTCGATCGAGCGAGAGCACCGGTACGGCCGGGGAGCATGTTGACAGTGTCTACGTTCTTGGCTAAGGTCATCATGTAGTCAGTGTCAACATCTAGGGGAGGTACCCGAGTGTCCCGATCAGTCTCCCAAGCAGTGCGGCCTCGCAAGCCGCTGGTGCTCGTCGCCCTGGTGGCGGCCGCCTTTGCTATCAACCTTGACACAACAATCGTCAACGTGGCGTTGCCAGCGCTGGTCCGCCAGCTGCACGCCACCGACACCCAGTTGCAGTGGGTCGTCGACGCCTACAACCTCGTGTTCGCAGCCCTCGTCCTCACCTCAGGCAGCCTCTCGGACCGCTGGGGCCGCAAAGGGGCTTTGCTAGCCGGGCTGGCGACATTTGGCGTGGCGAGCGCGGCCGGCGCGCTGGCTGCCAGCCCCGGCGAGCTGATCGCGGCGAGGGCAGTCATGGGCCTCGGCGCGGCCATGATCTTCCCGGCCACGCTCTCGCTCATTACCAACGTGTTCACTGGACGCGCAGAACGGGCTCAGGCCATAGGAGCCTGGGGCGCCAGCGCCGGGGCGGCTATCGCCTTCGGCCCGGTCGTAGGCGGTTGGCTCCTGGAGCGCTCCAGCTGGCCCGCCATCTTCTGGGCCATGGTGCCCGTGGCTGCGCTGGCTGCTGCCCTCGTGGTCTTTTTCGTCCCGACCTCGCGTAGCGCCAAGGCGGGAGCCCTGGACTGGGGTGGCTTCGGGTCCTCCACGGTCGCCATGGGCGTGCTCGTCTACACCATCATCGAGGCCCCCGACGCCGGCTGGGGCTCCGTCCGCAGTCTCGGCGGTCTCATCGTCGCGGCGGCCGTCTTGGCTGGGTTCGTATCCTGGGAACGCCGCACCCGCAGCCCCATGCTCGACGTCGCCCTATTCGCCAACCCCCGGTTCAGCGCCGCCTCGGGGTCCGTCACTGTCTCGGCGTTCACCCTGTTCGGGTTCATATTCCTGATAACTCAGTACTTCCAGTTCGTCCGTTCCTATTCGCCCCTCGCTACGGGCGTGCGCCTCCTTCCGGTCGCGCTGTGCGTAGGGGCCGCTTCGGTCATCGGGACCAAATTGGCTGTCCGCTTCGGCACCAAGCAGGTGGTCACGACGGGCCTGGTCCTCGTCACCGGGTTCTATGCCTGGGTCGCCCTGACGATCACCACCTCGACCAGCTACGCCGTCATAGCCACTCAGATGGTCCTGTACGGCGTGGGCCTTGGCCTCACCATGGCCCCGGCGACCGAGTCGATCATGGGCGCCGTCGCCAAGGACAAGGCCGGTGTCGGGTCCGCCGTGAACGACGCCACTCGGCTGCTGGGAGGCACTCTCGGGGTAGCGGTGATAGGCAGCGTCTACGCCTCGCTGTACACCGGCCGGCTAGGCGTACACCTGCCGGCGGCACTGCCGGCGAGCTTGCGCAACCTGGCCGGCCAGTCGGTGGGCGCCGCCTACGCCGTGGCGCAGCGCCTGGCGACCGGAGGGCAAGGACGGCTCGGCCAGCTCGTACATGGGGCAGCCTCGTCTTCGTTCATCCATGCCATCGCTGTCGCTTGCGCCATTGCTGGTGCGGTAGCCGCGGTCGGCGCCGGGGCCGCGGCCGCCGCTCTACCTGCTCAGCCGCCCGCGCCATCCCTTTCTGACGTCCCTCCGGAGGTGCTCCCTCGGCAGGAGGAGCCAGTGACCGTGGGCGGAGTGGCCTGAGGTTGCGCCGGCCTTCCTACAGGCCCAAGACCGGCTCGGGTCGCGGTCCTGGTAGCTTCCGGTCTGTGGACGATGTCTACGACCCGAGCCGCGAGGGCGGTGGCCGGCCGCCGCTGGGACCGCAGGTCACGCCTACCCCGTCGGGTAAAGAGCGCCGGGACACCTACCACCACGGCAACCTGCGAGAGGAGCTGATTGCCGCCGGTATGCGGCTGGCGCAAGTAGGCGGCCCGGAGGCGGTGGTGCTCCGGGAGGTCAACCGGGCCGCCGGCGTCTCCCACAGTGCCGCCTACCGGCACTTCCCTGACCGTGACAGCCTGCTGTGGGCGGTCTGCGAGCGCGCCATGAGCGAGCTTGCCCGCCGGATGGAAAAGCGTATGGCAGAGCTTCCTCCTAGGCCCGACCCCAAACGCCATGCCTGGGAGGCTCTTGAGGCAACCGGTCAGGCGTACATCGAGTTCGCGCTGGCCGAGCCAGGGTGGTTCCGCACCGCTTTCGGTGTGCCCCAAGAGCTCCGGCCGATCGCTCCAGGGGAAGGTTGCGGGGACTCGGGCCTTGACCCCTACCAGCTGCTTGCCGGCTGCCTGGACGAACTGGTGGCCACCGGAGCCTTGCCGCCCGACCGAAGGAGAGGTGCGGAGGTCGGACCGTGGGCGGCCGTCCACGGCTTGGCCACGCTGCTCGTCGACGGGCCACTGCGGGGTGCCCGGCCTAAGGAGCTCTCCCTCCAGGTCCGCACCGTGCTGGGCATGGTCATGCACGGCCTGTAGACCCAGGCCAAGGTGGCCGCAGCCGGCCATTTCGCAGACTGGCATCGCCCCATCTACAGTTGACAGTTGACAGTTTTCGTGCTCGCTGAGGGTCGTCCGGCGAGGCGGCAACGGACGGGTAGGGAGGCAAAGATGGAAAGCAACGGGGCAACGTCACGTGTCGTCGTGGTCACAGGCGCGTCGATGGGGATCGGACGGGCGATAGCGACAACCTTGGCGGCTCTTGGCTGGACGGTAGTCGGCATCGCGCGGGACCGAGCCCTGCTGGAGAAGGCGGTCGGGGAGATCGGCGGTGTCGCCGTGGCCGGTGATGTGCGGGACCTCGACGTGCTGAGGACTGCTCGCCGCGCGGCTGAGGAGCGTGGCGAGCTCCGAGCCTGGGTAAACAACGCCGCCGTGGTCAGGCTGGCGCCGCTTCACCTCATGGGCCCCGACGTGGTTACCGAGCTGCTCGACATCAACCTGACCGCGGTGGTGCTCGGTACCCGTGAGGCGTTGTGCTCTTTTCTTGCCAATCGGGTAGCCGGTTCGATTATCAATGTGTCCTCGATCCACGGTCAGAGGGCCTTTCCAGGCTACGGGGCGTACGATACGGCAAAAGGAGGGATGGAGGCGCTCACGCGGTATGTCTGCACTGAGTACGGCCACCTTGGTATCCGCTGCAATGCAATAGCCCCCGGGCCCGTGCGCACGGACATTGTCGCTCCGGTAGCTGCAGACGAGCCGAAACCGGCCTCGTTTGCTGCCAAGGCCGAGGACCTGTCACCGATGCACCGGATCAGCGAGCCAGCAGAGATCGCCGAGACGGTAGCGTTCCTAATCAGTGACCGGACGGTTTCCATCAACGGGCACGTCCTGGCCGTTGACAATGGTATGTCCGCCTGGGCCTTTGGTTTTCCTCCCGACGAGTCGGTCGCTTTCGCGGCGGAGCAGTAGGTAGCTCTACACGAGGCCGATCCTCGCGGCGCCCGTCGTGGGCCTCGGAGGCTAATCCGAGGTCGTCAGCTCAGCGCCGATTACTTCGGCCAGGGGGATCTCCACCTGGTCGATCCAGACTGACTGGTCGACTCCGGAAAGGTTGCCCCCGGTCACTTTTTGGCCGCTGACCCAGAAGCGGACGTCGCCTTTCAGGCATTGCAGCTCGTTGCCGTCGTCAAAGCACTTGACGCCGTTCTTTAGAGCTGGGTAGTCGGCATATTGTGCCGGGTACTTGGGCGCCATCGCCTTTTGCTCGGCCCGCGACTGCTGGTAGCTGGTCGAGGCGCCCGAGCCGATCCCCTGCAGGCTGATCTCGACCCAGCTCGGGGTTCGTGAGTAACCCTGGGGGTCGAACTTTGTCTTCAGGTCGAACTTGCAACTCGTGCCCTGGGGGGTGTTGGCGCCGGATCCCAGGATTTCGGCCTTGCTGCCCACGGGCGCCCCGTCCAGTGCGGTTACGGACGGCTCCAGCGCCTTCAGCTGGAGGAGGCCGGTAAGGCTGCACGCACTGGGCCAGCCGGCAAAACTCGTGCTCAACTTGATGTGGAACGGTCCGAGTTTGGGGCCGCGGGCGACGAGCGACTGGTTGACGTCACCGTCATTGGGGGGCAGCAGGCTTATTTTCGAGCCTTCGTACTTCGTGTAGCCGAACAGATAACTTGTCGCCGCGCCCACGGGCAATGTGTGCGGCGGTGAGGCGGCGCCGGCCACGGTGGTCAGTAACCCGTATGTTCCCAACGGCACAGACACGCACATCACCGTGACCACCACGCCGGTTGGGACGTGTTTCATGAGTTAGGTCTCCTCGGTCCTCGACATGCCGGGCCGCCGTGCCCGGCCCCAGGTTACCCTTCCCTGACGGCTTCATTGGGACATCTCGGCACATCGATCGTCGGGACAAGGCCGCTATCGCACCGCCCACTGGACCTGGCCCCGAGGGGACTCGCCCGGGCCCAGGGGCAGGAAGGGCCGGGAGCTGGTGGCCCGCCGGACCTGAGGGTTGTCCTGGTGGGCGGCGTGGTACACGCCGCCCCGGTCCGTGAAGACGTCAGTCTCGCCGCCAGCTCCCTGGCAAACGACAAGGGCCAGCTCGCCGGCCGGGGTCTTGGCCGGCCGGTCGACGAGGACGGACTGTACGCCGCCGGCGCCGCGGCCCTTGACGGGGTACTCGTCGAGGGGGACGGCCAGGGCCAGGCCTGAGGTATGCAGGTTGAGCAGCGACTCCCCCTCGGCCTTGACCGCACTGACGACCCGGTCCCCGGCGTCCACTTTGACCCCCGCCACCATTCCTGCCCCGCCTGTCGGCACCGGCCGCAATTTCGCCCCCGTCTCGAGGCGCAGGACCTGGCCCCCCGCCTTGGCGATGAGGATCTCGTCGTCGCCTTCATGAGCCACGACGGCGACGATCCGGTCGCCCTCGGGCACCCGGCAACACGTCGTCCCCGATGCACTGGCGTTGGCGACCGTCGCCGCCGGTATGCGCTTTACCTGGCCGTCGGCCGAGACCAGCAGGTAGAAGGGGGTGTCCTCCCCGCTGAAGGCGGCGACGATGGCGTCCCGGCCCAGCAGGGACAGCAACGACCTTCCGGGCCCGTTACGGCCGATGGGCTGATCGGAAAGGGTGGCCCGCACGGCTTGGCCCTGCTCGGTAAAGACCAGCAGGCGTTGATCGGAGCGGGCCGCGGCCACTGCTACTAGTGAGGACGAGCCGGCCAGTTTGACCGGGGCGGACGAAGGTGCCCTCGCCGCCCGGGGGGTGACCAGGACGGCACCGTCTGAGGTCACGTAGGCCCAGACGTCCTCGGAGGGGGCCGAAGCCAGCATGACGGCCTTGGACTTGCCGTTGGCGCTGAGGACCTCGCGTGTGGCACTGGTGGTCTCGGCCGAGATCACCGTACGGCGGGGCCGGGCAAAGCGCTTGCGGACGTCCTTCAGTTCCTCGCGCACGATGTTCGTCACGCCGTCAGCCGAGCCGAGGATGGCCATGATCTCGTCCGCCCGGGAGCCCTTCTGCTGGATTTCTTCATTGATCCGGAAACGGTTGAGGGTGTTTATACGCTTGAGGGCCATGTCCAAGATGTGTTCGGCCTGGACCTCGTCGATGGGTTCGGACTTCGACGCCCCGTGGGGGACATAGCGCAGCCGGGCCATCAACTTGGTTTTGGAGTCCTCGTCGTCCTTGGCCGTACGGATGATGGTCACGACCTGGTCGATCACGTCGGCGGCCGCCCGCTCGGCCAGCAACAGGTGCAGGCGGCGGCGGAGCACTTCGAGCTCGTGCTCCAACCGCTTGGCCACCACTTCTTTGCGAAAACCAAGGAAACAGACCAGGATCTGGCGCAGCGACAAGGTCTGGGGGACGTTGTCGACCAGGACCGTGAAGTTGAAGGCGAGGGTGTCACGTAGCTTGGTGTGCTCCACCAGCTCGTGCATGAGCCGCTGTACGGAGCCGCCCCGCTTGCACTTCACCTGGACATCGATGCCGTTGGCATCGGTCAGGT
>CAYZVQ010000025.1:0-28159 GCA_964481925.1 uncultured Acidimicrobiaceae bacterium
AAATGGGGCTCGGCCATAAAGCAGATGGTCCTTTACGTGATCCTGGTGGACGTTTTCTGCGCACCCTGGGGCCTGGCCGGGTCGCGTCAGCTCGGCGGTGTCCTGCTCGCCGTACCCGTCATCCTGGCCAAGGCTCTCGGTGCTGGGACCATTTTCGCCGTGATCGACAACTCATTTTCGAAGTTGCGCCTGTACAAGATCACCGAGTTCATGGCTTCCGCCTTCGCCTTGTCGGCCGTGTCCGTGCTCGTGCTCTACCTGGGGGGTGGCTGATGCCCGTCCCGTTGCTCGTCACGGTACCCAGCCCGCCGACGACCTTCGACGGGGTGACGGAGGCTCTCGCGGTCCTGGTCTTGTTGGTCGTGTTCGCCATGATGCGAGAAGCGCTCCTACGCTCTCAGGTCCGGCTCTATGCCTTCCAATCGCTGGCCGTCGCCGCTCTGGCCGGGGTCCTGGGGGCCAGCCAGCACGCCGGCGAGCTGTACGTGCTCGCTGGTCTCTCCGTGGTGTTGAAGGTGGTCCTCGTGCCGGCCGTCGTGCTCCGTTTGCTGAGCGCGGCCGAAGTCGACCTGGCCGGGAGCCACCGCTTCGGAGTGGCGACCATGGTGCTTCTCGGCGTGGTGGTCTCGGTCATCGGTTTTCTCACCGTGAGCAACATCCCGATCAACTCCTCCGGCGTCAATAGCCTCCCCGTCCCTGCCCTGAGCGCCGCCGCCGCCACCGTGCTCGTCTCGTTCGTCCTCGTTATGTTCAGGGCCGACGTCGTCTCCCAGGCTGTGGGTTTTTTCTCGATGGAAAACGGCGTGTCCGTGGCCAGCCTGGTGGTCGCCGCCCGAATGCCCCTGATCCTCGAAGTGGGGTTCTTGTTCGACCTCCTGGTCGCCGGGGTGGCCTTCGGCGTCCTCATGCGCGCTCATCACCGCCGATCTGCTTCCCTGTCCACCGAAACCCTTGACCAGCTCCGCGGGTGAGGGTGGTCAGATGAAATGAGCGCCGTCCTCATAGTCATAATGGCCGTACCTCTTGGTGCCACCGTCGTTTCCTGGTGGGCTGGCCCGCGCCTCGCCGGGCTGGTGACGGTGCTGGCCGGGACGGCCACCTTCGGCTTGGCCATAGCGCTGGTGCCTTCAGTGGCCAGGTACAAGAACGGCTCGGGCGCCGTCGGCGCCTTGGGCAATTGGCTACGGGTCGACCCGCTGTCGTTGGTGTTCCTGCTGGCGACGGCCTTTCTTTACTGCCTCACGGCCATATTTTCTGTGGGCTATGTTGCTGCCGACCGTGCTGCGACCCGGGTTTACCGGCGGCGGTTGTTCGCCGGGCTTAATCTCTTCGCCTGGGCCATGGCCATGGCCCCTATGGTCAACGACCTGGGGCTGCTGTGGGTGGCGATCGAGGTGACCACTGTGGTCAGTGCGTTGCTGGTCGCCATCGAGGGTACCGATGGCGCCATCGAGGCGGCGTGGAAGTACATACTCATCGCCTCCCTCGGCCTCGGGTTGTCACTGCTCGCGACCGTGGTCATATACCACGCCGGGAGCTTTTCTCTGGGCCACTCCTACGACCTGTCCTACACCAAGCTCCTCGGCAAGGCGTCGGTCTTCCCCGCGGCGACCGTCCGGCTCGGTTACCTGCTGGCTGTTGTCGGCTACGGGACGAAAGTTGGCCTTTTCCCCGTGCACACCTGGTTGCCCGATGCCCATTCCGAAGCGCCCACACCGGTTTCGGCACTACTTTCGGGATCTTTGCTGGCCACATCGTTCTACGCCATCCTGCGTTACTACCAGATCACAGAGCGGGCTGCCGGCGCTGCTTTTGCCCGCGATGTGCTGGCCGGCTTCGGTGTGCTCACGCTGCTGCTTGGGGCGTTGTACCTGGCTTCCCAGCGTGATTTGAAGCGCTTGCTGGCGTACTCGTCCATCGAGCACATGGGCATCTTGGCCATTGGGGTGAGCTTTGCGTCTCCCCTGGCCATTGCCGGGGCCCTCCTGCACGTCCTCGCCCACGCCGCCGCCAAGGGGACGTCCTTCTTCGGGGCCGGGAGCGTGGCCCGCAAGCTACGGACCAAGGACCTGGATAGGATCCGCGGCGGTATCGGTCTTCTGCCCTGGACGGGCCCGATGTTGGTGGCAGGGATGCTAGGGCTGTCGGCCATGCCACCTTTCGGGACGTTCCGCTCCGAGCTGTCGATCGTCGCCGGAGGCTTTGCTGGCGGGGCCGGCGCCAACACCGCCGAAGAGGCCATTGCCGCCGTAATGGTGGTCCTGGCGACACTGGCCTTTTTCGGCCTTTCATGGCATATAGGCCAAAGCATGCTTTCGCCCGTACCGGACAGCAGTCCCGCGGTGGTCAAGGGGGAGACGAGCCGGCTTATGGTGCTCGCCATGGCCTTCGGGCTCCTCGGCCTGGTTGTCTTAGGGGTGCATCCCCCCGCCGCGCTCGACCACCTGCTCAACGGCGCCGCCGCCGAGCTCGGCGTGGATCGATGACCGTCCCGGCCACGACGGCTGGTCCCCCGCTGTGGGACGAGATAGCCGTGCCTGCTCAAGAGTTCGCCCGCACCGTTGTCCGCGGCACGGCCGGCGGCCCGCCGGCCCCGGGCGGCGCCACCGGCCCGGCCGAGGGGGGGCGTTTTGCCGGGCTTTTCGGCTCCGCCCGGGCCGATGGCTCGGTGGTACTGCGGGCGGCTATAGCTCGGTACGGCCGCCTCGATGTCGTGACCACGGTGGTCCCCGCCACCGTGGTCGGGGGCGACGCGGGCTACCAGGCACTCACGCCCGCTGTCCCCGGCGCGGCCTGGTACGAGCGCGAAATAGCGGATATGTTCGGACTGCTCCCCGAAGGCCACCGTCGCGTCGACCCCCTGGTCCTTCCCCGCCCGTCCGAGGCGGCGCCGCCCCGACCAGGCTCGCCGGTCCCGATGCTGGCGGTCACCCCCGACGAGGCGTACTTGCCGGCGCACGTCTCGGGGGAGGGCATCTTCACCATCCCTTATGGGCCGGTGCGCTCAGGCGTTTTCGAGTCGGTCCAATATCTCGTGGAAACTCCCGGTGAGGATATCCCGCATGTGCGTGCTCGCGTCTACCACAAGCACCGCGGCCTGGAACGGCGTTTCCAGGGCCTGAGCGCCCTCGACGGGGTGCTCTTGGCCGAGCGGGTCGAGGGAGTCGCATCAGTTGCTCACGCCTTGGCCTTCTGCCAGGCCATTGAGGCCATAGCGTCGGCCAACGGTCTCGTGCCGCCCGGCGCGCTGCTCACGCGGTCGTTGCACGCCGAGCTCGAACGCATCGCCAACCACCTGGACTCCATGGTCCGACATGCCGAGGCCGCCGGTCAGGCGGTCGCCTACGCCCGTTTCAGTTGGCACAAGGAGCGCGTGTTGCGCCTCCGGGCCAGGTTGTGCGGGCACCGCTTCGGTCGGGGCGTGGTGGTCCCCGGGGGAGTCTCGGCCGGACCGGCGCTGGCCCCCGCCGACGCCCGGGCGGAGCTGGCCGCCCTGGAAGTGGACCTGCGCTCAGATGCCGACCTCTTGATGGGCACGTCGTCGTTTATCGACCGCCTGCGAGGTACGGGCGTTATCACGGCGGAGGTTGCCGCCGCTCGCGGGGCCCTCGGCCCGGTGGCGCGGGCGTCAGGTTCGCAGGAGGACCTTAGGAATTACCGGCCTTACGCGGCCTACGGCCTGATCAAGGTGCCCGAGCACCGCTACCGCATTTCCGGGGACGCTCTCGCCCGCCAGCTAGTGAGGTTGGAAGAGATATGGGGCTCGTTCCAACTGTGCCGGCTGGCGCTCGAGGGCCTGGCCGAACGCTCCGCCGACGGGCCTTGGGCTGCGCCCTTGGTCACGACCGACGGCACCGGGTGGGGGTGGGCGGAGGCACCGCAGGGGGAGTTGCTTTATCTTGTCGAGGTTGAAGCCGGCAACCTTAAGCGGGTCAAGCCCCGCTCGGCCTCGTTCCACAACTTGAGCTTGTTCCCCGAGGCCTTCGGCGGGGACATCTTCACCGACTTTGCCTTTATTGAAGCCAGCTTCGGCCTCTCTATCGCCGGGGTCGCAGGCTGATGCCCTGGGTGACACGAGGCTTACGCAACGGCGTGCTGACCAGCCCCTACCCGCGACGCCCGGACGGTTACGGAGCCGATTGGCGGGGTGCCGTCAGTGTCCGGCCACAGGTGGGGGCGGCCGCGGGGCGCTCGGCCAAAGAGCTGTGCCCGACGGGAGCGATCGGCCAGGATGCCGGTGGGGGCGTAGTGCTCGACAGAGGCAAGTGCATCCTGTGCGGGCGGTGCGTGGCGGCGCGCCCCGACCTGTTCGGGTTCGACCCTTCGCCCGAGGTGGCATCGCCCACCCGGGCCGGGTTGGTCGTCCCCGAGGCAGAAGAAAACGACGGCGCCTTGGCGGAGGCCCGTGCCGACCTGGGGCAACGGGTCCGGGCGCTACGCAGGTCGGTCCACGTCCGCCACGTCGATGCCGGCTCTGATGGCTCCGAGGAATGGGAGATAGCGGCTCTTTTGAACCCGGTATACGACGTCCACCGCCTTGGCATCTTCTTTACAGCCAGCCCCCGCCACGCCGACCTCCTGCTTATTTCGGGCGCGGGTTCGGCCGGGATGGCCGGGCCCGTGCGCACGACGTACGAGGCCATGCCCGACCCGCGGGTAGTGGTAGCCGTGGGGACCGACGCCGCCAGCGGCGGGATGGTGAGCCCGACCTATGCGACAAGGGGCGGCGTCGGGGACCTCGTGCCCGTGGACGTGTGGGTCCCCGGTTCGCCCCCGAGCCCGTTCTCCATCCTGCATGGGATCCTTCTGGCCGTGGGCCTCATCCCGGAGCGGAAGGGGCGTCGGTGAGACAGGCTCTCTTACTTGCTGCCCTCGTGCTGATGGGGGTTGGAGGAATTGTAGGGCTCGGCTGGGGGAGCGGGCGGCGTTGGTCGCGGTGGTCGAGCTGCGCCGCGGCGGGCATAGCCTCGGTTTTGGTGACCATTACGGGCGTGCTTTGCGTCTCAGGGCCGGCGCTGACTGTTCACCTTGGCGACCTGCTTGACTTCGGCCAGACGGCCCTTCGCCTCGACCAGCTGGCCGGCTTGTTCCTCACGCTCACGGGCGGCCTCGGCGTCGTCATTTCCCTGGCCCTGCTGAACTGGACCGGCCTGGCCGGCCGAGCCGGCGACCGTGCCGCCCTGCCCGGTTACGTGCTGTTGCTGGCCTCGGTCACAGTGACGGTCGTGGCCGCCGACGCGTTCAGTTTCCTCTTCGCCTGGGAGTCCCTGACCGTTGCCTTCTACGTGCTCAGTTCTGCCACTCGTCGTCGCCGCGACCAACCGAGTGCCGCCTGGGCCACGGCGGCCGTGGGCAAGGCCGGCGGGGCCGCTTTGCTGGTCGGGTTCCTGGTGCTGGCCGGCGCGGCCCGGTCCTTCGGTTTCGCTGCCTGGGCCGGTCTTCCTGCCAGTGGGCTGCACGATGCGGCATACGTCCTGGTTGTTTTTGGTTTTGCCACCAAGGTCGGGCTGATGCCCTTCGAGGTGTGGATGCCGCGCGGGTACCCGGCGGCGCCCGGGCCCATGCGGGCGGCCATGGCCGGGCTGGCGGTCAACGCCGGCTTTTACGGCCTGTGGCGGTTCCTGGCCTTGTTGGGCCGGCCACCCGAGTGGTTGGTCGTCGCCGTGCTCGTCCTGGGCGGGGCGACCGCCTTATTGGGCATCGTGTTTGCTGCTGTGCAGGCTGATGTCCGCCGCGCCATCGCCTACTCGAGCGCCGAGAACGGTGGCATCATCATGGTCGGTTACGGGGTGGCCTTGGCCGGTGCCTATGTGGGTAACGGGTCGCTTGTGGCGGTCGGCCTCCTGGCCGCCTCCCTGCAGGTCCTCACCCACGCCGTGGCCAAGACAGGTCTTTTCTTGAGCGCGGCCAACTTCGAGAAGGGCACCGGCACCAACGCGCTCGACGGCCTTTCGGGTATGGGCCGCTCCCAGCCCTGGGGCGCAGCCTCGTTCGCGGCGTCCGCGCTGGCTCTGTCCGGGCTCCCCCCGACCATCGGCTTCGTCTCGGAGTGGTTCATATTCGAGGCACTGATGCAGCAGTTCCGGTTGCACCCCCTGGCCCTGCGCTTGGCCACGGCCGGCGCGGGAGCGCTCATCGCCCTGACGGCCGGAATGGCGGCCTTCACCTTTGTTCGCCTACTGGGCTTTACCGTCCTGGGCCGGCCCTCGCAGCCACGGTTAGCGGAGCCGGGCCCCGAACGTGGTGCGGCGGCCAAGATGTCACTGGCTCTTACAGCGGTGGCCTGTTTTGGCCTGGCCGCGGTCGCCCCTTGGGTGGTGCGGTACATGGCTAGGGGTCTAAGCCCGGACGTGGCCCGGTCCATTACTCTCGGTGCCCTCAAATCGCCGTGGGTGCTCCAGCCCGTTTTCTCCCACTTTTCGGCGCTATCGACCAGCTGGCTGTTCATCGTCATGCCCGCGGGGTTCTTGCTGGTGACCCTGGCCACGGTGTTGGCGTCCCGGGGCCGCTTCCTCTCCGTCCGGCGCGTCCCGGTGTGGCGCTCAGCGACGCCCGGCGTCCACGGTGAGGACAGCTACAACGCCTTTGCTTATGCCAACCCGGTGCGCCACGTTCTGGCCAACATCCTGGGGACGCAGAAAGAGGTGGCCCTCGTAGAGATCGAACCTTCCAGCCTCCCTGACGGCGCCCCCGCCCCGGGCCGGGAGGGCGAGGCGGCGACGCCCGACGACGAGGTCACCGAGGAGTGGCACCAGCCCCATGTGGTGTTCAAGGCCAGCGTGGCGGAGCCCATCGAGACCTACCTGTACCGGCCGGTCATCGCCGCCTACCTAGCGCTGGCGCGCACCGCCAAACGGCTCCAGTCCGGGCGCTTAGAGGCATACGTGGGGTACATGCTCGTAGCTTTGGTAGCCGTCCTCATCGTGGCCGCAGCCATGCACTGACATGACTTCGATCCTGTACCCCGATGGGCTCTCGGGGACGTCCGTCCCCCTGGAGGACCGCCGTTTCGCAATCGACCTCAATTTGGACCAGGTCTTTGCCGCCGTCACCGCAGGGCGCGAACAGCTCGATCTCTTGTCTCTTTTTTACTCGCCTCTCAACGACCTTGACGGCGTCGCCTACCGCCACGAGGTGCTAAGGGACTTAGAGCGCCCGGCCGTGCTGGCGGCGGTCAGAGCTTTCGGACGGGCTATGAGCGATGTGCGCGAGCTGCTGGCCACGGTCCGTTCTCGGGGCTCCCGGTGCCCGCTGAACAAGCTGACCTGGTCCTGGTAGATGGGGTGTTCACCTCCTTCGTCCAGGCCGAGAAGCTGGGGACCATGAGGAGCCACCTAGAAGATGAGCTCGTCAGTCTCTACGACGTAGTCCACCACGCCTCGGCCCGAAGCGTCGTCGTGATGAACGAGAGCTTCTCGTCGACCACCCTTCGTGACGCCGCCCTGGTCGGAAGAGCGGTGCTCGCCCAACTCGCGGCGCGCGGCCCGCTTTGTCTATTCGTCACTTTCATAGACGAGTTGGCCACCGCGGGAGAGAACACCGTCAGTTTGGTCGCTACCGTTGACCCTGACGACCCGGTGGTGCGCACTTACAAGGTGCTACGCAAGGCACCCGAAGGGCGGGCCTACGCGGAAGCCCTCGCCGAACACTACGGGCTGACGATGCGAGCGGTGGAGGAGCGGGTGGCTCGGTGAAGGTCCTTCTCATGCGCCCCAGCGAGGAATTCGACCCGGAGCGCGATCTTCCGCCTGAGAGCGAGGACCTGGTGGAGGATCTCGGCGTTGGCACTTTGTTCGGGGCTATGGCGCAGGGCGACAAGTTCATTTTGACGGTGGCCAGGGCCGCCGTCCTTTCTTGCTTGTCTGAGCCCGAGGAGATCCTGTACCGCCAAGAAGTCCTGGCCGATCTCACGGCCCAACCGCAGCTCGCCACAGAGATCTACTCGCTGGCTACCGACGCCCTCGAAGCGCACCGGAAGGTCACATTCTGGACCCTCAACATCTCCCCTGAGAGCCTGCGTTACTACAGTGCAATCCCTCGAGCTTCTCTTGGGCTACCTCGTGCGTCTACGCCGTTTGGCCGAGGAGAACCGCAGCGCCATGATGTCGCCCGCTTTGGCGCGGCTGGGTTCCCTGCTCCTGACCGAGCTTGACGACGAGTACATAAACCGGCTCGAAAGCCACCTGAACGAGCTCAAGCTCCCGGGTGGCCTTATGATGAGCGCCCAGCTCGGCCAAGCCAACCGCGGGACCGGTTATACGCTCCACCGTCCGCGCCCTCGCGGCCTGCGGGAGCGGTTCGCCAATCGGGGCCAGGCCAGCTCCACTTTCAGCGTTCCCGAACGTGACGATAACGTGCTACAGGCATTGACGGAGCTACACGCCAGAGGGGTCAATATTGCTGCAAATGCGTTGGCCCAGTCCACCGACCATGTCCTCGGCTTTCTCAACGCGCTCCGCGTCGAGATCGCGTTCTACGTCGGCTGCATCAACCTCCAGGCTGCCCTGGGGGCCAAAGGCGAGCCGACATGTACCCCCGTCCCGCAGAGCGCCGGACGCCCCGGGTTCGTGGCCGAGGGGTTGTACGACCCGTGCCTAAGCCTCAACCTCTCCAACGCTCCGAACGGCACCGGGCGCGCTGTGGGCAACGACGTGGGCGCCTCCACGAAGGTGCTCATATTGGTCACGGGGGCCAACCGGGGCGGTAAGTCCACGTTTTTGCGCAGCGTGGGCCTGGCCCAGCTCATGATGCAATGCGGCATGTTCGTGGCCGCGGCCTCCTTCAGCGCCGGCGTATGCCCCCGGGTGTTCACCCACTTCAAACGCGATGAAGACCCGGCCATGAAGGGGGGAAAGCTGGACGAAGAGCTGGCCCGGATGAGTGCCATCGTGTCGCACATATGCCCGGGAGCCCTGTTGTTGTGCAATGAGCCCTTCGCCTCCACCAATGAAGCGGAGGGCTCGGAGATCGGCCGCCAGGTGTTCATAGCTCTATGTCGCGCGGGCGTGAGGATCGTCGTGGTAACGCACCTGTTCGACCTGGCCGAGAGCCTTTATGAAAAGCCCGTTGAGGGCACGTTGTTCATGCGCGCCCCGCGACAGGCGGGTGCCGCGGCCTTCAGGCTCGCGGAAGGGCCACCAGAGCCGACTGCTTACGGCGAGGATGTGTACAGGCGGGTCTTCGGTGAGAGCGCCACTGCCATCGAGCCGGCATCGCCACGCCTAAGGAGCAGCCGTCACGGGGAGAGCCTTGGCTAACCTCAAGAGGGGAGGCGAACCGTGGTGGTCCCGCAGGGCCCTGATGGACTGACGACCCCTGAAGGCGGGAGCAATGGTCGTTGTGCTCGCATTTACCTGGCCCGGCACGGTCGGACCGCTCTCAACGCTGCTGGGGCGCTCCGCGGTCATCTTGACGTACCTCTCGACTCGGTGGGTGATCACCAGGCGACCCTTCTGGCCGCCGCGCTGATGGGAGCCAAGCCCGGTGCGATCGTTTCCAGCCCCCGCTCGTACGGAGCGCAAGGCTCTTGGTCCGATGGACGGCCGAGCGAGTGCCGGGCGCCCCAAAACGCCGCTTTCATCCTGCTGGGCACGACCCGGACCGACGGTTCGTCTTTGCCGCTTTTAGCTCGAGGTAACGATGTCGTCACCGGCGTTCATCCCGGAGGCGACCATGCCGACTGCCGCGTAGAACGTGGGGGCGACGGCAGCCACGCTGTAGAGGTTGGCGGCGGCAGAGACCGTCTGGGCTGTACCGGGTACGCCGCTGGCCACCGGGACGACCAACGACCTACCCTTCGGGTTGGCGAGGCTCTGGCTAGAACCGACGGCAGTGCAACTGGCTTGCGAGGAGCAGGCGATGGCGCTGAGCGAGGATGCTTGACCCACTACGTGGGGGGCGCCGAGGCTGACGCCCGTCAGCGCTGCCACCATGGCCGCACCACTAGAACTGCTAGCGGCGACGAAGCATTGCCCTACCGCGGGGCAGGAAATGCCGTCGATGCCGTAGGCTTTGGAAACTGTGACGGCGGTCCCGGGCACGCCGCTCGGGACCGCTAGCGCGAAGCTATTGAAATCGCTGCCGTCGGCGTAGTAAGAACCGGCGACTTCGCACCAGCCCGCTGACCCGCAGGAGATCTCCGGGTTGCTGACGCCCCCTGCTCGGGGGGCACGTACGTCCCGTGCCGTTCCCGGCGTTCCGTCCTTGACCGAAATGAGCGCCAGGCCCTTTTGGTAAAGCGAGCCCACCGCCTCACACCAAGCCAGGGACCGGTAACAAGAAATGGAGGTGAAAAAGTCGGGTAGGGAGAACGGCTTGCCGGGGACGCCGCTGGGTGATATCTCAACGCCATAATCACCCGACGGGGCGAAGCCAACGGCCTCACAAGGCGACATGGCGCCGGGGCACGAAATGCCGTCAAGGCCGGAAAGGCCGGGCACTTTTCGATAGGCCACAGGGAGACCCCCGACCACCTCGGCCACCTCAGCGCTGGGTGGCCGCCCGGGTGCCCCACCCACAACGAGGCACACCTTGCTGGAGACGCACCCAATGGCACTGGCGGACTCGTGCAAGGCCTCGGTGGGGTCGGTCAGAGCGCCGGCACGACCGTGCCTGCTGGCGGGCGCCTGGACCGCCGGCGCCCTCGTTGGTACGGGTTGGAGCACATTCGAGCTCGCGGCGCTGTCGGCGGCGCTGGCGGTCGCAGGGCCTAAGGCGAGGGGCCATAGGACCGCCAGCGCGGCCACGGCCCCTCCCACGGCTAGCTTTTTGCGCGGTTTGCTCTGCGTCACGGACGGCTTACTATGCGTCATGCAACCTCCTTCGGCACGGGCTCTCCTGGAGCCCCTTCCTCTACGACCCGGGGATTGGTGGCCCGAGCGCTGATATGCCCGGTCCGAAATTCTGACATGACCGTCACACGAGCGTCACAGACCAGGTTGTCAGGCGGACGAACGGTGGTGTCGAGGGCTTCGTGCTGGACCAGTTATTGGTCTCAGGACCGCAGGGGGCAAAGCTAACCCGTCGATGGGGCGTACCGGCCTCGTCCGTCCCGGCTGACCCGTTACCCAAAACAATGCTCGCCGGGGCTCCCTTTGTCGCAGGTTTATGAGCGTCAGGCAGGTGCCACATCGACCCTGTGCACGGTGTGGCGGGCGAGGGCGCGGAGGTCGGCCGGGTCGCTCGAGAGCACCGTCGCGCCGCCCACGAAGTCGGCGAGGGCCACCACGATGGCGTCCACGGCAGAGGGGGCACGGCGGGCTACCACCTGTGAGCGAAGAAGCGCGGCGGACCGAGCCAGAGGCTCGTCGACCGGTTTGACGTCGCATGTCCGCAGCACGCGGTTCTCGTGATAATCGCGCCGGTGGTCGCCCGTGAGGCACTCGGTGAGGACGACTGCAGGGAGGACCGCGGGCCACTCTCCTCGGCGCCGGAGCTCCTCAAGCCGTACCCGGCTCTTGGCGAGCATGGTGAGCCCATGGGCGTCGAGGACGACGGTCATGCCGAGCGGCTGTGCGTCGCCGGCCCGAAGAGCTCGTCCGCCCACGCCTTGGCCTCGGCCCGCTCGTCTTTACTGGGAGGCCCCAGCTCTGCTTCGAGCTCGGCCAGGTAGGCGTCCAGCTCGGCTACCTTGCCCAACCGGGCCAGTTCGGCCCGGACTGCGTCTTGCGCAACTCTGGAAACGTTGAGGCCCGCACCTTTGGCCTCGTTGTAGAGCTCGTCCGGCATCGTGATGTTCACTCTGGCCATGCGCACATTATACACATCAGGTGGACAAGTGGCGCCGCAAGGGAGCCCCGTGGTCTTGGCCGCTAGTGTCGATCACGTCGGTCTGCCCTGCCTCAAATGAGGCCCTGGTGAGGTCCCGCTGTGCCCACCAAACACAACGCGACTAGGGACCGTCCAGTGGCGGCCCTTTCGAAATGATGGCTGGCGACAACTAAACGCCGGGACCGTCAAGGCTCCCCTCGGGGAACGCTTTCCCAGATCTGGAGCGCCAATGGGACCTTGGCAAACGCTGTTCGCGACGCAGGCCGGTGTTGGCGCCGCCCTGACGGGCTTGGTCTTCGTTGCGCTGTCGATCAACCTCAAACAGATCCTGGCGCTCCCCAGTGCAACGCCGTAGGTTCCTTCACAGGGAAGCCTTTCGGACGGAGGTCTAGAGATGACCGAGGGAACGAGCACGGGAGTACCGAAGGACTTCGCCGCTCACCTGCGGGGCGTGTTCAACTCCGGCATGCTCACGCTGATGATCGGGATAGGGCACCGGACGCGCCTGTTCGATGTGATGGCGACCCTCCCCCCGTCCAGCTCCTCAGAGATAGCGGAGGCCGCCGGCCTGGACGGGCGCTACGTCCGGGAATGGCTCGGGGCCATGACCACGGGTGGGATCGTTCACCACGACCCCACCTCGCTGACCTTCGTCCTGCCCCCAGAGCACGCCGCGTCGCTCACTCGGACGGCCGGTCCGGACAATCTCGCCGTCATGGCCCAGTGGGTCGGTCTGCTGGCCCAGGTGGAGGACAAGGTCGTCGATTGCTTCCACCACGGCGGCGGCGTGCCCTATGACGCTTTCCCTAAGAGGTTGTGGGCGGTCCAAGCCGAGGACAGCGGGGTGCGCTATGACGCCGACCTGATCGCAGTCATAGTGCCCTTGGTCCCCGGTCTCGTCGAACGCCTGCAACAAGGCATCGACGTCGCCGACGTGGGCTGTGGTTCTGGCCATGCCATCAACCTGATGGCCCAGACCTTCCCGGCCAGCCACTTCGTTGGCCTGGACTCTTCTGTCCCCGGGCTGGCCGCAGCAAGGGCTGAAACCCAAAGGCTCGGGGTCACCAACGCCGCGTTCGTACAACAAGACGCCGCCTCTTTGGAAGGGTCAGAACAGTACGACCTCATCACCACCTTCGACGCCGTCCACGACCAGGCCCGCCCGGACCTGGTCCTGGCCGGGATCGCACGGTTGCTCAAGCCCGGTGGCGTCTACCTCTGTGTGGACATCGCCGCCTCCAGTGTGTTGGCTGAAAACATCGACCATCCGCTCGGGCCCTTTCTCTACAGCGCCTCCTGCCTGAACTGCATGACCGTGTCTTTGGCAGCGGGCGGGATGGGGCTCGGGTCCGTATGGGGCGAGCAGCTTGCTCTGCAGATGCTCGCCGACGCCGGCTTCACCTCCGTAGAGATGGCCCATGTCGAGGGCGACTTCCTCAACAACTACTACATCGCCACCACGGAGCAGGGTTCGTCGACGGTTACCTGAGAAGGCCCAGTCAGCTCCCCAACAACGACCCCACCCCGCAACGACGGAGGTACGTCCCCCATGAAGGTTTGGATCGACCAGGACCTGTGCGGCGCCGACGGACTGTGCGGCGACACGTGCCCCTCGGTGTTCGCTATGGAAAGCGAACTCATGGCCAGATCAGTGTCGACTCTATAATTTGAGTGTACCCGAATGACGCTCTCTTCCCCGCTAGGCTGTTAGGGTGCCAAGTTCCGGACTGCGTGAGCTCAAGAAGGCGCGGACGCGCAAACAGATCGCCGATACCGCAGCGCGTCTGTTCGCCGAGCGCGGCTACGAGAATGTCGCCGTCAGTGACGTGGCGCGTGAGGCCGAAGTCTCCGAGCAAACCGTCTACAACCACTTTCCGACCAAGGAGCACCTGGTCACCGATCGCGAGCAGCAGGTCCAGGACCGGCTGTGTGAGCTGGTCCGCTCCCGACCACCCGCCATCAATCCGGCAGCTGCTGTCCGAGACTTCGTCCTCAAGACCGTCACCGGGATACGGACCATCCCGCCGGAGATTTGGCGTGGGGAGATCGGCTCCCTCGCGGCCATCAGCCCGACTGTCCATCGTCTGCTGCTGGAGCTGATCGATCGCCTAGCCATCGCCATCGCCAGCGCCATCAGCGACACCTCCGCAGTCCCGCCGGAGATCGCCAAGCTGCAAGGGATCGCGCTCGCCAGCGTGTTCCAAATCGTCATCAGCGATGCCGGCAGACGCACCCGCGAGGGCCAGAGCCCGGCGAAGGCCGCCGACGAGCTCTATCCGATAGTCGTGAATCTTCTCGACGAACTCGACCGCTGGCTCAGTCACGGAGCGCCGCATGCGCCGCGCCGACGGTCTCGGTAAGGAGCCTGGCCGGCCGGCCGAGCAGCTGAGCGAGGTCTTGACTGTCGGTTTGGAGTTCGCCGCAGGCAATGGAGGCGTCGAGAGCAGCCACGAAGTGAGCAGTTTCTTGATCAAGGCCGGTCCGCTGCAGCCACGAGACATATTCCTCAACGGGCAGGTCACGGCAGGTCACTGCTTCGCCGGTGACCTCGGCATATTCCATCCTTGTAACTCACGTCGGCTGCTACGGGACTGAAACGGCCCCCCATCGGCACTCGTCTGATCAAAGCCGGCCGACTCGCGTCTTTCAATGACCGCGGGCCGGCCGACACCCTGGCGACTAGGCGAGGCCGATCTGTCGTTGCTGCAGAGCGGAGTCCCAGAAGGCGGCGATCTCAATGACCAGGTCGCCGTCCCACTTGACGGTCTGGCCGAAGTCACAGTCGAACGCCTTTCCCGTCGCAGGTACCACAGTGCCATCAGGCAAGGTCAACCCGCCGCTGAACGTCCCCTTGGTACGGCTGACAACGGTGATCCAGTCGCCGCTCCCGAACTGGATCGGGTACGGGTCGTTCTCGACATGGACATCGGGGAACATGGCGAAGAACTGCTCCATGGCCGCGGCGTGGGCTGCCCGCCCGTAGAGCGGCGCTGGGTTTCCGGTGATGTGGGCGACCATGTCTGGATGGTGCACCGCGTTCATCCCGGCGAAGTCGTGGGCGTTGAATGCGTCGTCGCCCTTCTTCATGAGCTCGAGGAGATGCGCAGTTCGGGTGGTATCTGTTGTTGCCATGGGGCCCCTCTTCTTGGTCGAAGATGCCGTCGTTCACAGCCGGGTTGGCCGTGGCCGTGCGTGTACTGCGTCCCGCGGTGGCGTGTCCCGCCGTCGCCGTCTCTCTACCCGTTTGAGTATACCCTAACCTTAGTGGTAACTCCACTAAAATGTGACGCCCGTGACGGGGTGGTCGATACGATTGGCGTCTTTGCTCCAAGCGGCTGCTAGTAGTCGGGGCTCAATCTTGCAGCCACGGCCAGCTCCTCGCGTCGCAAGCCCGGCACCCGGCGCGCACCGGGGAAGGTCTCGATGCCCGCCTGGGCAGGGCTCAGGCTCAGCCGGTCGTGTCGGGAACGCAGGAACGCTCCAAGTTCGGGCTTACGGATTGGCTTGTCCCGACGCGGCCGCCTTCACCGACGGCCATCTGTTCGTCACCAACGCAAACAACGGGACAGTCACAGAGGTGGCGCTCAAGCCGCCCCGTCACTGACGCGCGCTACAAGCGGGCTGCACGCAGTCCGAGACGACCTCATGCTGTCACCCAATGAGCAGCAACAGACCCCGCGGAGAGAAGCGACCGCAGACACGTTGGGCGCCCAGAACAGTTATTTCGTGTCTGCACGGTTACTCATTCGCGCCGAGCGGGTTGAATACGGATTCGGCGTGATGCGCTCCAAGCCGGCGGAGTCCGTCGGCTCGGCACGGGCGCAGAACTCTCCGAACGATCCGATCCATTCTTGTACAACAACGCCGTGATGTTGTACAATAGCGGAGCGACCACGATGAACGTAAGTGAGGCCCGGGAGAAGCTCGCCGAAGTCATCGACGCCGCCCAGTCCGAGGCGGTCGTGCTTGAGCGCTACGGACAACCCGCCGCAGTCCTGGTGAGCATGGCGCGATACGAAGAGCTCCTCGACGCCTTTGAGAAAGCAGAGGACGTCGCCGCCTTCGATGCGGCCATGGCTGAAGAAGGCGAGAACATTCCCTGGGAACAGGTTAAGGCCGACCTCGGCTGGTCGTGAGCCGCTACCGGGCCGAGGTCCGCCCCGCAGCGCTCCGGGCACTTCGCAAGCTCGAAGCGAAGGTCCGGCCCCGGATCGAAGGCGCGATTGCACTCTTGGCCGAAGACCCGCGGCCACCCGCATCACGACCCCTCAAGGGCAGTCTCGGATACCGTGTGCGCGTGGGTGACTACCGGATCATCTACACGGTCCAAGATGACGTACTGCTCATCGTCGTTGTCACCCTGGCCCATCGACGGGACGTCTATCGCTGAGCGCAGAACATCGGACCGTCTATCACAATCTCAAATCCAGTCGCCGCCCAAAATCGGCGTTAAGGCGCGGCATGACCTTGACCATGGCCGACGGTACGGGGGTACATAACTGTCACCTCTCAAGGGGAGCAAACAGCGTTGACAGGCGGTGGCTGGCGAGGAGGTGTACGGCAGTATCGGGGGTGAGAGCGTTCGTGGGTGAGCAAGAAATCGCCACCTTGGTCCCTACGGGTAGAAGACCAACCCGAGGAGAAGATCAATGCCAGGTCCTGTCGCAGTGCCCAAGCTGTTGACCATCGACGAGCTCGCCGAGAGCCTGGGGGTGACCCACCGCCACATCCGGCGCCTTGTCGATGACAGACGAGTGCCTTTCTTGAAGGTTGGCCGGCTCATCAGGTTCGACCCGGCCTGTGGTGGCGTGGCTTGGCTCAAAGCGGGTGCCAGTTTCTGAAAATCTCGCCACCTCCGCCCCAGTGTTTGAAGGCCCAACATCATGGGTGGGCTCGGACGAAACGAGGTCGATCAGTGAACAGTGACCAACGAGTGCCGGAGGAACGAGACGGCGAGATAGCCGGTCGGCTCCCCGGGGAGAGAGAACACTTGGGATGGGGCAAGTCCGGCCATCGCTTTTTGGCGGGTACCGAGCGGCTCAGGAGGGTTGTCGCCCGGTCCGACCCTCATGTCGTCTCCGTTCCCGAGGCTGCCGAAATGCTCGTGATCTCCAAAGACCTCGCCTACGACTTGGCCCGCCGCGGCGAACTACCCGGCGCTTTCCAGCTGGGACGACGCTGGCGGGTCAGCCTGATCAAGCTTCGTGCCGCGGTTCACGGTTCCCAGGACGGCGCTCCCCAACATGCCGGCTAGTTCTCTGTCCCGAGCCTCGAGCGCGTGCGCGTACACCCGGAGGGTGACCGACGCGTCTGCGTGGCCAAGCCGGCCGGCCACCGTGCGCACGTCGGCCCCGCCCGCGATGGCGGTGGTGGCGGCGAAGTGCCGCAGTTCGTGAAGATGTCCACCGATGCCGAGGCGCTTGGCCAGCCGCTCGTACCCATGGCTGAGCCCATCAGGCAGGCACGGGCCCGCGCCATCACCCGAGCGGGACAACACATAGGGGTCTGGGCAGAGGGCGGCCCCTACTCGCTTCGCGTAGCCCTTCTGTTGCTCCCGGCGGGCGACCAGGAAAGCGCCCATCACATCGTCGACGGCGATTTGTCGCATCTGGTGCGTCTTGGTCGACCCTTCGCTCATCTCCTGGCGGATGATCGTGAGCGAGCGCGCAACGCGCAGCAACCCTCGCTCCCAATCGACGTCCGACCAGCGAAGGGCACACAGTTCTCCGCGTCTGGCACCCGTCACTGCGCCGAGAGCGATGGCCGTAGCAAGTACTAAGTCGCCGTCCTCCTCAGCGCCGGCGATCAAGCGCTGCACGTCTGCGAGGCTCGGGGTCGTCACGGTTCGGCGGACGAGGGCCGGTGGCGTCGCCCGGTCGGCGGGGTTGGATGCGATCATCCCCCACTTGACGGCCCGGCCGAGGGCCGCATGCAGTAGGGCGTGCTGTCGGCGTACCGACGCCGGGGAAAGCCCCCTCTTTGAAAGCGCCTTATAGAAGTCGTCAAGTTGCCGGGCCGAGAGCTTGTCGAGCCGGAGCGACCCGATGGCGGGCTTGACCGAACGGTCCGCCACTTCGCGGTACTTGTGCATGGTCCAAACGGCGCGGTGGGGGCTGATGTCGTCAAGCCACCGGTCGAGCAGCTCGCCTAGGCTTACTGGGTGCCCTGCGGCAACTTGGCCGTTCTCTACTTCGGTGACCAGCTTGGCCAGGGCGCGCTGGGCATCCCGCTTTCCCCCGGTGACCGTTCGGCTCACCCAGCGGATCTTGCCGTCCTGGCGCCCGGCGTAGGCGCGGACTCGCCAAGTATCCTCGCCGCGCTGCTCCAGGATCCCACGCAAGGCGCTACCCTTTCCCATTGGCCCAGCCCAATGTTACCCAAGAGTTACCCAAGGCCTGTTACAGTAGGAGCCGCCGGATAGATAAGAGCAGGTCAGAGGCATGCGGGCTCGTAGCTCAGCGGTCAGAGCAGGGGACTCATAATCCCTTGGTCGTGGGTTCGATCCCCACCGAGCCCACCCGCCCGAACCCGACCCGAGAAAGAGCCGGCTCAGTCCTCCGAGCCCGGCTCAGTCCTCGTTCATCCACGCCGGAGCGGCCTCGAGCAGGAACTGGCTCACGGCCAGGGCGCGGTCGAAGCTGTCGCACAGTAGTTCCTCGCCGGCCAGTACTCGGGCGAGGGACACCTTTTGCCTGGCGATGACGGTCAGGCGCCGCTCTGCGGGGTCGGTGGCGGACGGGTAGCTGTCTATGGCCGAGGCCTCGACCGGGAAGTCGACCCCGCCCACGCCGGCAAGGTCGATCGCCAGGTGTAATAGGTCGGGCCCGTGAGGCAGGGGTGGCAGCGCCCAGGTGAACGTCAATGGGAAGTGGTAGTCGTCGGGCGGGTCGGCGCCTTCGGCCAGGTCGACCACGGCGTCCTCGAAGGAAAGCAGCACCCGGGGGTCAACCTCGAGCGCCAGGTGAAGGTCCAGGGGACCGTTACACGCCTCCTCGGGGTGCAGGTCCACTTCCCACGCCTGGCGCAGGGAGTACGTCTCGACGAAATGCCGTTCGTCGTGGACGTGGAACCCGTGGTCCACGGCGTGGTCCTTCAACTCGGCAACGTACCCCGCGACATCGATGACGGCCATTACCCCTCAACGCTAGCGGCGTCCGGCCGGGGCCCGGTGCAGGACCGGCCCCGGACCTGCCCCGACGTGCGCCGGGCCCGGCCATGTGGGGTGGAGGGCGCGGCCGGATAATCCGGTTGACTTTGCCCGCCGAACGTGCTGCGATGGGTGCAGTACCAGAGCGACGGGCGGAGCGCGCCCAGAAGGAGGTCAGCCGGCTATGAGCACCAAGCAAGTAGCGGGGTTGGCCGCGGCGCGCCTTCTCAAGCCTTCCGGGCCGCGCCCGTTGACCTCGGCCGATCACGCCGGGGTCAATTGCCGCATTAATGCCATGCCGGAGGCTTCCTTTACGTCCGGTTGGTACCGACCCGGACGGCCGATGAGCCAAAGCGAGCGATTACCGAGTTGATCGGTTCACTCGCAGGATTGGCCCAGAGGCCGCCGGGGACCCCCCGGCGGCCTCTTTGTTTGTCCAGCAGAGATCGATATGGCGATCCACGACAGAACCAAGCCGAAAGGAACGCAGGATGTTCGCCTACAGCTGGGACGAGAACGACGACATCGAACAGCCCACGACGAGTACGTGGGTGGACGCCGCCTGCCGGGATGGGGCCGGCTCGCTGACGGCGCTTTTCTTCTCGGACGAGATCCCCGACATTGAGTTGGCCAAGGCCATCTGCAGCACCTGCAGTTTGGTGGTGCCTTGTTTGCAGGGGGCGCTGGCACGGCGCGAGCCGGCCGGCGTCTGGGGTGGCCACCTGTTTGCCGACGGTGAGGTGATTGCCAGGAAGCGAAAACGGGGACGGCCTCCCAAAGTGGCTGCCGCGGTACCCAGCGAACAAATGTTGCGGATCGAGAGCCAGATTGAAAGTCAGCGGCGCGAGTACGAGGCTGAGCAACTGAAGACCGCCTAGTTCGCCGGCAAAGCACCAACCATTCCTGACCACGCCTTGTTGAGGGCGGCAGTTCCTTCCGGCGACCGAGCACTAGCATGGAGCGCTCGGGCGCTTAGCTCAGTTGGAAGAGCGCCGCCCTTACAAGGCGAAGGTCGCGGGATCGAGGCCCGCAGCGCCCACTACCGAGTTCGTACGAGTACGCAAAACCGTCCTCGAGGAGCGCACGACCGGCCATCCTTCGGAGAGGCCGGTCATTCCTCGGGCTATTAGCGTCGACTTCCGAAGTCGGTACCCACAACTGTTAGGCACAACTTGCACCCCCAATTGTCATTTGGCGCGCGTATCAAGTACCCTGCTATTGATGCCGCGAGGAGGCCCGCGGCCGGCAACCGGAAAGGGGATTGCCAGTGGCCCGAATCACGCAAGTTGTCGTTACTTGCGACTTGGAGGATGGAGATGTCTCCGCAGCTGAATCTGTGTCATTCAGCTATGGGGGCAAGACGTATACGCTGGATCTTTGCAAGAAGCACCTTGACGAGGTCAAGGGTGCTTTGGAGGGTTTCGCCAACGCAGGCCATGCAGCTGGTCGTGGCGGCCGGGGCCGGCGCCGCGCAGCTTCGACCGGGCGTACCGCCCGAGCCGCCCGTCCGGCGGCGACGCCTCGGGGAGAGTCCCAGGCCGAGATCCGGGAATGGGCGCGGTCGCAGGGTTATGCCGTCGGTGACCGCGGTCGGATCCCCGGCGAGGTCAGGTCCGCTTACGAGGCTGCCCAGACCAAAGGGGCCCGGCGCCGCTAGCCGGCCGTCCTGCCTCTCGCTGACCGGCAGCGCTTTATCGGTCTTCGGTAGCGTCGGGCATTACCCCGTGGGTGGGCACGGGCCGTAATGCCTCGAAGGTTGCCAATGACGGAGCCGGTCAGTGAGGTGGTGACGGGTTTCTTGCCGGTCAGTGACGTGGTGTAGGGTTTCCTGTTTGGACGGAGGCCCATGAGACTGGCAGTTCCAAAAGAGACGAAGCTCGGGGAGCAGCGCGTCGCCGTTGTTCCGGGAGATTTGGCGCGCCTGACAGGCGTCGGCATCGAAGTGGTGGTACAGAGCGGCGCGGGAGACGCCGCTTTGTACACCGATCACGATTACGAGTCGGCGGGCGCCACCTTGGCCCCGGGGGCCGAGGAGGTTTATGCCGGAGCGGACCTCATCGCCAAGGTCAACGCTCCGACGCTGGATGAGGTGGGCATTTTCCCCTCCGGCATCTCGGTCCTCAGCTTCTTGGCGCCGTCGTCTCATCTCGACGTCGTAAAGGCCCTGGCGGCCCGCCAGGCGACGGCGTTCAGTTTCGAGCTGGTGCCGAGGATAAGCCGTGCGCAGGCCATGGACGCGCTTTCCTCCCAGGCCACGGTGGCCGGTTACCGCGCCGTCCTGGTGGCGGCCAACCGGCTTACCAAGTTTTTCCCCCTCTTTATGACCGCCGCCGGTACGGTCCCCCCAGCCCGGGCCCTCGTGATGGGGGCCGGAGTGGCCGGCTTGCAGGCCATTGCCACCGCCCGGCGGCTGGGCGCCGTGGTCAGTGCCTACGATGTGCGGGCTGCGGCCAAGGAGGAAGTAAAGAGCCTCGGGGCAACCTTCCTCGAACTGGCGCTGGAAGCGCAGGAGGGTACCGGCGGGTACGCCGGGGAGCAGTCCGAGGCGTTTCTGGCCCGCCAGCAGGAGATGATAGGAACGCATGTCGCCGCCTCAGACGTGGTGATAACCACGGCCGCCATCCCTGGCCGCCGAGCCCCGGTGCTCGTGACGACGGCCATGGTCGGCGCTATGCGGCCCGGGTCTGTCATCGTCGACCTGGCCGCTTCGAGCGGGGGCAATTGCGAGCTCACCGAGGATGGCAAAGAGGTCGACTCCAACGGCGTTCACATCATTGCCGCCTCGGAGCTGGCGTCGAGCATGCCCACCCACGCCAGCCTCTTCTACTCCCGCAATGTGACCAATTTAGTGCAATTGCTCGTTAAAGAAGGCCGCCTGGCTCCCGATTTCACGGACGAGATCGTCGACAAGAGCGCCGTCGTCGTTGCGGGTTCGGTGCACCACGAGCCCACGCGTAAGGCCTTGGAGGAGACTCAGGCATGATCTATGACGCAATAGACCTGTTGTTCATCTTCGTTCTGTCCGTTTTCTTAGGTATTGAGGTGATATCTAAGGTCCCGAGCATCCTGCACACGCCGCTTATGTCGGGCAGTAATGCCATACACGGGATCATCCTCGTTGGCGCGATGGTGATTGCTTCTCAGGCCCAGGGGGCCATGCAGACGTCCCTGGCTTTTGTGGCCGTGTTCCTCGCCACCCTCAACATTGTGGGCGGCGTGGTTGTCACCGACCGGATGCTGGACATGTTCAAGGGCCGCCAGCAAGCTAAGGGTACTGGCGCGGCGGGCGAGGCTAAGAGCGACCACAAACCATGACGGCTGCCATCCACATCAGCGCGGACGGTCTTACCGCTGTATACCTGGTGTCCGCCGCCTGTTTCATCCTGGCTTTGAAGGCGCTCAGTTCTCCTCGCAATGCCCGTTACGGCAACCTCGTGGGGGTGGCGGGCATGGTGGTGGCCGTGGCCCTCACCTTCCTTGTCCAGGCCCCGGGCCATGACTGGGTTATAGGGGCGGGCATGGGCCTCGGCGCTCTGGTGGCTGTCCCGACGGCCCGCAAGGTACCGATGACGGGTATACCCCAGATGGTCGCCATCTTCAACGGCGTCGGCGGTGCCGCCGCCGCCGTCATCTCGCTTTCCGAGTACCTGCACGACCTGCCCATGGGGGTGCCCACCCAAAAAGGGGTGGAGGTCCTCTTCGCCCTGGTCGTGGGTTGTCTTTCCTTTGCCGGCAGCATGATCGCCTTCGCCAAGTTGCAGGAGCTGATGACCGGGAGGCCGATCGTCTACGCGGGCCAACAGGTCGTCAACGGGTTGATCGCGCTGGCTGTGGTCGGCCTGGGCGTGGCGATCGTCGTATCGCCCCACCTGGTACCCATCATCTTGCTGACTGTGGTGGCCCTGGCCCTCGGGGCCGGCGTGGTGCTCCCCGTGGGCGGGGCTGACACCCCGGTACTGATCTCGCTGCTCAACAGCTTCACCGGCCTGGCTGTGGCGGCGGACGGCTTCGTGCTCGACAATGTCGTCCTCGTTGTGGCCGGGACCCTGGTGGGAGCGTCGGGGGCACTGCTGACCAAGATGATGAGCGACGCTATGGGCCGGTCGTTGCCCAATATCGTGCTCGGTGGGTTCGGCGCTGCTCCGACCGGCACTGCCGATGCGGGCGGCGCGGTCGAGGGCCGTACTGTGCGCAGCGGCGATGCCACTGACATAGGGACGCTCCTGGCCTTCTCGCGCAAGGTCCTGATCGTGCCCGGCTACGGCCTGGCGGTGGCGCAAGCCCAGCACGTGGCGGTGGAACTGGCCCGGGCGCTCGAGGCCCGAGGGGTCGAAGTGGCCTATGCCGTCCACCCTGTGGCCGGCCGGATGCCGGGCCATATGAACGTGCTCCTAGCCGAGGCGGACGCTCCGTACGAAGATCTGATGGAGATGGATCAGGCCAACGACCAGTTCCCGAGCACCGATGTCGCCCTGGTGGTGGGCGCCAACGACGTCGTCAACCCGGCGGCCCGGGACAACCCCGGGAGCCCTATATACGGCATGCCCATCCTGGACGTCGACAGGGCTGCCAACGTGGTGTTCCTCAAGCGCAGCATGCGGCCCGGGTTCTCCGGGGTCGACAACGCCCTGCTCTACGACCCGAAGACGATCCTGCTCTTCGGCGATGCCAAGGACTCCCTGACCAAGCTCTTGGCGGTGGTGAAGGCAAGCTAGCCGCTGACGTTCTCTAAGTACCCTCTCGCGAAAGTCCTTGTGACTATGCGAGCCCTACGCTGCTTTGGGAGCAGCGAGCGACTCCGCACCCCGAACTGAGGGCGCGGCGGCCCGGGTACGGGCCAGGCCTCGGTCGGCATCGAACAGGTGCCTCCTGCGGTCACGCCGGGCAGCAGAGCCTACTCGACGGTGCTCTCTGCGAGCTATCTCTGACGGTGCACGGCCTATCTTGGTGACCATGTTTTGCGCGCCCGCGACGTCGCGGTGGTGGGACTTGTTACAAGTGAGGATGGTACAGACGAGGCGGCGGCCCTTTTGGCCGCCTTGGCCCCACAAGTGGGGCAGACCGAAGACTTGCCTCGTTCTTCGGTGAACGCGGTCTGGATGCCAAGTTCTTCGAGGCGGTAGCACAGGGCATCGCGTTGGTGGGTACGAGCCCAACGAGCGGTCCTGCGGTTCTGCACCCTCCCCGAGGCCTTCTTCTCGATCCCGGTGGGGTTGCCGATCACGGCCAGGCTGACATGGTTGGCCACCATGAACTCCGCCGCCAGGCGAGCGGCCCGGTTGCCGGCCAGTTTCACCACCCGGCGGTTCTTCGCCTCGGCTTTGCGCTGCGACCGGGCCAATTGCTTCCACCGCCGCGAGCCGGTCCGTCGCGGGTTCCCCGCCTTGCCCAGGCCACATCTGCACCACCGAGTTGGCGTTGGGGAGCCCGTCCCGGATCTGGGCATGGAACCTGTCTATGCACCAGGCCCATGTGTCACCACCCGAGACGAGCAGGGCGGAGGCCCGTGCCTTTTTGGCTGGGGTGGCCATCACCTTCACCCGGAAGGTGCGCATCACGTACCCGTCAGGGACTGAGCCCTTGCCAAAACTCACTGCCTATGAAGATAGAAACAGGCTGGGACCATAACCCGGTGAGACCAGACTTCCTCCCCTAGGCCGTCCGTAGCCGGCGCTCTAAAAGCGAGGAGTGCTTGCCAATGACCTCCCAGGGCGCTGGACAGGCGGTCCGGAGAGGCTGGGCCACGATGTCGTCGCTTGCGACGAACTGGTCAGCGCCGACGAGGCCGGGGACTACGTCTTGGCCCCGGTCAACATCGGCCAAGGGCGGCGTAGGCCCGGTGAGAAGGCTAAGACCTCGCCGGGGTCGTCCAAGACGCTTGTCTTCGGCGAAACTGGGTTGTTGGCCGGCTGGTGTGCCGAACTGGAGGACTCAAAGGTCCGCTACCGAGGCGACCTAGCTGATGTGAGCGGCACCGGCCCCGACGGCCGCTGTCGTTGGTGCCCGTTGCGCGGGACGGGCCCTGCCGAGCATGGGGCTCGGCCTGCTACTTGGAGAGCAGGGACGGCTACGAAGGTCCCATCCTGCCCACCGGCAGTTACCGGCACTCCCGAAGAAGCCCCCGCCTGGGCCTGCGGCCTGTATCTCAACGACCCCTCAGCATGGACCGAACCGCTCCCGCCGGCCGACACCTGGTTCACAGGAAGAATTTCAGAGTGAACCACTAAGCTTGGGACGTGCGCAAACGCTGGATGAGCCGCAGGGCCTTCGTTTTGCACTTCTTGTTGGTGACCGTGGTCCCCGGTTGCCTCGTGGCCGGGTGGTGGCAGGTCAACCGGGCCCTCAGCGGCAACCTTCTCAGTTATTTCTATTCCATCGAATGGCCCATATTCGCCGTCCTCGGAGTGATCGCTTGGTGGCAGCTGGTCCACGACCAGCCCCTGGCGTCGAACTTCGAGGCACCTCGGGAGGTGCGGCGGTCGTGGCTGCACCGTGACGACGAGGTCCCTTCCCGGCCTCTCGTGTGGGACGAGGCGTTAGAGAGCCCGGAGCTCAAGGCCTACAACGATTACCTGCGGGCCCTTTCGGCCGGCCGGGCCAGGAAGACCTGGCGTAACCCCAGTGGCCTGCCCGAGCCCGCCGACCCCGTCGATGTTGAGCCTGCCGTCCGGGGTAGCCAGCCCGGCTCGGTCCATTGAGCACACCTCAGACGCGACCCGCCCCGCTCGGGGGCACGGCAGGAGCGTTGGCCCGGTACAGGGTGATGGCTATGGTCGTGGGCACGGGCTTGGCCGTGCTCTGCTTTGTAGGGGTGCCGCTGCAGTTGGCGGGCGACAACAAGTGGCCGTGGACGGCCGTGGTCGAGATCGTCGGCCCGCTGCACGGGTTCCTCTACATCACCTATCTCATCGTCTGCCTCGACCTGGCGGGGCGGGCCCGGTTCAAAACGGTGCAGTTGTTGGGGATGGTCGGCTCGGGGCTCCTGCCCGGCCTCGCCTTTTACATGGAACGAAAAGTGACCCAGAGGGTCAAGGACCAGCTGGCCCTCGGCACGGACGCCCCTCCTGGCCCCGTGGCTAACCTGTGGGCGGCGCTGGCCGGCCGGCGCAACCAATGAACGACGCCTTCGGGACGGCTCCTCGGGCGGCCTCTCAGTGAAGTCGCCCAGTCCCCAGCCCAGCACCCTGGTCCTGCACTGGCAGACGCACTGGACTTCGTTAGTGGCTCTGGTCCTCCAGCTCGTCGTCCTGGCCTGGTACCTGAGGAGCGTCCGCCGCCTCGCCGGGCGGGAGCGGTCATGGTCGCCGTTCAGGACGGCGGGCTTCGTGGCCGGGCTCGTCGTCGTCGCCTACGCGGTGGAGGGCGGCCTGGCCTATTACGACGTTTCCAACTTCACCGTCTCAGTCATCCAGCACCTCCTTCTCATTACCGTGGCCCCGCCCCTGCTGGCGATGGGAGCTCCGGTCACCCTTGCCCTGCAATCGTCGTCCCCGCGTACCACCACGCTCCTGCTCAAAGTCTTCCGAGGGACGCCGACGCGTCTGCTCACCCACCCCGCGGTAGCCTTTGCCGGCCTCATGGGCACGATGTTCGTCTTCTTCCTGACGCCGCTGTACGGCTTTTCCGAACGCCACCCTTTGCTCCAGACCTATCTGCTGTTGCACTTCTTGCTGGCCGGCTGCCTGTTCTGGTGGCCGATGGTGGGCAAGGACCTTCTGCCCCGCCGCTTCGGCTTCGGGACGAGGTTCGTACTGGTTTTCTTGTCCGTACCCTTCAACGCCGTTCTCGGCCTCGTCATCGCCGGCGTGGGGCGACCGCTGTACCCGGCGGGCAATACCCTGGCCGACACACAGTCGGGCGGCAACGTCCTGTGGGGCCTGCTGGAGGTGTTCACCGTGGCCGCCTTGGCCCTGCTGTTCGTGCAGTGGGCGCGCGAGGAGGAGCGCAAAGCCGTCCGGGTCGACCGCCAGCTCGACGCCGCCCTGGCCGTGGCCCGAGCCTCGGTGGCGTCGCCCCCGTCGACCACCGGGGCCCCCTAGGCCCGCTCAGAAATCCAGGGCCGAAAAGTCCGGGATCCAGCGCCGGCTATGCGAGAGCGCCTCTTTCCAGCGCGCCCGCCGGTCCGGCCCGGCCGGCTCAACCACGAGGCGCGGCTGGGCGACGGCAGCGACTTCGTCCAGGCTGGACCAGGTCCCGACCGCCAGCCCAGCCATGAAACCAGCCCCGAGAGAGGTGGCTTCGAGCTCGGCTGAGATTTCTACGGGGCGTTGACAGGCGTCCGCCAGCTCCTGGACGAAAACCGGGTTGGAGGTCATCCCGCCGTCGGCCCGCAGGCTTGACACGGTGTGCCCGGAGTCCGACTCGGCCGCCTCGACCATGTCGGCGCCCCGCTGGGCGACCCCGCGCAAGACGGCTCTCACCACTTCGGGGCGGCCGGTCTCGGCCGACATGCCTATGAGCAGGGAGCGGGCCCCGAAGTCCCAGTCCGGGGTGCCGAGGCCGAGTTGGGCGGGAACGTAGAAAACGTCGCCCGTATCGGCGCAACGCCCGGCCACTTCGGCCGACTCGGCCACGTGCGACAGGAGGCCGAGCTCGTCCACCAGCCAGGAAAGGGCGGCGCCGGCGGAGAGCATGATCCCTTCGAGCCCCCAGGTGGTGGTGCCGTGGCGCTCCCAGGCGATGATGGGAAAACAGCCCGACGGGCCCCGTTTGGGGTTGGGCGCGAAGCGCGGAGCAGCATCGCCCACGTTCACGTCGAGGAACGCTCCCGTCCCAAACGTCGCCTTGGCGTCACCGGGCCGCACGCACCCCTGCCCCATCAACGACGCCTGCTGGTCGCCCACTATGCCGCAGATGGGGGGAGCGCCGGGCAGAGCGCTGGCCTCGGCGACGGTACCCGAAGAGGTGACGATGGCCGGCATGGTCGTCTCGGCCACACGGAAACGCTCCAGCCGTGAGGCGTCCCAGGCGATGGGGGCGGTGCCGGCCAGCACCCCCTCGGTCGGGAGCAGACCGGTGATGGCGGCATTGGTCCGGTCGGTGAGGTGCGCCCGACCCTCGGTGAGCTGCCAGATGACCCAGGTGTCAAGGGTCCCAAAGCGCAGGTCGCGCCGGCGTTCCTGGTCATAGGTGTCGAGCAGCCAGCCCAGTTTCGTGGCCGATTCGTTGGGGGCCAGGCGCAGGCCTTCGCCTTGCAGTTCGAGGCAGGTGAACACCGTGCGCAGGTCCTGCCAGCTCAAGGCC
>CAYZVQ010000026.1:0-27746 GCA_964481925.1 uncultured Acidimicrobiaceae bacterium
GATGTGGACGTCGATCGTGTTGGAACCCACGGGATCGGCTTCATCAGGCCAGGCGTGCAGCGCGATCGACCGGCGGGTCACGATGGCCGGGCTCTTGCGGGCCAGCAGCTCAACGATGGCAAACTCGCGGGGGGTCAGTTCGGCCGGCTCGCCGCCCACGGCCGCCTCATGAGTCGAGGGGTCGATGGTCAATGAACCACAGCGTAGGAGCGGGCTGCGGTCGCCGCTGGCCCGGCGCAACAGGGCACGCAGACGGGCCAGGAGCTCGCCGTAGTCGAACGGCTTGACCAGGTAATCGTCTGCCCCCTCGTCCAGCGCCCGGATCCGGTCGGGCGGTGCGTCTTTAGCCGTCAGCATCAAGAACGGGACCTGGGCACCCCGCCGGCGCGCCCCAGTGACAACGTCGAGCCCCGACGCCCCCGGCATGCGCCAGTCCAGGATGCACACGCCGTACTCGTACATGCGCAGGTAGTCGAGCGCCTCTTCCCCAGTGCCGACGGCATCGACGACGTAGCCCTCCTCCCGCAACCCACGCTCGAGCACCCCGCGCAGGTGCACGTCGTCCTCTGCCAAAAGCAAGCGCATGGTCGCTATTTTCGCAGACAAGCGCCAGCCGCCAGGCTCTCGGCGAAGATCGCTCACCGCGACGGGCGCTAGCTGCGTACCTTTGTTAGTGGAACCCGAGCTCGGTTAGCGCTGACTGCAGCGACTGCTCGAAACCGGCGCTCGTGTAGCTGGCCCCAGAGACGCCCTGGATATTGGCGCTCTGCGCCTGCAGGGCCTCCTGTTCCAAGACCACCACTTCTTCTAGGAGAGGACCAATGAACGCCAACGAACACCGCCCGGTCGCCAGGCTGCTCGACCCCCAGGGCCACGACGTCACGCCACTGGCGTGGGAGGAGGCCCGGGCCCGCATCTTGGAGGTAAAAACCCTGGTCAAACCGGGTGGGCGAGGGGGGACTTGAACCCCCACGTCCTTGCGGACACAGGAACCTGAATCCTGCGCGTCTGCCAAATTCCGCCACTCGCCCGAATGGTCACACAAGGCTACATGAACCGGGCCCTACCAAGTCCAGGTGGGCGGGTCGCTATGCTTCAGGCCGTCCACGGCTCACCCCCGGCGAAGTCTGAGCGCACGGTGGCGGCCACGCTGCCCACTATGCCTGCCTGCGCCGGTCCCAGGTCCACGCCGAGCTCGCGGTTGTACTGCAGGCTGGCCCAGGAGAAGTTCTGTGAGCCGATCTCCAGGTGCTCGTCGGGATAGCCGGGATCGACGTCGATGACCTTGGCGTGGATGTAGAGGTCGGCGTCCGGCGAATAGGTGCGGACATGTACGCCCGCCTCGGCCAGCTTGTCGAAATCGGACCGCCAGGACGACTGGTAGGTCATCACGACCTCGACGTCCACCCCGCGCCGGGCGGCGGCGGCAAGCGCGTCGACGATGGTGTACTCGCTCATCTCCTCATTTTCCACGTACAGCGTGTGGCGGGCTGAGCCGATGATGCCGACCAGGCGCTCGTCTGCGCCCGGGCTCCAGATGAGGTCTGACCCGGCGGGCTCCGGTGAGGACGGAGAGCCTGCGAAGTCGCCGTCGAAGACGGCCCTTATCGCTCCCACGTCGGCGGCGTCCCGGTCGACCAGGGCGAAATCACGGCTCGTCGCGTAGTACTCGCTCGTCAGGTTGAGGGTCATGACGGCCGAGACGTCCCCGTCCACGGTGATCGTCTTCTGGTGTGTCACGTCGTAGGAACGCGGGGCCCAGTGCACGCTGACGCCGTGGGACTGGAGGTAGTCGTAGGCGGGCGTGTTGAAGGACTTGGCCAGGTTCTGGTCGAGGACCACCTCCACCTTGACGCCCCGCTCGGCGTCACGGGCAAGATCTGTTTCGGCAGTGGCGTCGCTCAGCTCGTACATGGTCATTTCGAGCGTGCGCTTGGCCGACGTGATCAGGCCATAGATCGGTGAGAGGCCGTCAGCCGGTTCGGTGACCAACACGAAGAGCGGAGCAGGCTGCTCACCACTGAGGCCAGCTCCGGCTGCGGGCCCGGCCGCGCCAACGACTGCCACCAGAGCGGCGCAGACCGCCACTGCCGCGGCCACGGGGAACGCCCCTCGCTTCAAGGACAGCTGCATACGCGGCCGAGCGTAATACCTCGTCGGCCACGGTCGGCCGTTTAGATTTGGTAAGGAAGACCAGTACAGGCGCCCGCCCAGACCGGGTAGCTGCAGGCTGGGGCCCCGGTGAGGGTACTATGCGCGGACAATGGGCTTACAAAGGTTCGAGAGACGCCTCGAACGCTTCGTAGAGGGAGCTTTTGCACGGGTGTTCCGCAGCGGGCTACAGCCTGTAGAGATCGGTAGGCGCCTGACGCGGGAAATGGACCTGCGCCGGGCGGTCGCGCCCAGAGGGGTCCTGGCCCCCAACACCTTCAAGGTCGTGCTCTCCGGTGCTGACCGGGCGAAGTTCGAAGCCTTCGAAGAGGAGCTGGTCAAGGAACTGGTCGAGGTGGCCAAGGACCATGCCAAGCAGGAGGATTACATCTTCCTGGGACCGGTCAGCGTCGCCATGGAGACCGACGCCGCCCTGCGCCCGGGCACGCTCCTGGTGGCCGGCGACGTTGCCCCGGGGCAAGGTACCGCGACCTTGACTTTGCCGGACGGTCGGCGGGTGGTGCTCGATCAGGACAAGGTGACCCTCGGCCGCCTGCCGGAGTGTGAGCTGGCTGTGGCCGACGCCGGCGTCAGCCGGCGCCATGCCGAGGTGCGGCGGGGCGCGGACAACACCTGGGTCGTCACCGATCTGGGCAGCACCAACGGCACCAAGGTGAACGGCCTGCGCATCAGCGACGCTCACCAGCTCGAAGACGGGGACGAGATCACAGTGGGCTCGACCAGCGTCCGCTTCGAGGCGGCCTCCGTCGCCGGGACCACCTAAGTGCCCAGCCCGGCTTACAGGTTCCTCGAGTACGTCTTCTTAGCGCTTCTGTACCTGTTCTTCCTCCGGGTGGTCCGTGCCGTGTGGGTGGAACTGCGCGAACCTCGCCTGGTGCCGATGACCCCGGCTCCGCTGACAGGCACAAGTCCTCCGGCGTCGGTGACCGCCACTCCCCCCACCAGGCGCGGACGCTCCAGCCCGAGGAGATTGGCCCTGGTGGAGCCCGATCAGGACCGGGGCGCTTTTTTTCCCCTGGACGCTGAGCTCACCATAGGCCGCGCCACGGGCTGTGCGGTAGCGCTGGCTACAGACACGTTCGTCTCCCAGGTACACGCTCGTGTGTTCCACCGGGGGGACGATTACTGGGTCGAGGACCTCGGTTCCACCAACGGCACCTTCGTCAACGGGCGCAAGATCGATGGCGCCGTCCCCGTGCGCCGAGGTGACCGCGTGCAAGTGGGCCGCAGCGTCCTGGAGCTGCAGAAGTGAGCAAGCTCCTCGTCGGCTCGGCGACCGACGTAGGCCTTGTCCGCTCCAACAACCAGGACCAGTTCCTCGTTTCCCCAGGTCTCTACGCCGTGGCCGACGGCATGGGCGGCCACGCCGCCGGGGAGGTCGCTTCCTCGACAGCCATCAAAGCTCTTCAAGCGGCCTTTGCGGCCAGCGGCGAGCACTCAGCCGAAGCATTGGAGAGTGCGGCCAAGGCAGCCAACCGGGCCGTCTGGGAACAAGCCCGCACCAATCGCGGCATGCTCGGCATGGGCACCACGCTGGTCGCACTGGCTGTCGTCGAGCACGGCGACGGTACCAATGCCCTGGCGGTGGCCCATATCGGCGATTCCCGCCTCTACCTCCTGCAGGAAGGGGCCCTGCGACAGCTCACTGTCGATCACAGCCTGGTGCAAGAGCTCGTCGACGACGGCCAGATAAGCCCAGCGCAGGCGGCCGTACATCCTCAGCGCCATGTCCTTACTCGCGCCCTCGGCGTCGAGCCGACGGTCGAAGTGGACATCATCGACGTTACCCCTAGGCACGGGGACCGTTACCTCCTGTGCAGCGACGGGCTCCCCCGGGAAGCTTCCGACGAACAGATCGCCGCCGTGCTGGCCCGCTTTTCCGACCCCAGCGAAGCGGCTAAAGAACTGGTCACACTGGCCAACGAGCGGGGTGGCAGTGACAACATCACGGCCGTCGTGGTCGACGTGCTGGCCAACGAAGACAGTCCCGAGACTCTTATCGTGGTACCGGCACCGGCTACGTCCTCAAACACAGCAAGGCGGCGCCCACCGACCGAGAGCGCCGGGCAGGACGGCAAAGGCCCGCCGCCACCCGCCCCGGAGCGCGCTGAGCCCCCCCTTGGCCCGGCCAAGCCCATTGGAGCGGTGCCGCGGAGGGTGACGGGCCGCGTCATCGCCTTCGTCGTGGCCCTGTGCATAGTGATCGGCGGCGCGATCGCCAGCCTCGGTTGGTACGCCCGCTCCGCCTACTTCGTGACGATCTCGAAAGGGCGGATCACGATCCTCCAGGGGCGGCCGGGAGGGGTGCTGTGGTTCCAGCCCACTGTGGTCGAACGTACCGCCTACGGGCCCTCGTCCGTGCTCGCCTACAACCTCGAGCCGCTGGCTACGGGCGTGGTCGAGCCCTCGCTGACTGAAGCCCGCTCCTACATCTCCCAGAAGCTGGCCGAGAAGCGGGAGTCCGAGCCGGTCACCCCGCCTTCGGCACGGGGAGCGCCGCGGCCCAAGCACGCCAAGCACAAGGCACCAACTACCACCCGGCCCAAGACCACGGTCCCCAAGAGACCCTCGACGACGGTCCCCAAAAAGCGCTCCACGACCGTTCCCAAAAAGCGCTCCACGACTGTCTCCAAAAAGCCTTCTACGACCGTCCCGTCCAAGGCACCCACCAGCACTGCCGTTACCGTGACGCACGAGGGCCACAAGAAAAAGGCTCCCACATGACTGGGGGACGATGAGGCCGGCGCAATGGCAACGCCCCGCCCGTCGGCGCACCGAGCTCGGCATGATCGTACTGGTCCTCGTCCTCATCGGAGGGCTTTACACGTTGGCCAGTGTGGGTTCAGGGAAAGCGGTCCCCACTACCGGGATAATCCCGTTCCTGGTCCTCGTCTTCGTCCTGATGCTGGTCGCTCATCTAAGCCTCCGACGTCTAGCACCACAGGCCGATCCCGTCCTTTTGCCTCTGGCGGCGTTATTGAACGGGACGGGCTACGTCTTCATCGCCGGGCTGGACAAGGCGCAGGCCTCAGCCCAGGCCACCTGGACCGCGGTGGGCGTGGTCGCCTTCGTCGCCACCCTGGCACTGTTCCCCCGCGCCATCGACCTCGAACGCTACCGGTACATCATCGCGCTGGTAGGCGTGGCATTGCTCCTGCTGCCCCTCGTCCCCCATATCGGTGAGGACGTCAACGGCGCCCGGCTGTGGGTGCGGGCCGGTCCATTGAGCTTCCAACCCGAGGAGTTCGCCAAGCTGGCGCTGGCTATTTTCTTCGCATCGGTGCTGGCCGAGCGAGCCGACCTCCTGGCCACCGGCACGAGGCGCATCGGTCGTTGGCTGGTGCTGGAACCGCGGTACCTGGCACCCCTCATAGCGGCCTGGGGCGTGTCGTTGCTGGTGCTACTGGCCGAGAACGACCTGGGTTCGTCCTTCCTGTTCTTTGCCCTCTTCGTCGGGCTCCTCTGGGTAGCAACGGGAAGAGCCGCTTACCTGGCCCTCGGTGCCGGCCTGTTCGCAGCCGGCGCCGTCTTCGCCCTCGACATCGTTCACCACGCCCAGACGAGAGTCCAGGCCTGGTTGCACCCATGGGCACACTTCACGACCTCGGGTTATCAGATCATCGAGGGTTGGTTTGCCCTGGCGGCCGGGGGAATGTGGGGCCTGGGGCCGGGCCAGGGCAATCCGGGCATCATCCCTGAGGCCACCTCCGACTTCATCTTTGCGTCGATCGGGGAAGAGGTCGGGCTGGCGGGGGTTACCGCGCTCCTTATCGCCTACCTGCTCATAACCGGCTCTGGGCTGCGGGTGGCGGTGCGCTCGCAGCGGTCGTTCAGCAAGCTCTTGGCCACAGGCTTGTCCCTGTTGTTGGCCGTCCAGGTCTTCGTGGTCGTAGGGGGCATAACGAGGCTCATACCAGTCACCGGCATCACGCTCCCCTTCGTCTCTTACGGCGGCTCATCGCTTGTCTCCAACTACATCCTGCTGGCCATTCTGCTAAGGATCTCCAACGACAATGCCACGGAGCAGGCGTTGGCCGGAGAGGCCCTCGCTCACCGGGGGCCGCTCCTGCTCACCACAGAACGGTCGCGGGTCGTAGCGGCCGAGGCCCGGGCTCCCGCCCCGTGAGGAACATAAATTTCCGGGTCCGAATGGTCGGTGCCGGGGCGACGGTCCTGGTGATCGTCCTCTTTGTCCAGCTCAACTACCTTCAGGTCTTCCACGCCACCTCGCTCGACGACAACAAGCTCAATACGAGCGGCATACTGGCCCAGTTCCAGCAACTCCGGGGGGCCCTTATCTCGGCCGACGGTGAGACCCTGGCCCAGTCGGTCCCCAGCCACGACCAGTACCTGTACCAGCGTGAGTACCCCGAAGGATCCTTGTTCGGACAAATAACGGGCTATTTCTCGTTCACCTATGGCTCCGATGGGCTCGAACGTGAGTACAACTCGCTGTTGACCCAGACCAGCGGGCCCGTCACGCTGCCGCTCAGCCTGCACCAGGTCAAGACGTTTTTCACCTCTCAGCCCACCCCCGACAACCTGCACATAACTGTCCTTTCCCGGCTCCAGAAGTTGGCGGCTACCGAACTGGACGGTCGTTACGGCGCCGTAGTCGCCATCGCGCCGCGGACGGGAGCCGTGCTCGCCATGTACTCTGGCCCGAGCTACGACCCCAACCCGCTCGCCAGCCATGACCAGGCCACCGAGCAAAAAGCTTGGAGCTCGCTCATAAACAACCCCGGCAAGCCTTTGTTGGCGGCGGCGTACCGACAGCGGTTCTTTCCCGGCTCGACCTTCAAAGTGATCACATCAGCCGCCGTCTACGACCACAAACCGTCGCTGGCGACCAAGTACTTCCCGGTCACCTCGGGGTTTGTCCTACCTGACACGTCCGACCAGATCCTGCACAACTTCGCCGGCGAAGCGTGCGGCGGCCAGCTCCTGGAGCTGTTCACCGTGTCCTGCGACACCGGGTTCGCCCAACTGGGCCTGGGGGTGGGCGCGTCCAACCTCGCCAACGAGGCCAAGGCATTTGGGTGGGACCAGCCCACGCCGCTCGACTTGCCAGGCGTAGCGGAGTCTTTCTTCCCCGCGGCGTCGACCTTCGTCCGCAACAAAGCCGCATTGGCCAAGTCCGCCATCGGCCAGGAAAGCGTCCAAGCCGTCCCTCTCACCCTCGCCCTGGACGCGGCCGCCGTGGCCAACGGGGGCGTGATAATGACACCACATTTGCTCGACCATGTCACCGGCGCGCAGGGGCAAACGGTGACGTCCTATGAGCCAAGACCTTGGCTCAAGGCAACTTCCCCCTCGACAGCGGCCAAGCTCACCAGCTTGATGCTCTCGGTCGTGAACAGCCCCAACGGCACCGGGGTGGAGGCGCGCATACCGGGCGTGCAGGTCGCGGGCAAGACAGGCACGGCCCAAACCTCGGGACCGGACATCGAAACGTGGTTTATCGCCTTCGCCCCGGTACCCGACCCGGCTATCGCCGTCGCCGTGCTGGTCGAGGACCAACCACCTGCCGACGAATACCAAGGGGGCACAATTGCGGCTCCGATCGCCAAGGCGATTATCCAGGCTTACCTTCAACCCTCCGAAGGGACATCACCGTGACGACGACGACTGAGCTAGCGCGCCGTCACGAGCGCCCCCTACCAGCCCTAGGCTGTGGCCGACATGCCATCTGAGGTCTTCAGCGAACGCTACGAGCTCGTGCGTCACATCGCACGCGGAGGCATGGCCCAGGTCTACCTGGCCCAGGACCTGCTATTGGACCGGCCGGTCGCCATCAAGGTGCTCTTTCCCGAGCTGTCTTCTGACCCGTCCTTCGTCGAGCGCTTTCGCAGGGAAGCCCAGGCTGCCGCCAACCTCTCCCACGCCAACATCGTGTCGATCTATGACTGGGGCCAGGGCGAGCACACCTACTTCATCGTCATGGAGTTCATCGACGGCCAGACCCTGTCGTCGCTGATCCGCCAGGGGCCTCTCACGCCCGGACGCGCCGCGGCAATTGGTGCAGACATTGCCGGGGCCCTCGATTTTGCCCACCGAAGAGGCGTCATCCACCGCGACGTCAAGCCGGGCAACGTGCTCATAGATCGCAACGGCCAGGTCAAAGTGGCCGATTTCGGCATCGCCAGAGCAGTGAGCAATGCCAGCGAAGGCCTGACACAAACGGGCGCGGTAATGGGCACAGCGACCTACTTTTCGCCCGAGCAGGCGCAGGGCCAACCGGTAGACGCCCGCAGCGACGTTTACTCCCTCGGGGTCGTGCTTTACGAAATGGTCACCGGCCGGCCTCCATTTACCGGTGACAGCCCCGTCGCCATCGCCTACAAGCACGTCCGCGAATACCCTGCGCTCCCCTCGACCATCAACGAGTCCGTCCCGGCCGAGTACGAAGCCATCGTCATGGCCGCCATGGCCAAAGACCCCGAGGACCGCTACCAAAGCGCCGCTGAACTGCGCGACGACCTGGCCCGCTTCCACCACGGCCAACCCGTGCTCGCCCCCGCGCCCATCTCGGGCGGTCCTACCAGGGCGATGAGCGGCCCTCCCCCCTACAACCCGGGCTATGACCGAGGGTACACTAACCACGAGACCCGGGCCCTGGGCGAGATGGAGACCGCCTACCAGGCTCAGTCCGGCCCGGGTGGGCCCGCCGACCGTGGCCGACGGTCCCGGGCCGGCTGGTGGGCGTCCCTTTTCGTGGTCCTCCTGGCCGTTCTGGCGGTGCTTGTGTTCTTCATTGGACGGAACGCCGACTGGTGGGGCACGCCCACCGACGTCAAGGTGCCCGTGGTAAAAGGAGACACACTGGCGCAGGCGCGCGCCGAGCTCAGCCAGCAGGGTTTCAAGGACATTGTCCAACGGGCCGAGCCGAGCACGCTGTACCAGGACGGGTTGGTTATGGCCACCTCGCCTGGCGCCGGTGCCGTGGTGCCGCCGGGCCGCGCCATTTACCTAGACGTGAGCACAGGCGCGCCGCTGGCTGTGGTCCCGAGCCTTGACAAGCAGCGGTGTGCCAATGCCGAAACTGCGTTGACATCAAAGAACTTCGCTTACAAGAACGTCGACCGGAACAGCAGCACGGTCGGCACCGGACTGGTCATTTCCACCAACCCGGCCGGAGGCCAAAAGGCCGCGGAGGGAAGTAGCGTCACCGTTTATTGTTCCGTGGGCCTGGCTACGACGGTCGTCCCCAACCTTCAGGGGCTGAACCCGGCCCAGGCCGGCGCCAAGCTACAGGCCGACCACCTCAGGGTGGGCGACAAGATCAACACCGTCGCCAGTGCCACGGTCAAGGCCGGGCTGGTGGCCTACAGCTCGCCGTCAGGGGGCAATCCCGAACCTTGGGGCACGGTGGTGACCCTGTATGTTTCTGACGGCCAGCAGATGACCACAGTTCCCGCCGACCTCATCGGCGAGACGGCATCGCAGGCTCAAAGAGAGCTGGCCAACGTCAACCTCGAACCGCAAGAGGTGTTCGAGCCCGTGGCCAACCCGGCCCAGGACGGCCACGTCATCTCGACGGACCCGGCACCGGGCACCGCCATCCGGCAAGGATCGCTGGTGACCCTAAACGTCGGGGCGTACACGGGCCCCACTACCACCAAGGCTTCGGCCACGACAACGACGACAGCGCCGACAACGACGACGACCTCCACGACTACGCCGCCGCCACCGACCTCAAACACGCCACGGGCACCCACCACGACGGCGATAGCTCCGCCAACCACCGCGGCGCCAGCCGTCGCGACCACCAGGGCCCCGTCGACCACCGCGCCACCAGCAGCTACGACCACCTCGGCACCGGCAGCCACAACCACGGCGCCGGCGACAACAGGGGCGGCCGGGACCACGAGCTCATCCTTCGGCCCGTTTAGCGGTGGTCACCACCATGGGGGGCACTAATGGCGAGGGGGGCGCCGGGGACGGCGCTCAGGGCGCCTTCTAGGCCACAGGTGACGAGCCAGTTCGCCAAAAGACGGTGCCCGGAGGCCGTAAGCACCGCTTCAGGATGGAACTGGACCCCGTCGATCCCAAGCCGTGGGCCCCTGATCCCCATAACCGTGCCGTCCTCGGCCCAGGCGCTGACCTCCAGGTCGTGGCCGAGACTGTCGCGCTCAACCACCAATGAGTGGTAACGGGTGCAGGTGAGCGGGTCGGGCAAGCCTTCGAAGATACCCCGGCCATCGTGATTGACCTCTGATGTCTTGCCATGGAGCAACTGGGCGGCCCGGACCACGTTGGCGCCGAAGGCATAACCGATGCACTGGTGCCCGAGGCACACGCCGAGTATCGGGCAGCGGCCGCCGAAGCTCTGGACCAAAGGCACGCTGATGCCGGCGTCCTCAGGCCGGCCGGGCCCGGGCGAGATCACTATCCCCACCGGCGCCAAGTCCTCGACGTCGGCGAGGGCCAATGCATCGTTGCGGCGGACTACGGGGTCAGCGCCGAGCTGGCCCAGGTACTGGACGAGGTTATAGACGAACGAGTCGTAGTTGTCGACTACCAGCACGGTCGGGCGCACTAGAGAGACGCTAGTGGCGAGGGCGCCGGCCGAGGGCCGTTTTCCCTACTCGCCTGCCCTCTGGCCTCGTGCTTAGGGCCTGGGGGGTGGTGCGCTGGGAGATGTGCGCGTCCTTCCCCTATTGTCTAGCTATGCCCCGACGCACTAAAGAGGCCCCGGGAAGGGTTACCCCCAAGGCCGACACCCGCAGGCAAACGACTGCGGGGACCACCCTGAGCGGGCGGTACACGGCCCCGGTGCCCATGGACTACCGGCACAGCCCCTGGTGGGTACCGGCAACTATGCTGACGTTCTTCGCCATCGGCCTGCTCATGATCGTGCTCAATTACATGAGCTTATTGCCGAGCTCCCCCACCAACTGGTACCTCTTGGGCGGGCTCGGCTTCATAGTCTGCGGTTTCGCCATATCGACTCAGTACCGCTGACCCGGCGCATACCGCCAGTGGGGGCGACGACAGGGCCCTGCCCGGGCCCTGGGGCTGCGTAGGCACAGGGCCCCACACTTTTAGGACTTCCTCCCCTATGGCACATGGCCCTGCTAAGTGACACTGGGGTGGATGACCCTCATCGCAGGTGCCCATGGTGCACCGACCGGGCTGGTGCTTGACAGCGCCGGGTTTGAAATCCTTGACCAGGCCGAGTGCTTGTCGCTGCTGGCCAAGGCAACCCTGGGCCGGGTGGCGGTCACAATAGGCGCCCTGCCGGCGATCTTCCCGGTCAACTTCTGCATGGTGGCAGGTCAGGTCGTGTTCTGCAGCGGGGAGGGCACGAAACTCACGGCGGCCCTGTCCGGGACGATCGTGGCGTTCGAGACCGATTGGGCGACCCGGGGCGAAGTGTGGAGCGTGCAGCTGGTGGGCGCATCCCGAGTAGTCGAACCGGCGACCGACCGCGCCGCCGCAGAGCTGGCCGCTCTCCGGTCGTTGGCGCCGGTGCCGCGCCGCTACCTGGTCAAGATCACGCCGGAGAGGATTTCCGGGCGGCGCCTGCCCGTCAGCTGCCGCCTCGAGTGACTTCCGCCACTTCCGCCTCCTGCACCGGCTCGGCTTGGAGCAGGTAGGCAACCACCTCCACCGCCGTGTAGCTCTGACGGCCGGGAGGGAGCAGCTCGCGAAGAAAGGCCAGGTCTTGCCCTAGGGTCACAGCGGGCGGCTCCGTGGTCCCGTCCGGGCGCCTCTGGCCAAGACCTATAGCCGCGACCAGGCCGTTGCACAGACAGCACCGGCCGATCGTTTCCTCCGTCTTTCCCCCCTTGCCTAGGTAGCTGGGGACCGGCTCAGCCGGGCAACGGTAGCCGGTACCGGCCCCCGGCTTGCAATATGCGGCCCGCAAGTAGCCCACGTCACACGCACGGTCGCGCCGCTCGTAGACCTGGGCCTCGGCGACCGTGCCTGGCAAGTCGGCCAGCTTGAAAGGAAAGCCTGTGGGTGACGACCGGGGGTCGGCCCGTACCGGCAGGCGTGCCGTCAGGGCGTGCACGATGGCAGTCTGCTTTATGGACGCCAGCAGCCCGGACTCTTCGCACAAGGCAAAGGCGGAACCGACCTGGACGCCGGCGGCTCCCGCTCTTAGCGCCCCCGCCAGCCGGGCCGGGTAGGCGTAGCCGCCGGCCAGCCAGTAGGGCAGTCCCAGGGCCGCGACCTTGTCGAGGTCAGCCACATCACGAAGGCCATAAACCGGCTCGCCCCCTTCGTCCAAGACGAGCGGGCCTCGCGGAGGAGCACTGTGGCCGCCCGCCAAAGGGCCCTCGACCACAAAGCCGTCCGGGCGAGTGGCGGGGTCGCGGGCAAGGTAGGAAGCAAGCACGTGAGAGGCGACGATGGCGAGGAACTGGGGCCGTCTCAGCTCCACCTCGGCGCCCACCACCGCTTCGGGACGGAACACCAACGGTGTGGGAACGGCGCCCGCGCCCGCCACGTCAACGGAGACCTGGCCGGGCCGGCCCGCGGCCAGAGCGTCCAGAAGGGCCGGGAACTCGGCCGGGATGCCCGCACCGACAAGCACGTAATCGACCCCGGCGAGCAGGGCGCCGTACGCGGCGGCGGGCGTCGACATCTGCAGTTTCTCCATCAAGTTCACCCCGACAAGGCCTTGATGGCCCTCCTTGGCCAGGAAGACCTCGACGAAGCTGGCTGCCACCGCCAGGTTGGTGGCACGCTCGCTCGGGTGCAGCGTGGGCCGCGGCGCCGCCACGAACGGCTCTCGGGGACCGATGCCACCCGGTACTAAGTAACGGCCCAGGATCTGCTCGGCCACGCCGGCGCGGGGGAAGTGGGCGAGCGCCCTGGTGATGTGGCCTCCCGGGTCACCGAGCTGGAGCCGACGAGCCATAAGGGCGTCCAAGCCAACTCCCGAGACCACGCCGAGCTGACCGGTCAGCGCGACAGCTCGCGCCAGGCGCCAACCGGAAACGCCGACCCCCATGCCCCCTTGGATGATGACGGGGCGTCTTGCCTGATCTGGCCTGGTGTTCCCGGGGACACCGAGGCTCTTGCCGGCCGGGCACCCGACTGTGGGCGCCGTGACGACCATCAGGTGCTCGCGGGACCGCTGCCGGAGGAGTTCCTCCGGTACCAGTTGCGCCAGATGATGCGGTGAACAGGGACCAGGCGCGGGACATCGCGCAGTCCGGGAACGAAAGGTATGGCCAGAAGCAATATGGTAGCCACCCCGGTCAGGTAGACGGCAATGAGGTCGACGTTGGCGGAGTGGTCGAAGCCCGGGACCTGGTACCACAGGGTGTAGAGCCAGAGCCAGGGCTGGCCCGGGTAGCCGCCCGTCTCGTTCATGACGCCCCACTGCGTACCGGTCAGGTGGTCGGCGGTGGCGACGCTGGCGAAGTACTGGCCGTCCTCGAGGAACAGCAACGGCTTGGTGGAGTTGGTGCCGTAGAACCCGCCGCCGGAGATGAGGTCCGAGTCGAGGGCGCCGCTACGGGCCAGGCTCAGCTCGGTGGCGAGCAGGACCGGCACAGGCCCGTCGGCGGCGGGCGGCACTATGGCGCTCCCGGCGGCGTCGAAGTGGACTTTGATGACCGCCTTGGCGTAGGCGGCGGCCCACGATGACTGGGTGTTGGCCGGGGCCGCTGTGTACTGATCGAGGGCCCGGGCGAGCGCGGGGTCCGAGGAAGCCTCCTTGTCAAGGGGCTCAAGGACAAAGGTTTGGGCGGCGTCGATGGGCTGGCGCACCCCCGGGATCTTCGCCGGGGAGAACAGCAGGCTCTGCAGGCTGCCGGTCTGGTTGTTGTACGGGGGCCCGTACTGCGCGGTCTCGCTGGTCCCGGCGAGCTCGCTGGACGCAGTGGCGATGAAGTCGGCAGGGGCAACTTTCGCCCACGTGGCGATGGTGACCGGCGGCACGTCAGGAGAGGACAGGAGGCTGGCCAGGGCGACGACCAGGATGGCGGCCACGAGGCTGGCCACCGTCGCTTCCTTGACAATGTCATAGCGCCGTGTGGGGCCCCGCCACTCGGCCCGGTCGGCCGCAGCCGCCGCCGCCAGCTCGGCCCGGCCTCGGTCGCGCCGCTCCGGCAAGGGATGAGCCACCCCCCGTACCCGCACAGCCAGTACGTGGGCCCCCACGAGAGCGACGAGCACGAGCGGGATGAGCACGATGTGCCACATCAGCATCTGGCCGAAGTTCATGACGTTGAAGAACGCCCCGACACCCACCGCGTTGAAGGCGTCCTTGCCGCTGGTGGAAATCCACTGGGAATCGAAGTTCTGCTGAGAGACGTAGCCGGTGAAGCACTCCACGATCGACGCCATCAAGGCCACCACGCCCGTCACCCAGGTCACCGCCCGACGGCCCCGCCACGCGGCCATCCAGAACTTGCCCCACAGGTGGATGACCATGAAGGCCATGAAGGCTTCCACGCTCCAGAGATGGAGGCTGTTGAAGAAATGGCCCACTGGATCGGTATGCCACCAGTCGGGGCCGCCCAGGGCCAGGGCGAAGCCTGACGCAATGGCAATGCCCAGGGTGGCCAGGGTGGCCACTCCGAACACGTAGATCCACGATGCGACGTACGCAGGCTGGCGGTCAGGGAGCAGCTTTCCGGGCGGGAGCATCGACACGGCCCGCCGGCGCAGCCGGGAAGTCCACATGGCGGCATCGGCGTCGTCGCCGAGATCCGAACGTCCCGGCGGCGGGCTCGTCGGGACGGCCCCGCCCGCCGATGGCCCGGTGGGGCCCTTCTCCCCATCGCCGGGCGTCGGCGCCTGATCGCCCGCCTCGTGGTCAGGGAAGTGCAGGAGCAAAGCGGCGCCGAAGATCACGACCATGACCGCGATCAGGACCAGGTTGGCTTCCGAGACGGTGAAAATCGACCAATGCAGGTAGCGGCCGGGCCCGTTCAAATTGACGGCGGCTGCGAGCAGCGGACCATTGCGCATAGCGGGCTCCCTCAGCTTAGGTTCCAAGTGACGCTATTGGTCCGGCTACCAGGGTGGATAGGGCCCTTGGTCCCGGAAGTCGAAGGGAGCCTGAACTCCTGGGACGCGGTGCGCCGAACGAAGAGCTGAGAGGGTACTAGCCCAACGACTTGCGCCGGTAAATCTGGACGGCCAACGGGGCGAACACTGCGATCAACCCGATCGACCAGACGACCGTGGCCAGCTCGGGGTGCTCCATGGGCCAGGCGTGGATAGTCGAGGCCGGGTTGGGGTTGCCGAAGAGGCTCCGGCACGACGAGGCCACCGCGCTCACCGGGTTCCAGTCCGCCACTACCCGCAGCCAAGCCGGCATGCCCTGGGTGGGCACGAAGGTGTTGGAAACAAACGAGATGGGGAGGAAGAAAATGAACCCGACTGCCTGGGCGGCTTCTGGGTTCTTCACCAGCATGCCGGCGCAAGCCCCCGCCCAGGTCATGGCGAAGGCGATCAGCAGGCACAGACCGAACGCGGCCAGAGCATCGGCGGCTCCCTTGTGGATCCCCCAGCCCACGGCCAGGCCGGTGACGGCGAGGACGCCGACGGCGATGACCTGGGTAAGCAGGTCCGTCACCACGCGGCCGCCGAGGACCGCGGAGCGGGCGATGGGGAGCGAACGGAACCGGTCGATGAGGCCGGTGGCCATGTCGGTGGAAACCCCGACGGCGGTGCCTTGGGCCGTGCCGACCAAGACCATGCCGAACATGCCGCCGATGAGGTACTCGTGATAATTGCCGCCCCCAGGGATGTGGATGGCTGAGCCGAAGACGTAGGTGAAGAGCAGGACGAAGATGACCGGCTGGACGGTGACGTCGGAGAGCTGGGAGGGTTCCCGGACGATGCGGGCGACACCCCGACGGACCAGCACAAGGGCGTTGCGCAACGACCACCAAGCCCGAGAGAGCAGCGGCTCAACTTGAATGGGCAGGGGCGATGCCACGGTGGACGTCATACGAGCTGCTCCACTTTCTCGCCGGCAACTGAGGCGGGGCCAGCGGAGTGGCCAGTGAGGGTCAGGAAGACGTCGTCGAGCGAGGGGCGGAGCATGCCCACATCGTCCATGACCACGCCCGCCGTGCTCATTGCCGCCGCGATGGCCGGGATGGAACCGGCGCCCGTCGGCACCAATGCGTCGACCGCTCGTCGGTCCGGGTCGGTGTGGACCTCGCCCTGGGCGTAGCGGGCCAGCACCTCATGGGCGGCGGCGAGATCGCGCTCGGCGGCCACGGTGACGCCGATGCGGTCCCCGCCAACCTGGGCTTTCAGTTCGTCTGAGGAACCCTGGGCAATGACCGCGCCCCTGTCGATGACGACGACCCGGTCGGCCAGCTGGTCGGCTTCCTCCAAGTACTGCGTGGTGAGCAGCACCGTCGTGCCGTCGGCCACCAGGCTGCGGATGATGTCCCAGAGAACCAGGCGGCTGCGAGGGTCCAGGCCGGTGGTGGGTTCGTCGAGGAGCAGCACCGGCGGGCGGCTCACGAGATGCGAACCGAAAGTTTGGGCCATGACAGACCTCGATGATTTCTGGCCGCCGTCGCCGACGGCGGCACCACGGCGGAGAGACCAAGGCCCGGCCGAACACGCCCGCCGCCACCGGGCCCTGTCACGCGACGAGATCGTAAAAGCTGCCGTCGGCTTGGCCGATGCAGAGGGCACAGGAGCGGTCAACATGCGGCGCATCGCCAAGGAGCTCGACGTTGGCGCCATGTCGCTCTACTGGCACGTGACTGACAAGGACCAGCTCCTGGACTTCATGCTGGACGCGGTCGAGGGCGAGGACGTACCGGCAGGTCCAAGCGGCGATTGGCGGACAGACCTCGTCCACATCGCCAGGCAGAAGCGCAGGTTGCTCCTCCGCCACCCTTGGGTGGTGGACTTCATCAGCGAGAGGACACCCTTGGGCCCCAACGCGCTGATACAGGTCGAACGGTCCCTTTCGGTCCTGGACGGTTCCGGCCTCGGCACTCGGGCGAAGCTGTACGTCCTGACGGCGATCGACACCTATGTCACCGGGTCGGTCCTGAACGAGCTCAGGGAGGTCCGAGCTGAGCAGGCCCGGGCCAAGGCTGGGCTCACTGACATTGACATCGCCGCTTCCATGCAGGCCTGGTGGGACCGGCTCGACCGGTCCGGCATGTTCGTACGCGTACTCCGCATATTTAATGAGGGGATCGACCCCGACGCAGCAGAAACCCGCGACGACCGGTTTGAGTTCGGCCTCGCCTGCCTATTGGACGGGGTTGCCGCCCGCCTGCCGCAGGCCGTGGCTTAGCGGTTGACCGCGTAACTGTTCGCGTGGACCACGCGTCCGCCGGATGAACACGATGGTGAGTAACCCTCACGCGCTGACGAACGTACGTTCTACACTGAGCGATGTGAGACGGGGCAACCAGCGGGAACTCACCATCCGCGTTTCGGCCCGCTGGGCATGGTAGATCTTTAGATCTGGAGATCTCAAAGGAGGAAGGACGACGGCCAGGACCACAGGGACCGTGCCACTGGTCAGCTTGCTGCGAAGCGGTGTCCTCACTGATGGCGAACGGTTGCTGATAAGGCGTCGGTCGGCGCCAGCAATCGAAGGAGTGCTGCAGGCGGACGGGACCATCAGGGTTGGGCCCACCGTGAGCCGTTCGCCCTCGGAGGCCGCTCGGAAGGCGCTAGGCAACGGCCCGGTCGACGGTTGGCTGCGCTGGCGCGTGGCTCGGTTGGACGAGAGGAACCTGGCAGAACTGAGGAACCAGTGACCGAAGCGGCGTTCAGGGGCCTCGACCTCGACAACCTCGGCGGCCGGCCGTTCGGCACGGTCCTTGCTGACCCGCCTTGGCGCTTCGTTAACCGGACCGGCAAGGTGGCCCCCGAGCATCGCCGCCTGTCCCGTTACGACACGCTGACATGGAAGCAGATCGCCGACATGCCGGTCGCCGACGTGATGGCCGCTCAGTCGCACTGCTACCTGTGGGTGCCCAACGCCTTAGTAGCCGAAGGGCTCTCCGTGCTCGAGGCCTGGGGTTTCACCTATAAGACCATGCTCGTCTGGGCCAAGCGCCGCAAGGATGGGGGCCCTGACGGACGAGGCGTGGGCTTCTACTTCCGCAACGTGACCGAGCCCGTCCTGTTCGGTGTGCGGGGGCACCTGCGCACACTGGCCCCTGGCCGGCGACAGGTGAACATGCTCGAGACGTGCAAACGAGAGCACAGCCGCAAGCCCGACGAGCTGTACCCCTTGATCGAGGCTTGTTCCCCGGGCGCGTACCTCGAGCTGTTCGCCCGGTACCCCCAGCCCGGGTGGACCGCGTGGGGCAACGAGGCACCCGTGGAGGTCGTTCCCCGCGGGCGCCAGTACCCTGCGTACGGGGGGTAGGACCGCGCTGGCTTAGCCAGCGCTTTGGGAGGCAACTGGCTTTAACTGCCAGTGTCGGTAGCCGCCGTGCTAAGACTGCTGGTCACCTATCGGTGGCAACCTGCTGAGCGCGGCGTTGCGGCGTGCACGTTGGGAGGCACGCGCTCCACCGTAAGCGCCGGCCGGATAGTTCTCTCGCCAGTGTGCCAACTCGTCGTCTGCCGCCAGTAGCTCCTGGTATACCTCCTCCACGATCCCGATATCTTCGATCCTCTCGGGCTCGATCCCCACGAGCAGCAACGGGCACTCGCCACCGCCACCGAGGTTGACCCGTGGCACAAGCTTCTCCCAGTGCGTTGACGATTGGCCGTATTTGAAGCCTCCATCCCTAGACCGTATGACCGGAGCAATCAGCTTTTGCAGGCGAGGCCCCCGAGTGACGATGACTCCGACCGCAACCGCGCCCTCGCGGTGGAGGGCAGCGAAGTTGTTGAGGTCTCGGTCGTAGAACGGGTCCTTGTTGTTCCATTCCATCTCGACGGCGATGCCGGGCAGTGGGTCGCCCTCGCTCATACCACCCAGACCGAACATGTCGATCTCGTGACCGCGTACCCGCGCCACCTCGTGAACGTTTTCATCGAAGCCGAGGGACTTGCTGATGGTTATGTTCCGTTTACCCCAAACAACGGCGCCCTCCTCGGTCTGTGCTCTCAAACTCTGGTCAAAGCGGGCCACGAAGACCGTGCGGCCGCCACCGCCGGCCCGCAGCTCGTCAAGAGCGATACGGTACTGCGAGAGGGAAGTGACGATGTTCTCAAGTCGACCTGCGAAGGCGTGACGGAGGATGATGTCGGCATAGCGGGTGACACCGTAGCGGTAGCCGCTCGGCAACCCGGGAATGGTCGGCGGCCCGACGGCGCCCGGTAGCGCTTCGTTGACCCGGACAACCTCTTCCTCGTCCGGCACGCACTTAGCCTAGATCCCCATTGCCCTAATCTCACTGTCGTGGGCTCGCAGTTGAACTTGGTTGCCCCGAAGGTGACGGGGGTGCTAGTAATAGCTGCCGCGCTTCCGCGTAGTCACCCCGACGAAGGGACGGTAACCCGTGTTTGTGACAGTCATCCACCGAATTCACGACCCCGAAGGCTTTCAGGCTGCGGAGGCCAAGGCGCTCGAAGCTGGGCTTCCTGCCCACGTTGCGTTGCCAATCCATGCGGCCACCAACGATCACGGGCTCGGAATCTGCATCTGGGAAGGCGAATCGGTCGAAGCCGTGCGTGAAGTGGTTGAAGGCGCGGTCGGACCATGGGCGAACAACGAGTATTACGAGATGCACGTGGACGGACTTACGCCGCAGCTCGGAAAATAGCCGGCTGATCGCGACGACCCGGCTCTGCCGATCGGCGTTACTGGTCGAACAGTCCGGTGAGCTTCTTCGGCGCGAGTCTCCGGCAGCTCTCGGTCACGCCGGTCCGGCCCTCCCGTGCCACGAGCAAGCAGAACGACCTCCGGCGGATTTCGAACGAGTGCGCCGTCGATCTCGATCTGGTTAGTGAGGCGTCTACCCGCACCGTCACCTCGGACAGCGCCAGAGATTGCGTCCTGACCCGCACGATGATGCCTTATGTGCCCTCGACGCAGGCCGCAGAGGAGATTTACGCAAAGTTACAGCACTGTGACACTCCCCAGTGTTGTCCACAGCTGTGGACGGTCATGCGCTCTCGAGCACGCATGCCGTCGCCACACCGCCTTCACCCGCACAACAGACCAAGGCGTACCGCGCGTCACCGGAGGCGAGGCCGGCAACGGCGGCTGCAAAGAGCCCGGCCCCGGCGGCGCCGAGGGGGGCCGTAGTGGCCAGTGCCCCTCCTTCCGGGTTGACCCTTTCAGGGGGAACTCCTGTTCCCGCCATCCACGCCAGGACCGCGGCCGCACTGCTCTCGTGCACTTCGAAACGCCCCACCTGGTCGGGGACCAAGCCTGCACGGCGCAGTGCTTCGGAGGTGGCCGCAATGGTGGCGACCGGCCACACCTCAGGCCCGCCGCCGGCAACGGCGAACGACACCATCACCGCTTTGGCGCTCAGGCCCAGGTCACTGGCCCGTTTAGGACTGGCGATCAACAGCGCGGCGGCGCCATCTCCCTCTGCGGCCATATTTGCCGCGGTGATGGCTCCGCCGTCAACGTACATAGGCGCCAAGGCGGCCAGGTCGGCAAGCGAGCGGCGCGGCAACAAGGCTTCGTCGCTTACCAGCAGGCTGGCTGGCGCTCCAGTCGACAGGGGTGCAGTCGCCAGCGCGACGAAGTACCCCGGTTGGTGGCGCTGGGCCCGTCGTGCCCTCGTCTGACTGGCAAGGGCCCACGCATCGAGCTCGGGCCGGCGGAGCGACCAGCGCCGCACCACTTCCTCCGCTGCCAGCCCCGGTGGCAACAGCCCCCCACCGGCTCGGTAGCGCTCCTGTAGGCGCCGGCCATAGGGTTTTCCGACTGCCGGTACCGCCAGGTTTGCACCCAGCGGGACGGCTGTCATCACCTCCACCCCCCCGGCGACAACGAGATCCTGCGCCCCTGACATGACGGCTTGGGCCGCCCAGTGGACGGCCTGGGACGAGGACGCCGCCTGCCGATCGACGGTGGCACCCGGGACGCTCTCGGGCCACCCTGCGGCCAGGACAGCCCTGCGGGCTATGTTGCCGGCCTGTGCGCCCACCTGTGAGGTGCAGCCGAGCACGACGTCTTCAACGAGCGACCCGTCGAGCCCGTGGCGGCCAACCAGCTGGGACAGCAGCTCGGCGGCAAGGTCGACAGGGTGCCAACTGGAAAGCGCCCCGCCGCGGCGGCCGTAGGGCGTCCGCAGCGCGTCCAGCACGACGGCGCGGCCGCCGACGGAGCGCAAGCTCAGTGCACCACGCTGACGCCGATAAGCCGTCCGACCAGGTATGTGACACCGGCCGCGAGCATACTGACGACGATCTGGCGCAACGCGCTGCGCAAGGGTGAACGGCCAGTGGCCTGCGACAGCACCAGGCCGATCACCAGGGACGATAGAGCTACCGCGACGACCGAGACGGCAACGGCGACGCCGCCGGTCAAGAAGAACCACGGGACGAGAGGCACCGCCGCTCCCAGGGTGAAACTGGCCAAGGAGGAGGCGGCGGCCGGATAGGGCGACCCGATCACAGACGGGTCGATGCCGATCTCTTCACGGGCGTGCGCCTCCAAGGCCATTTCGGGCGTCCTCATCATCATTTGGGCCAGGTACGCGGCCGCGTCGACGCTGAGGCCCCGGCGTTCGTAAATCTGAGCGAGCTCCTCTCGTTCGGCTTCCGGGGCCAGGTGCAGGGCACGGCGTTCGACCTCGAGTTCCCGGCCCAAAAGTTCCTGTTGCGCCGACATTGACACGTACTCGCCGGCCGCCATCGAGAAAGCCCCGGCCAGCAGGCCGGCGAAACCGGCCAGCCGTACGTAGCTCGCCCCCGTCTGGGCGCCCGCCACACCGAGGATCAACGAGACGTTGGTCACCAAGCCGTCGCTCACCCCGAAGACCGCAGCCCGGACCGCTCCCCCCTGAAGATTACGGTGATGATGTTCGGCCTTCTGGTGGAGTTCGGCCGCCGGGCGGGGCTCTGCCCCCGTTTCACCGTCGCCCTCAAAAGGACCGGCAACTCCCGGGCCCGGCGAGAAGGCAGGCACCGCCTCCCCCGATAGGTCCGGAGGGCCGGAGGGGGGCACGGGCTGCCTGCGGCGAGACCTCATGAGCCCCTCATAGGACCAATGCCACCGCCAGCAGGTTGAACAGGCAATGAGCGAGCATGCCGGCGCCCAGACGCCCCGTCAGCTTCGCTGTGTAACCGAGCACGACCCCCACACCGAACATGGCCAGCACCACCGATACATTGCCCGCCGAGTTAGCCGCCTCGCCAAAATGAGCCATACCGAAGAAAACAGCCTGCAACCAAACGGCGCCGTGGCCGCCGAACCGCCGCTGCAAAGTGGTGCGCAGAAAACCTCTGAAAAAAAGCTCCTCGAAGAAGGGAGCGCCCAGGGCGACCAGCAAAGCCACGATTACGAGCCCCACGCTGTTGCCTTTTTGCTGGGTCAGGATCTCGTCGTTGCTACCGGCGAACTTGGTGCCGGCGAAAGCGCCGAGCACGCCCTGCACCACGATCAGCGCGCCAATCACGGCGATCACGCCCCAGACCAGGTCCTTGGGCCGGATGGCGAGGTGATAGTCACGGGCTAGGCTGCCTGTGCCAAAGCGGCGGGAGACAAAGACGGCGGTACCGAGCATCGCCACCCAAAGGCCGGCTTCGCCCAGCAGGTCAGACGCGGAGCTGGTTTTACTATTGGTCAGGGCGTAGCCGATGCTGGCACCAAGCCCGGCCAGGACGATGCCCACCAGCGCGCCGGGTACCGCCCACCATGCGGTCCCGGGGGGGAAGCCGGGCTCACCGTTACCGCTATCGCCCGGTTCGAGAGCAGGTGCCGTAGTACCGCGACCTTCCGGCGGGACGGGGGCGGGCCCCGGCTCGGACAGGCCCTCGTGCGGCCATGCCAGGCCCGGCCACGCCCTCTCAGCGGTCCTGGCACCCTCGTCGGGAGGTGGGCCCGCGGACATCGGTCTTTGCCAGCTGGGGAGGCTCGAAGCGGGCATATCCCGAACGTACTGCCTGCGCCCGGACTAGAGGCGCTCGGCCACCGGGCCCGCCCTGCTGGCGCCCACGCCCCGCCGTCCCCTACGCTGGGGCCTACGCCGTAGGCCGGTTTGGTCAACGCGTGCCAGCTTCGACCGTTTGTGGCGACGTGGGCCCCAATGTCTATCGCGGCGTAAGGGTCGGACAGCGGCGCCCCGAGGCCAAGTCTCACCGAGGAGGCAATGAGTGAAACGTCCCTTCCAACCTCACAATCGTCGGCGCGCCCGGCGCCACGGGTTCCGACATCGCATGGCTACCAGGGCCGGGCGGGCGGTAATCAAGGCGCGCCGCTTGAAGGGCCGGAACCGCCTGGCAGTCTGACGTGGAGGGCCAGGGGTCGCTCCACGTTCGAAAGGCTCCGCCGCGGAGCTACGGCGAGGTCCGGACCTCTCACCGTTACCTGGGCCGAGGGCCCCGCCGGGGACCCTCCGGCTCTCGCGTTCGCCATTGGCAAGAAGGTGGGCAACGCGGTGGTGCGCAACCGTCTCCGGCGTCGCTTGCGAGAAGCGGCACGACGCCTGGAAGTGCTGCCTGCCGGCCTTTACCTGGTACGGGCGAAGCCGGCGGCAGCTGTCCTCAGCTTTCAGGAAATATCGGACCACCTGCAGCAAGCCGTAAGCTTGCTGGCGAGCCGGCAAAACAGGACCGGTCTGGTACGACCATCAGCCGGGCGGCAAACAGAGCAGGACGGCATGTGATAATTGAAAATGAGCAGCAGCCGGCACGGTCAGTCGCAACGTCAACACTGAGGGCGCTGATCACTTTCTACCGGGCGTTGACCGTCAACAGTCGTCCGGCTTGTCGGTTTGTCCCGTCGTGCTCGGAGTATGCCGTCGAAGCCCTCGATAGGTTCGGGCCGCGCCAAGCGGTGCCGCTTGTACTGCGGCGACTTTTGAGGTGCCGTCCCCGGGGGCCGTTCGGCTTCGACCCCGTCCCGGCCACCTGCCCGCAGACAGTCGCTGAAGGGACCGGAAAGTGACAAGTCTCGAGAAACTGGTCGCGTGGGTCCTGGCCGGCTTCTATTCCCTGGTCCCCAACTACGCCGCCGCCATCGTGCTGCTCGGCCTGAGCTTCATGGTCCTGGTCGTCCCGCTCACCCTCAAGTCGACCCGTTCGATGTTGGCCATGCAGAAGCTTCAACCCAAGATGAAGCAACTGCAGCAGCAGCACAAGAACGACCGGCTGGCCCTCAACCAGGCCTTGACGGAGCTTTACAAGAAGGAGGGCGTCAGCCCCTTCGGTAGCTGCCTCCCGGCCATCCTGCCGCTACCCCTTTTCTATGTCCTTTACCGGGTCATTGTCGGCCTGGGGGCCAAGGTGCGCGTCGGCTCGAGCTACCAGGCCGCACCGCTGTACCTGAGCCACAAAACCAAGATGTACAAGGACCTGGTCGCCAGTGCCCGCGGGACTGGCCTGGGCGCCCAGATCCACTCGTTGGGCATCAACCTGGCCACCAGTGCCTGGACCGCAATCACCAAGACCCACAGCGTGGGCGAGGTCGTTGGTTCCTGCGTTCTCCTCCTCATCATGATCGGGGCGAACTACTACCAGCAGGTCCAGATCACCAACCTCAACCCCATGGTTCGCCAGAACCAGCAGATGAACTCGCAGATGCAGCTCATGCGGTACTTCCCCATCCTCTTCGGGTTGATCTGCATCCGCCTCCCATCTGGCCTGATCCTCTACTACGCCGTTTCCGCTTTGTTCCGCGTGGGCCAGCAGTGGATGATGTACCGCTACGACCCCAAGGTGAAGGCGCTGGTGGCCCGGGACGATAGGGACATCGAAGTTGTCGAGGCACGCTTAGAAGAGATCGAGGGAAAGCCCGCTCGACCGGCGCTCCCAAAGTCCTCACCTCCTAGGCGGCCGCCTCCTCCCAAACAGCTCCCCACCGGCAACGGGGCTGGCAATGGCAAGGTGAGCGGCCAGCAAGTCGGCCGTAACCTGGGGACCAACGCCAACCAGCGTGCCCGTAACCGCAGACGCAAGGGCCGATAGACGAATGGAATGGGTAGAGACGACTGGTCGTACAGTCGAAGAGGCCAAGAAATCCGCGCTCGAGCAGTTGGGGGTGGCCGAGAACGAAGCCGAGTTCGAGATCATTTCCGAACCAAAGATCGGGCTCTTCGGTCGTCTGAAGGAAGAAGCGCGAGTGCGGGCGCGCATCCAACCGCGGTACCCACGGCCAAAGGGGGACCGGCGAGACCGCAAGCGCAGTCGCCCCCATGCCGCCCACGAAGCGGCCCCCCGGCCGGCCGAGGTTGAGGCAAGCAGCGGACCGGCCGACTCCGAGCAGGAGGGCCCCGCTCCCGTTACCCGGTCGCCCGGCGAAACGCGCGATAGCGGAGCGGAGCGGGGTGACCGTGACGGGCAGGCATCTCGCCGTCGGCGGCCCCGGGCGCCGAAGGCGGCCGGTGACAGCGCGCCGCAGGAAAGCACTAGTTTCGACCCCGTGACAACCGCCTCGATCGAAGAGCAAGTGCGATTAGCTGGGGACTTCCTCCAGGGCCTCCTTTCAGAGCTGGGCGCCCAGGCCACCATCACCAGCAGCGAGCTGACTAATGAGCTGGTGGAACTCCGCATCGAGGGGGAGGGCCTGGGGACGCTTATAGGTCCCAAGGGCGCGACCTTGCTCGCGCTCCAAGAACTGACCCGTACGGTGCTCCAGCGCCAGGCGTCGCCCAGCGATTGCCGGCTCGTCATCGATGTCAACGGGTATAGACGGCGCAGGCAGGAGGCTCTGGCCCGCTTCGCTCAGAACGTGGCTGCCGAAGTCAAGGCCAGCAACGTAAAGCGCGCTTTGGAACCGATGCCCCCTTCTGACCGGAAAGTCGTACACGACGCCATAAATGCCGTCGAAGGTGTGGGGACGATCTCGGAAGGCGAAGAGCCATACCGTCGGGTCGTCGTTATCCCGTTGGCCGCCGACGCCTCGCCCGAGCGTGCTTCTTCGTCCGATCCCCTTGACGCAACGTTCGCTGGAGAAGAAAACCCCGGTTCCTAGCGTCTTCGACGCCGCCGGTGTTTAGGCCGTCCGGGCAGCGGACCGCGTGACTGAGTTCAGCGCTCAACCTTCCTCCAGCTACGGGCCGGCCGTGCTCGAAGCGCTCCTAAACGAAGCTCGCCGGTACGGCTTCCTCGGTCCGGGACCTGTAACCGCCCAGATGGAGCGGAGCCTGGCTTTCGCCAAGATGGTCACGGCGGTCCCGCAGATCGCTGTCGACCTCGGCAGCGGCGGCGGACTCCCGGGGCTCGTCCTTGCCTTGACGTGGCCGAGCAGCCGATGGGTTTTCGTCGAGAGCAACCAAAGGAGAGCGGCATGGCTGAAAAGTGCTCTAGAGACACTGGGCTCAGCTAATCGGGTCGAGGTCTTATGCGACCGGGCTGAGAACGTCGCCCGCACGACCCTCCGAGGAGCTTCCGACCTCGTTACGGCCCGCAGTTTCGCTCCACCCGCCCCGACGGCGGAGTGCGCGGCCCCGCTACTGAAGCTCGGCGCTCTCCTGCTCGTCGCCGAGCCGCCCGGTTCCCCGCCGTCGCGGTGGTCCGTGGCAGGTCTGGCAGAACTTGGGTTGGCCCTGGAACGGACCCAGGTTGTCGACACTGGGGGCGGTCCCACGACGATTAGTGGTCTGGTGGCAACTTCGCCCTGCCCGCCGCGTTATCCCCGGCGGGTTGGGGTGCCTTTCAAGCGCCCGCTGTTCTGAGCCTGGGCCTACGGTGAGGAGCGCAAGGAACATGCCGAAGGTCGATGCGTGACCCATCCGCCTCCGAGCGCTCACTCCGCACGATGTAGCGTCCTTGTGGCTTGAGCAGGACTAGGACCTCCATCGACCACCGGCGGGATGTCGTCAAGACCCACCTCCGTGGCATCTCGACTGACCGACCCTGGGTAAAGGCTGGGCCCAGGATGTTCCACGTGAAACATGAAGTAGGGACCAACGGTGGCAGGATTGCGGGCAAGGGCCCGACCCAGTCACAGTGCTTGCCGTTAGGGTCGTGGCGAGACAGGATGGTGACACAATGAAAAACTCCGACCGGAGAGGCGAGGAGGGGACCTCTACCTCAGCTCGAACGGCGTCCGAAGATGGCGCGGTGACCCTCGGCTCCTCAAGTCGGGCTCACACGGAACGCGAAGAGGTGCATGCGCCGGGCCTGGCCGCCGACAGCGCGCAATCGGCACAAAGGGCTCCGTCGGGCAGCATCGGCGCTGCACCGCCAGGCAAGCCACCATTTCCCCGTGTACTGGCGGTAGCCAACCAGAAAGGTGGGGTCGGCAAGACGACCACCACCGTCAACCTTGGCGCAGCTCTGGCCGAGATGGGGTACCGCGTTCTGGTAGTGGACCTGGACCCACAAGGGAACGCGACGACGGGACTGGGTGTCAACGCTCGGAACCTCGACACCTCTATCTACGACGTCCTCTTGCATGACGTCCCGATCGAGGATTGCATCGAACCGACCAACCTGCGCAATTTGTTCCTGGTGCCAGCGACAATCGACTTGGCCGGGGCCGAGATCGAGCTCGTTCCCACCTTTAGCCGTGAACTTCGCCTGAAGAGGGCGATCGC
>CAYZVQ010000027.1:0-27722 GCA_964481925.1 uncultured Acidimicrobiaceae bacterium
CGAAGCGATCCGGCGCATCGTCTACTTCGGCTCGTACGACGTCGTTGGCAGCCTGGTCGTCATCGCCATCTACACCGTCGCCGGAATGGCAATTGCCATTACCGGCGCGTCCGTATTGGCCCGTCGAGCTGCTGCGGGCCAATCCGATGTATCCGTCGTCATCGGACGACACGCCGCGCCTCCGACGTTGGCTGCGTAACGAAAAGTTGGCTAAAAGGGCCCCCTGTACTTCATTGTCGGACGCGACCATGGGACGCCGAACCCGCATCAAGGCCCACTGGTCCTGAAGGTGTCCCCAGGTGCAAAGTGCGGCATCGTGGCCGGTCAGGGCGTCGCGGAGAGTGGACGACGTGTGCCTTTGAGGGCGGAATCAAGTCTGGCAGGGGAGCTCCGACCAGGGAGAACGCGCCAGTGTGCACCCGGGGCCACGCTTAGGAGCTGAAGGCCTCGGCTGAGCGCCGCTCTAGCTGAGCAGCGCCGCCACGGCCAGCGCAGCGTGGTGCCGGCGGGCAGCAGCCAACGACGTGGTGCCCTCGGGGGCTTCGGCGTCCTCGGCCGCCTCCAGCTCGTTTCCAACGCCAAGAAACTGTGGCGAACACGTTGAGGCAGCCGCGGGGTGCGTTGCCTCGGGCCCCCGCCACTCGCAAGGAAAAGCCGCCGGGCCCCTTCCACAGGTCTATGTAGTCGCCGACCCAATTGACCCCGATAGGTGTCCAGCCGTCCTTGGTACTGAGCACCACTTGGAGCAACCTCGACTCGGGGCCGTTGCTGCCGTAGCTGAGGACCGACTCCGACCCCGAGCCGTCCTCCCACGGGCACTGCAGTAGGACCACGGTCACGTCGTCGTTGCCCGTGCCGGGAACACGCAGGGCTTCGAGCACACCGGTCGGAGCGCGGTCACAATCGACCGGGTACCTGAGATGCGACCAGTTCACTGGCCTAGATGTACCCATCGACGAAGCGGACGCGGCGGGCCCGATGGCCAAGGGCGCCGCCAACGCACATGACCAAGCCAGCCCACTGAGCGACGCGTGCTGCGCCGCGACGCTCCTGCGAGGCCGGTCCCCCTTCACGTCAGCTCTCTCCACACCAAGGAGACCCCGTCAGCGACGGCTCGGTTCCACTACATCAGGACAAGCTTGTCGCCAAGCCGACGCTCGGGCACACCGCGTGCGTCGCGGTTGTCCCGAACAACCATTAACCGCTCGGGCAAGAATGCCGGGCAACGCTCCCGGAGACTGCCGACGTGGCGAAACGGGACCCAACACGGCTACGGTATTACCCGTCGTGCCAACACCTCCGCTACATCAGGGCACATCGAACAACGAAAGCTGACTTACCTCAAGTCCCCGAACGGTGCCCCTGACGACCCCGTCACCGGTTGTGCGCCGGTTCTCCCATCAATCCTTCGGCGGTCCCGTGGTCAGGTCGTGTTCGCCGGTAAGGCTTCACCACGACAAACTCTGGAAGTTTTCTCCCTAAGTCCTAGTTATCGACAGGACCCCCTGTAGAGTAGGGAAGCGAGCACTCTTTGTGGTGCCCCACCGTTGCCGGGCCCCCGGTGACGCCTTCGAGCGAGGCCGAGGTGACCTATGAAAAAGAGCGCAGCACAATTTCTTGGGAGGACAAAACCTCCTGTCTTGCCTGGCGGCGCATGACAATTTCCGTACACGATGCCCGTAACCGCAGCTGATTGTTGAGCGAGCCCTAAACCCTGCTGGTCAAGGGAAAACCTCAACTGGTGTTGGCCCCATACGCAACCCCAGAGACACACCCACCGTCACGGGGACACGTCATGAGGGGGTGGGTTTAGCGCGGACCGGGGCCAAGCGGGCCGGCCGCCGCCGGCATCTGTTGTGCTGGCGCTCGATGACGTACCCGATCCGGCGGGGCATGCATTTATAGCTGCGCACGTCCAGCGTCGGCGACCGCCGGCTCGCTGATCGCCGGCACCGCGATGACCCTGGTCGTAACCGCGTGCTAAAGCGGCGCAAGGTGAAAATGTTGCTCCCCAACGAAGATTGGCTTGTGCCGAAAACAATGAAAGGCAGTTGATGAACTACTTACGAAATATGGACCATTTGCAGAAATTACGACATGTTGGTCTCGGGGGGGCCCTGAGCGTCTGCTTCGCGTTTGCCGGGCTTGCGCCCGCAATGGCATCGGCGGGCGCCGTCGGGATAGCTCCAGCGGCGACTATCGATCGAATTCCTTCCCAAACTCAGGGAACCAGTACCAGCACTTACTCGCTGGTGGCAGCGGACGGTGGGGTGTTCCGCTACGGCGATGCCGGCTTCCACGGCTCGGCCGCCCAGATGCACCTCAACAGACCGATCGTCGGCATAGCGACGACCCCCGACGGGGGCGGCTACTGGCTGGCGGCGGCCGACGGCGGCGTGTTCCGCTTCGGTGATGCCGCTTTCCACGGCTCGGCAGTTGACATGCACCTCAGTACCCCCATTGTCGGCATCGCCGCCACTCGCGACGGGGGCGGCTACTGGCTGGCCGCCGCGGACGGCAAGGTGTTCCCCTTCGGTGACGCCGTTTCGCACGGCTCGACGGTCGGGACGAACCCGAACGGCCCGATCGTCAGCATCGTGGCTACCAGTGACGGGGGCGGCTACTGGCTGGCCGCGGCGGACGGCAAGGTGTTGTGCTTTGGGGACGCCGTTTTGCACGGCTCGGCCACCGGGATGCACCTTAACCGGCCGATCGTCGGCATGGCGAAGACTCCCGACGGGGGCGGCTACTGGCTGGCGGCGGCCGACGGCGGCGTGTTCCGCTTCGGTGATGCCGCTTTCCACGGCTCGGCCGTTGACATGGACCTCAACACCCCCATTGTCGGCATCGCCGCCACTTTCGACGGAGGCGGCTACTGGCTGGCCGCCGCGGACGGCAAGGTTCTCCGGTTTGGCGACGCCACTTTGGACGGTTCCATCCCCGCCATCCGCACTTCGACCGCTGAGATGCACCTGAATGGGCCCATAGTCGGTATCGAGGCGATGACAACGCCAGGCACTGGCGCCCCGGTGTTCGGCGCCCTATCACCCGCCACGGGGCCCGTCGGTGGCGGGACCCAGGTAACGATCACCGGTTCTGGGTTCACCGGCGCTACGGCGGTAACGTTCGGCGGTAGGGCAGCGTCCAGCCTCACGGTCGGCTCCGGCACCGAGATCACCGCTACCACGCCGGCGGGGACGGCCGGGGCCGTCGATGTCGTCGTCCACACCCCGGGCGGTGCCACCACGGACGCCAACGCCTTCACCTATCTCATTTCGCCGGTCATTACGTCGGTCTCGCCGGCTGAAGGACCGGTTACCGGAGGCAGCATCGTGACGATCACCGGTTCTGGGTTCACCGGCGCTACGGCGGTAACGTTCGGCGGTACGCCGGCGTCCAGCTTCGCGGTCGACTCCGGCACCGAGATCACCGCTACCGCCCCGACGGAACTTGCGGGCACCGTTGCTGTGATCGTCAGCGCTCCGAGTGGGACAGCCACCGACAACGCCGGCTACCAGTACGACCCGGTCCCCGTTGGGAGCTCTCCCGCCCTGCCCTCCATCAGCTCGATCAGCTCGATCAGCCCGACCTCAGGGCCGGCGGCCGGCGGTACGACCGTGACGATCAGCGGTACCAACTTCACCGGGGCCAGCGCCGTCAGTTTCGGCGGCACCGCGGCAACCAGCGTCATGGTCGTTTCGGCCACGCAGGTCACCGCCACCACCCCGGCCGGCTTGGCGGGCTCCGTCAATGTCGCCGTCACGACACCGGCGGGGACGGGCACTGATACCGGTGCCTTTACCTACGTCGCCGCGCCGACCATCGGCGCGATCAGCCCAACCTCAGGGCCGCTGGCCGGCGGTACAACCGTGATGCTCACCGGTACTGCCTTCACCGGGGCCAGCGCCGTCAGTTTCGGCGGTACCGCGGCAACCGGCTTCACGGTCGTCTCGGCCACCCAAGTCACCGCTACCACCCCGGCCGGTTCGGCGGGCGCCGTCAATGTCGCCATCACCACCATCGGCGGCACCGGTACTGATACCGGTGCTTTCACGTACCAAGCTCCGGCCCCCACCATCACCTCGTTCAGCCCGACGTCGGGACCGGCGGCCGGCGGAACCTCGGTGACGATAACCGGTACCAACTTCACTGGCGCCTATGAGGTGTACATCGGATTCCCGGTGGTGGGGTACACCGTCGTGTCGCCCACCGAGATCACGGCGGTGACCGCTGCCCTCCCGGGCGATACCTCACCGGGGGTTGGCGTGGTAGTCGAGACGCCTGGCGGGGCGGCTTTCGCGTCCACGACCTACACCTACGAGGAGGGCTAGTAGTTCTCGCTGTTATTTGCCGAGCCGGTTACGGCGTCCAGCCGTGCCGGCCGGGTTTAGGGGCGACTTTCGGTCGTTGTTTTTCTGCAAGTATTCAGGTCCCTTGCGAAGTGTGCGAAGGGCTCGTTTGATGTCTCTATAACTGCGGGGCGGTCGGCTGCCTTGACGACAACCCGGCGCGGAGCGCAGGTGCGTCAGCCGGGGGTACGGTGCGGGCCCCCGTGGCGGGTGTCGCTGGCAGGTACGGGAGTGCCCACTCGGCGGTGTTAGCCGGGAGTGATAGGGGCAGGGGACCAGGCCCCGGTGGTAAAGAGCTGGCGTAGCACGCCGAGGAGGTTCTGGTTGTGGTTGGCTGCTGTTTGCCGGTAGGAGCGCACGGCGGCCAAAGCCTCGGCGCCAGAGAGGCTGGCGAACGGTCCCGAGATGAGGTTGAGGCCGAGTTCTTGGTAGGACTGCCTGCGCTCGTCGGCGTCGACGTCCTCGAGCAGCCCGACGTTCATGTCAGTACCGGCGTCCACTAGCGTCTCGGCGGCTCGGATTGCTGCCTTGCGGTTTGACCGGCTGTCCCGCACTTGGGAAGGGCCGCAGGAGGCGTGAACGAAGCCAAGCCTCGTTGCCACGGCCGTCACTTCCATCACCAGATTGGCGGGATGGCTTTGGCGTACCGGGCGGCCACAATGCCAACAATCGGCGCCTGACGTGCGCAGGACTGTTATCGCTTCCCCGACTCTGGGGCCCGCTTGCGACCGCAGTTCGGTCGAGACCCCGACGGGCGGAAAATGAAAGGGGGACGGCCGTCCAGGTCCGGCTCCCAAGGGGCGCTGTGTTCATCGACGTTGAGTCTGTCGCTACGCACCAGTTCCTCCGGGCCGAACTAGCTTCGGGCTCGCTGCTCTCGGAGTGGAAGACCTGGACGTTGCTACCGTCCGAGGCCCTGACCGGCGAGTGACGCAGATGATCTCCGAACGGGCGTATATGGCACGAGACGGAGACGAGCCTCGGTACGCCGGCATCCGGTACGTGTCACGCTTGGGCTCGCAGTGGGAGTGTTGGGCCGTGTTCGAGGACGACGAGCGCGACTTCGAGGTGATCGAACGACTGCCCATAAACAAGGACATGTCCGAGTTGCAAGAGGTCCAGTCATCTTTCCTCAGATGTTCTTGAATCGGATGTTCTTGCGTCGTATGATTGGTACATGAAATCACTCGCTATGCCCTCCGCTTGGACGGATCCCCTTCCCGAGGCCGCTCCACCCTCGGACATGACGATCTACCAACTGCCCACCGGCTCGTACGAAACCCGAGCGGCCTTCGCCGTCAGCGGTGGATCGTTCCGCGACAAGCGGCACTTCGCCGCGGCGGCGATCCTGGTGCAACACCCCAAAGGCGACCTTCTTATCGACGCCGGCTTCGGGCCCGATGTCGACGCACACGTCGCGACCCTCTCCCGTTTCGAGCGCGCTCCGCATCAGGCTACCCAAACGGTGAGCGAGCAGCTTGACGCCAGCGGCTACAACCGCAGCCGGCTCCTTGGCGTGCTGCCAACCCACTGTCACTGGGATCATGTGAGCGGCCTCGGCGACCTCCAGGCACCGATCTGGATGAACTCAGGTGAACTTGGTTACGCAGCCGAGGATCCACACGGAAAGGTGTATCGAATGGTGTCCCCAGGACACGAGATCCACGATTACGAGTTCGACGGTCCGCCGTATCTCGGCTTTCCGTCGAGCTTCGACGTGTACGGCGACGGCTCAGTAGTCGTCGTGCTCGCCGGCGGTCACACAACCGGCTCGGTGGTCATCTTCGTGACCGTGCCGTCCGGGAAACGGTACGCCTTCATCGGCGACCTGACCTGGCAGCTCGACGGAATCCGCCGACGCGTTGAACGGCCCTGGTTGCTACGCAAGCTCGCCGACAGCGACCCCGAACAAGTACGACAAGGCCTGCTGCGCGTGATCGCCCTGGCAGACCTCATGCAGATCGTCCCAGCCCACGACAGCGACGCCTACGGCGGGATTCCCCACCTACCCGCCCGACTGACAGCAGTTCCGAACCTCCAAACCATCAACCAACCCCACTGAACGCTACTCAGCCGCCACAAACGCCGCTCCCCGGTCCAGTCGCCGTTCGCCAAGCTCACTGTTCGGCCCCAGGTCCGTGACTCCCGGTTCTAGCGACCAGCCGTGCGGATCGCGTGGACCAGCCGCCAAGGCCCATCCCCACCGGGCCGCCCAACAACATCAACCAAGGAGCGTAAGAAACCCTATGCAGAGACCAAAAGTACCGACGCAAACGTCGCCCGCATGGGCAGAACCCAACTCAACCAGCGCCGGACCTTCAGTCGACTCGGAAATCACCTGGCTTCTGCATCGAGCCGCACAGCGGATGCGCAGCGCGACCGGCGAAGAAGCGGAGAAGCACGGACTTCAACTCCGCGACTACATCGTGATGAGCGCCCTCCACATGACCCCAAACCTCACCCAAGGCGAACTGGGAAAGACCCTCGGACTGGATAAGACCACGCTCATGAGCCAGTTAGACCGCCTCGAACGCAAGGGACTTGTCGTCCGCCGCAGCGACCCACACGACCGCCGCGCTCGAATCCCGGTACTCACCGAGACCGGAAAGGCCTTAGGAGCTCAAGTGGCCGACGCCTGTACCCGCGCCGAGGCGGCCGCCCTGAGCAGCTTCAGCCAAGACCACATTCGAACCTTCCGGCGCATGCTCTTCGACATCATCGGAGACAGTGAAGACCGCGGCTCCTGCCTCTAACCCACGCAATGCACGGAACTGCCGAGCGCAGGATTATGCCGAGTTGGCGGGGCCCGGGGCGAGCCTTCCCAACTCAGGGGCTTGGGCAGGAGTCGAGGGCTCGCTCCGCCGGCTGCAGACCGACTGGATCGACCTCTACCAAGTGGGCGTCCCCGATCCGAACACCGATATCGACGAGATCCTTGGCGCCTTGACCGACCTCGTACGTGCTGGCAAGATCCGGTCCTTCGGCGCGTCAAAGGTCCCCGCCTCTGAGATCGTCGAGGCTCAGTGGGCCGCAGATCGCCGCGGCCGCGGACGGTTCCGCACCGAACAGCCCCCTACTCCATGCTGACCCGGGTGATCGAGTAGGACGTGCTGCCGACATGCCTACGCCAGGGGATGGGCGTCATGGCCTACAGCCCGCTGGCTGGCGGTTGGCTGTCTGGCAAGTACCGCAAGGGCCAGGAGGTCAGGCGCTTGTTCCAGGTCAACAGGGCCACGACACAGAACCAGGGCCAGGGCCAGGGCCAGCAGAGCCGACTCCGAACCGTCCCCAAGGGCGCAGAGAGGATGCCTCGTTAGACTCTTTCTCGATGACGGGTCCCGGTCCCTCCGCGGAAGCGTCAGACCTGCTCCGGGCCATTGTTGCGGCCGTCCGGTTCCAGGCCGAGGGCAGAGCTGACGAAGCCGAAGCCGCCCTGCGCCCCATCGCTTCTCACCCCTGAAAGGGCTGCTCATCCTCGCCCAGGAACCCTCGGGCCCTCGGGTCTCGCCCTGGAAGGTCCTCCAGCAAACGGCGATCCGCTGAAACCTTTCGACGCGACCACTTCCAGTGCCGGTACTGCAGGCAGCTCATCGTTCCCAGGGGGGCATTCTTCTTTCCTGGGTTACCGAAGCAAGCGGCGTACGGCCTTCTTGTTGCCTTCTTCCTGGCGTGGCTCGCCGGCATGACCGCGTTCCCGGCCCTCTCTCAGGGCAGCCCCACCAGCGGGACGCCCGGCTGTGCCTGGGCGCTTGAGGACCACGGGACGATCACCTGCGTGTCTCACGCCACCTATCAACGGGCGGGCGCGGCCGTGGAACGTTTTGCGGCGGGCGTGATCATGGGCTTCTTCATCGTTCACTTCGGCGTGACGACCAGCGAGATCGTTCGTCGCAGGGGGAGCGTCAGCTAGGGCGTTACGGAGGTGTCCATTGGCGCCGTGCACGACGGTCACAGAACGCGGTTAGGACTGGGCTAACCACTCATAGATAACACTGAGCTAGGGGTCCGTGCCTTCTTTTCCCGCGGAACCCGGGTCGTGGAGCAGGCCTCGGTGGGCCTTGACATCATGGACGTGATGCACGGGGACGACCACCCGCGATGGCCGGTCGACCCCCCTGGGACGGCACCCACCAGGGCTTTGGCCGGGCCGTCGGCTACGGGAAGCTGGCCAGGGCCAGAACGCTGGCCAGGGCCCAGCTCGGCCGTCTATTTGTCGTCCGGACCATCTCCCGAGGCTGGGGTCCCTCCACCATGTCCGGGGCCTCGACGGGATCGCCCGAAGTTATTAGTCCGCGCCCTCCGGCTCCTTTTGGCCCTTTGCGGCTGCCTCGGACTCCTGACGGCGTCGGTGATGGTGGCCAACCTAACTGCCCATTCCTGGGTGAACCTGCCAGTAGGCATCGGAGTAGGCGCTCTATCGCTTGGCTTGCTGCGGCTGCGCCGGGTGTGGACGCCTTGGGTTCCTCTGCCAGACGTTGAGGCCGCCGAGGGTTGGGGACGCCGGGCAGGTAGAAAACGGCTCTTGGCCGTGGTGGTCGGCTGCGTCCTGCTCGCCGGGTCGGTCGCCGCCGCTACTGTCCCGGTCTCCCCTCGGGACCCAATGTTCTTGTCGCCTAAGGCCGCTTGCGGCTCGGCCGTGCTCACCCGGAGCTTGGTCGCAGAGAAGAACAGCCCCCTGCTAAAAACCCCAACCGCCATGTTCGACGAGGTCCTTGGCAGTGCCGCCTACGATTCTGACTGCGGGCCGGCGAGGCAGAGCGTGCAGTCGTTGGCGATCTTCCTCGCCCTCGTGGGCTCGCTCGTCCTGGCCTTCACACCACGGTCCCGTCGACGGACGACGGCAGCGGCGTGGGGCCTCGTCGCCCCGCCGGACAAAGACAGCGGGCGATGTCCTCACCGTCCGTGGGCGCGATGGCCCCGGTGGTCGGCAGCCGTATTCATGATCGCCGTGGCCCTGATGGGGGGCCTGATGACGGTGCGCACACGCGACGACATGGCGTCGGCCAATGCGTACGACAGAAGGGCCATGGTCTGGGTGACGGCCTACGGGGAACGTATAACGCCCGTCCTCGCCACTTTGAACTCGATGCTCCCCGATGAAGTGCACAGCGACCTCCCTGTCCTCCTCGTCAAATGCCAAAAGGCGCTTGAGCAAACTGTGGCCGTGGAGCCCGTCACCGCCCACGTCCCGACGTTCCTCCCTCCCCAGCTCGGTGTCGATATCCGGGCCACACTCGACCACCTCCGGCGCGGCCTGGAGGACTGCGTCGTGGCTTCAAGGGCGAGGAACCTTGCCCTTCTCCGACGTAGCGCACCGCCTGAGTTTTTTGCCGCAGCCGGCGCCTCCGAGCAAATGTCGGAACTCTTGATCGTAAGGTAAACGGCGGCTTTATGAGCCTCCCGCGGGGCGAATGTGCTTCATGGTGGCGTGTCCTCCACCCAGGCGCCGATACCTCCCCCGGCGGGGATGTGACGGATGTCTGACAACCTGTCGCACAGCGCCACCTGCAGTCGCCCGATTGGCTCGTTCCAGAGCTGCCCGACCCAGGCGTGGCCGAGCGCAAGCCAACGACCTTGAGCAATGGGCACATGGCCGAGCGCATGATCACTGCCACGTCCAAAGTCGCTCCAACCAACGGGTACGCTGTCGGGTGCTGCGAGCACGAGGTCGTCGTCCAACTCCACAACGGCCCACTCGTCCGTCAGGTCGATAACGGTGCCCGTATAGCCTGCACCGCCTTGAGCCAATGCGGGAATTCGTCGTAACCGCCACTGACAGACACCCGGTCACCGACGACAAACGGCTCACCGTGGAGGTTTTCTTGGGTCACACCCGGAACGTAGCCAGCGAAGGGGCCCGGTTGCGGGATGACCATTACCTCGCCAGGATAACCCCGCTGTCCTTTGTGACAACGAACTGGCCATGACGAGTTATCACCCCCTCGATGCGTCGCAGGGCCTCTCCCACGACGGCCGCCCACTCCTCGTCCGCGACAAGGTCCTCGGTCCCGCTCCTGAGGCTATTGAGCCAAGCGACGGGTGGACCGGGTTGGGGGAACCGGAACTGTCCCGGGAGGCGGTCGAGGGTGACTGAGCCGAAGTGACGCCCGATCATCTCGGGAGCGTTGTCAAGGTTGGCGCGTGCGCTCCAGTGGGGGACGCGAAACCCTGGCCCGAGGGCAGCAGTGCCTGCCTCCTGCCACACCGCTCCCAACTCGGCCTTGTCGTTTGCTCCGTTGAGGGCGACCAGGAGCGTCCCATCCGTCCCGATGACGCGGCGGAACTCACCAATGGCCATGTGAATATCGGGGACGTGGTAGAGCATGAAGGCGGCCAGCAACACATCCACCGAACCGTCGGGGAACGGCAGGTGCCCCGCATCTCCAGCCACAGCGAAGGTGCCGCCCCTGATACCTACGCTCGTGCGTACCTCTTGAAGCATCCCCAGGGAAAGGTCGAGCCCGACGACCGCCGCCGCCCGCTGGGACAGGCGGGGCAGGTACGCCCCTGGCCCACAGCCCACGTCGGCGGCGGTCTCAACGCCATGCCATACGACGTGGTCCAGCACTCAGTCCTCGAAGCTCCCCTCCAGCGCCCGCTCGGGGACGAGGTACTCATAGACACCTACCCGCGGCCCCGCTCTTCGCGAGCTTCCTATAGGTGGCGCCCGCGCTCATCCGCCACGAGCTTGGCGCCGGCCTCGCCGCGCTTGGCCTTGCTACCGTCGTAAAGGTAGGAGGTCGGCCCAGCGCAGCGCGGTGCCCAAGGCTACTGATCGGCGCAGCTCCAAGGGCGTAGACCGTCCACCGCCCATTTGGATGGGAATTCCTCATAACTCGCCTATAAGAGGAGCCCTGTCCTCCCTTCCCCGAACGCTGCACCAGCTCCGAGCACAGGCCATCGTGACTCGGCGAGGCGCCCGAAGTGCTGGCCCGCCCAACCAGGTGAGCCGTGGGGACCGACGGCACGGGTATTGCGGTTCGAGCCCCGCTCAGGGCCAGGGAGGCGTGAGCCCTCGGGCACCACGTGCAGCACTTCCAAACGCCGCCTTGCCTCGTCGCCGGCAGGCTTCCCGACCGGAGCGGAACTTCCCATTGACAAACGCTCTGGGCGGGACCAAGGTTCAGGGCATGAACTGAGCGAATTACCCGACAAAGGAGGCCCGGCGTGACCACCGTAACAATTGACCATCATGTGAAGGAATTCACCCAAACCAATCACCAGCTCTTTATCGGCGGCCGGTGGGTCGACGCCGCTTCGGGGGAGACGTTCACGACCCCCAACCCCGCCACAGGAGAGCCGCTGGCCACGGTGGCATCGGGGGGCGCCGTGGACATTGATCGTGCCGTGCGTTCTGCCCGCGCTGCCTTCGAGGGCCCGTGGAGCCGCATGACACCGTCAGAACGAGGTCGCGTCGTCTGGAGGATCGGTGACCTCATCCTTGAGCACCAGGAGGAGCTCGCTCAGCTGGAGTCGCTCGACAATGGGAAACCTCTCGCCGTGGCGCGGGCAGCAGACGTCCCCCTGGCCGCCGACCTGTTCCACTACATGGCCGGCTGGGCTACCAAGATCGAGGGCAACACCATCAACATTTCGGTGCCCTACATGCCGGGGGCTCAGTTCCACGCCTACACCTTGCGCGAGCCCATCGGCGTGGTCGGTCAGATCATCCCCTGGAACTTCCCGCTGCTAATGGCGGCCTGGAAGCTCGGGCCGGCGTTGGCCACGGGTAACTGCGTGATCTTGAAGCCGGCCGAACAGACGCCGTTGTCGGCGCTCCTGCTCGCCCAGCTCATGGCCGAGGCCGGGCTTCCCGAGGGAGTGCTGAACGTGGTCACGGGATTTGGCGAAACCGCCGGTGCACCACTCGCTGCCCACGACGGTGTGGACAAGGTCGCCTTTACCGGTTCCACCGAAGTCGGCAAGCTGATCGTGCAGGCAGCGGCAGGGAACCTGAAGAAAGTCAGCCTAGAGCTGGGGGGTAAGAGCCCCAACATCGTCTTTGCCGATGCCGATCCTGAAACGTCGGTGGCCGGGGCGGCGAACGCCATTTTCTTCAACCACGGCCAGTGCTGTTGTGCCGGTTCGCGGCTGTTCGTGGAGGAGGAGAGGTTCGACGCCGTCGTCAGTGGCGTGGCCGAGATCGCCAAATCCATAAAGGTCGGGGACGGGTTCTCCGCCGACACCCAGATGGGGCCACTGGTCTCAGACGAACAGCTCCGCAGGGTGACGGGCTACTTGAGCTCCGGTCGCGCTGATGGTGCCGAGGTGGTGACCGGGGGAGGCCGGATTGGCGCCCAGGGTTACTTCGTCGAGCCGACGGTCATTACCAACACGCGGCCGGGGATGAAGATCGTGCGCGAGGAGATCTTTGGCCCCGTTGTCGTGGCCGAACGGTTCAAGGACCTCGATGAGATTGCCGCGGCCGCCAACAACAGCGAGTACGGTCTGGGCGCAGGAATTTGGACCCGCAACATTGCCAAGGCGCACGCCATGGCCAAGCGCCTCCGCGCCGGGACCGTCTGGATCAACTGCTACAACGTCTTCGACGCCTCGCTCCCCTTCGGAGGGTACAAGCAATCGGGCTGGGGTCGCGAGATGGGCCACGAGGTGCTCGAGGCCTACACGGAAGTAAAGGCAGTCTGCGTCCAACTTTAGCTTGCATTGCGTTGGGCCGACGGTATGGACAACTGTCTCCAGGACCAGACCTGGAGGCTGGGCCCTGAAGGGTGCAGTGCGTCACGAACGCAGAAGGAGCTGCCATGTAAGGGATAACTCTAGAAGCGGTGCTGTGCGAGAGATGGAGGTTGGCCCTACAGCGCCGGCCTGCGGGGGCAGGCGCTAAAGCACCCTGTGCTGCGTTGGCTGAAGACCGTCGTGGTGAGCGATAGGGAAAAGGCGCACTGCACCCTGGCGGCGTGCTCGATGGCGAACAAGACATAGAGCCGCTTGAACACCACAGTGTCGACCGTGAAGAAGTCTGTCGCCAAGATGCCCTTGGCCTGGGCTTTCAAGAACTCGGCCCAGGTCGGGCCTCGACGCGGTGCTGGCCCCAGGCCGTGGCGGGGGAGCACGCGCCGCACCGACGTCGCCCCGACCCGGATGCCGAGCTTGGCCAGCTCGCCCTGAACACGCGCACAGCCCTAGCTGCGGTTCTCCCGGCCCAGGCGTACGATCAGCTCGACCACCTCGGCGCTCATCGCTGGCCGTCCCGGGCCTCGTTGGCGCCGCCATGCCCGCTATTTCCGGCGCCCGGCTCCTCGGTGCCAACGGAGCAACGCCGAGGGCGTAACCAGGAAAGCTCGCCAGCGTTCCCGCGGGAGCAGCCGGCTGAGCGCAGCCAGGAGGGCGCGGTCAACGGGCCGGTACCGGACGCGGCCGTAGACCTGGCGCTTAAGGACCCGGACCTGGTGACGGAGGACGACCAGCTCGACATCCTTGTCGGCTTCGCCTCGTCGGGACGACACGACGAGCGTCAGAACCCGGCACAGCCCGAGGTAAACGAGCGAAAAGGCCACAGTTCCATGATGACCGGCATCTGCGCGAACTGCCAGCTCAAAGCCCTGATCGAGATTGTGGCGCCCTTCAGCTGCCGGCCCGACACTTCTGGGCGTGTGCTGTCAGCATTCGTTTCCAAGGAAGTCACAGGTAGTGAAAAGCGCTCGTTCGTTTGCATCGTGGCCCTCTGTGGTCCCCACGAAGAAGCCATTGCGATCGGCGCCACCCCTTGGCGCCGCGAGCCATGGCCCCACGGCGGGCGACGCCGTCCGGCCTCTCCTCCCCAGGATCATCACAAATTGATCGCAGGACAAGCAAGAACTCGTGAGAGAACCGTTGGCGACGGCCAGACCGGCCCACTCACGAGGAGGAAATACAATGCGCAGGACTTCTGACCTAACCGATACAGCGACGACGTTGCTTGCCGCCGGCATGCGGCTCACGAGAAGGCTCAGTGGCCTGAAAAGGGCCCTCCCGGTCGCCCTAGTGGCCACCGTGGTTGCGGGCGGTTTTGCCGCTGCCAGTCCCCCCGCGCCGGCTTATGCCAATGCCTACGGGACATACTATGACAACTGGCCCGGCAACCCCGAGATCAATTATGCATTGGCGGGGACGATAGTCGGCCAAAATCTGCAGAAACTCTCGCCCACGTCGGTCCCCGGCCTGCAATCAGTGTTAGACAGTGCCTGGAGCAAGAACAGGACGGCCGTCTGCAACCTAGTGGAGTCCCACTTAGTCAGCATCCTGAGGTCTTTCAAAGACTGGACGTGCAGCCTGCCCGCCAGCGGCGACCTCCAGGGTGCTCTTATCGGGCCCAACCAACTTGGCCTCCGGTACCAAGTGGATGGCATCGCTGTCGGTTTGGACTACAACATCGCTGGCATTGACTGGGTGAACATTTACGGCACGTTCAATGCTCAGCTCCAGGTCAATTTGAACACGGCGACATCAATCGACGGCTCCGTAACCGCGCCCGACCCCGTCTTCAGCTCGTCGCCCATAAGTATCGCGTCGTCCGAGGTCAGCCTTTCCGATGCCGACGTCTGGTCCGCCAACATCCTGGCAAAACTGTTCCCGGAGGCCCTGACTTTCGTTGAGAACATGGCCGACAGCACGGTGATCCCCAACGTCACGTCCGCACTTGGAGTGTCGTCGAGCCTGGAGAGCCTCAACGGCGACCTTCACGAGGCGGCCAGCGAGATCGCCAAGGTTTACGTGCTGTCCAGCGATCCCTACGCCCCCGAACTGTTCAGCCTCGCCCTGGGGGTGGACAGCCAGAACGTGGTCCTTACTTTCGGCCGTGGGGGCTCTCCCGAGCCGGCACCGACCAGTTGCTCTTACTACCCCGACGACACCTACGCCGGCTATACCGAGGTGCAGGCCATCTGCTCGCCGGACCAGCCGAGCGGTGTCACCCAGCTCCAGTTGCAGGAATTCACGTCGGGCGCCTGGAGAGACGACCCGGCGGACACTACCTTCGAACCAGGTGCGCCGGGGGGACCGGAGAACTCGTGGCTCTCCCAGCCCCCTAACCCCGACTGGAGCCCCAACAACGGGCCGGATTCCGGGTACGCCCCGCTGATGACGGATTACCCGGTCATGCAGTTCCTGAGTCCCGGGGTGCCAAGCGGCACCGTGCAAATGCGGGTATGCAGCATCAACCAGTGGGGCATCAACTGCAGCGCATCAGTCGCCGTCGCCCAAAACCAGCAGCAAGCCGGTGGCGGCGGTGGCGGCGGAGGCGGAGGTGGTGGCGGTGGCGGCGCCGGCCTCAGCCCGCCTACGACGATCTACCAACCTCCCGGGACGAAGAGGCATTGCGGGGAACCGGGCGTCTACTGCGCCGAGTAGGTTTTGAAACCCGTCCGCCCGCCCCCGGGAGCCGTTTTCGTGCTCCTGGGGGCGGGTTCCTCGTTGTTGCGCCGTTCACATCGTTCGTCTCCTCCAGCTGCTCCGTCTCTCACGCACTGCGCAACAGGACGGCCATCGAGGTGGTCATGCTCCGCCACGAGGTGAAGGGCGCCACAATCTCGATCAGGGCCGTGAGCTGGCGCTCTGCTTATCTGCGGGTGATCATTAGCCGTGGCCTTCTCTCTTGTTTACCTCGGGCTCTGCCGTGTCCTAGCGCTCGTGGTCTCGTCCCGGCGCAACAACGTGGCGCCACGCATGAGCCGCAAGTCTCGCCACCGGGTGCCAAGGCGGCAGTCGGCACTGGTCCTAGTGACAACCTACGAGAACACCATTGCCCGACAGCTAGCCGAGGACACGCCTCGGGTATTTTGATCAATGTCCGGGCGTCCCGGAGTCGCATAGACCCACGTCCGGCGCGGCATAGCGGGGGTGCCGCGTTGCACCGGGACGGGCTCGACGGGTGTCATAAGTGTGTCGGCTAGGGCAGGGATGTCGGACCTTAGGCACGGTCCGCTACGGTCAAACGGGCGACAGTGGCCCGCATGCGGGTGTGCAGTGCATCCCCGGCGGCGACCGACAGGCCCCGGTATCGCACGATGCTTTGGATGAACTCCCGCGGCTATGAGCACCTCGGTACAGCGCCAGATGTCCAGCGCATCGCGGTCCTCTAGCCTTTGGCCTGGCACGAGGACCTTCAACACAAGGGCCGAGACCTCATCAGGCAGGGAGGTTGTCGTCTCCAGGACCTGGTTGTTTAGGCGGGTCAGGCGGAGCTGGCAAGTGACTGCGGGACGTTTGAGCGCTTCGGCTAGGCGGGGGACCTCGGTAGTGGTGAGGTGGTCACCGAGCCGCAGGCTACGGCGGGCGCGGCTCGTGTACGCGGGCACCAGCACCTCGACCACGGCCCGGTGGGACCGGCCGTCGGGGGCAGCGACAGGGATGTCATGAACGTCGCGCTCAAAGACGTTCCCCGCCGTGCGGCGGTAGCCGATGTCCCTCAGGCGGTCGGTGACGCCGGGGTCTTTGGCGGCGAGGCGGCCCATGCCCAAGTCGGCGTCTTGGGTCTGGCGGTACAGCTCGGCGCCAAGGCCCCAGCGGTAGACATGCAGCTGGACCATGTGGCCGCCGATGATGAGGGCCTCGGTGCCCTCGCAGGCGGAAGCCACATCAGCCAGGGCGACAAAGCCGAGGTCGTCAGCGACTGAAGCTGCCCCGAGCACAAGGTCGTTCAGCGGGACAGTAGCCACGTGCGCAGCTTCTCGGCCGCTTCGAGCCGGTCGTCGCCACCCAGGGCGCTCAGCTCCCAGATGAGGTGCACTGGATCGGCGACTGTGACCTCGGCGCCTTCTACGGTGACTGGGCCGGCCAGGTAGAAGATGCGCTTGTCTAAGAAGGCGCCCGGGCCGCTATAGGCCACCAGGTGGTCAGGCCGGCCGCAGGCCTGCGTCTGTCCTGGCCGACGGTCGGACGGCGCAGGGCTGCGAGGAGCGCTAGCGGGAACGCTCCAGTCCCAGGCCTGCGGTGAGGGCTTGGTTGGCCACCCGGACGAAGTCCTCGTCGGAGGCGCTCGACACGGCGCGCAGCTGGAGGAAGTGGCGGGCCACGGTCAGGCCGAGGATGCTGCTCACCGCGATGGCGGCTCGCAGCTCGGCGTCCGCGCCGCCGATGCCGGATGCCAGGTTGCCGATCCGCTCGTCGAGGTGGTGCCGGACGGCTTCAGATGCCTCGGGCATGGTCAGCATGGACCGGACCAGGGCCCGCATCTCGGGAGGCAATGCGGCGGCGCGCACCTTGAGGACGTCGACTAGGTGGTCTGCGGCCTCTTCCGGCTCGCCGGCCCGGAGCTGTATCGCAGCAGTAAACAGCGCCGACTTCGATCCGTAGTGCTGTAGCACCAGGGCCGGGTCGACACCGGCCCGGCGGGCCACGTCCCGCACCGTCGTCGCCTCGAACCCCCGCTCGCCGAACTCCTGTCGGGCAGCGTCGAGGATCCGTGCCTGTGATGCCGCCCGACGGGCCGCCCGTTTCGTCAGCGGCGTGGAGGCCACGGTGTCGTTGCGCATGGTTTTCACTCTATGCGTGTTGAGCGAAACGATCGCACCGGGACAGTTGACTCAACACTCGTTGAGCGGCTTTCTACAGAGAAAGGAGGGGCCGGCCTCTGCGTCGGCTCAGCTGCCCTCCCACGCCACCCATCCCGGCTTGTCTCACCGGCTGTCCGGCTGAGGCGTCCGCCTCGCCCACACCTCAAGCCCCTTCACGAAAAGCCCCGATCCTTCCGACACGAACGGAGCCCGCATGTTGATTTCCATCGAGGAACACTGGACCACCACCGAACTGAACGCCGCCCTGGCCGCCCAGTCCGGCGCCGCGCTCGACCCGAGCCTACGGTTCAACACCATGGGCGACCACGGCGAGCGGCTGACCGACCTGCAGGACCTGCGCCTGGCGACCATGGACGAGCTCGGCATCACCACCTCGCTGCTGGGGCTGATCCCACCAGGCACCCAATCCCTGCCCGTCCCCGACGCCATCCACCTCAGCCGCGACGCCAACGACCGGGCCGCCGCCGCCGTTGCCGCTCACCCCGACCGGTTCGCCGCCCTGGCCACCCTGCCCACCCCCGACCCCCAGGCAGCGGCCGCAGAGCTGGAGCGCTGCGTCACCCGTCTCGGCCACGTGGGCGCCATGGTCTACGGGCGCAGCGGCGACCGGCCGCTCGACGATCCCGCCTACGACGACCTCCTCGCCACTGCGGCCCGGCTCCACGTCCCGCTGTTCGTCCACCCACAAGTGCCGCCGGCAGTCGTCCGCCAGGCCAGCTACTCCGGCCTCTCAGCAAACATGGACCTGGGCTTGGCCACCGCCGCCTGGGGCTGGCATCTCGAGGCGGGAGCGGTAGCCGACTACGTGACCGATCGTGTCTGGATCACCGCCAGTGGAATGCTCAGCCCCCGCATGTTGGCCCACACCCTGGACTTCGTCAATGTCGACCGCATCCTGTTCTCCACTGACTACCCCTTCGCCCGCGTGGACCGGCCGGCCGTCGACCGGTTCTTCGCCGCCCTCCCCGACAACGCTCAGCGAGAGCTGGTGGCATGGCGCAACGCAACGCAGGCGTTCAACCTCAAAGTCCCAGACACGACTACCGTCTGACGGCTTCGTCCCGGCACCCGCGCCGAACGACGGCCGTGCGAATCGCTCGAGCATCCCCCGCGTCTGTACGGGCTGCCGGCTCCACTCCGACGGACCCATCTGGGCGGACGTCCATGCGAGCTCCTCGGCCCCGTAGGCCGGAACGACGGATTCCGAACACTTGTAGGTGTCCGCGTGCAAACCGCAGTTCTGCCTGGCTCCGATGTCATGAGCCGCTGAGATCAAGATGACAACGCGGTTGGAATTTTCGAAAGTACTAACCGGCACGGCGGTGCTGCTGGCCGTAAAGAAAGCCCCCGAGGTCGGCAGAGCCTCGGGGTCAAGTTCCGGGTGGCACTTTGTTGTCAGTGGGATGCCCACGTTGATGGTGAAGACCAATTGCGAGCCCTGCCTGCTGATGGTGTAATTGCTCCCGGCCACCCCGGTCGCCGCCCCCGGTGGCGATGCGCAGGACCAAGTCGTAGACAGCCCAGATGACCTCGGCCACCGTCCGGGGCGATCTCGGCCGTGGCCGGAGGACCCGGCACCGGGTCACAGAACGGCGTAGGGGCTGACGCCACCTTCGGTTCGGTGGCCGGGCTGGCCTCTGACGGTACGAACCTGTGGATCGCCGACGCAGCCAATTACGTTATCAGGGGGATAATACAGAGGCGGCTGCCCACTGGCTCGAGCAGTACGCTCCCTACGGCACCTGCCTCACGGGGTTACCCGACTAGCCTCAGGCCGGGACCGGCCAGTGTTCGGGAATCGGAGAGCGCAGGGTCATTGTCGAAGGCGCGGGGGCCCTTATCGAGAGGAAGCTTCGATCAGGTCGGTAGGAAGGTGTCGCGTGTCACGCCACGCGGAGCGCTGTTTGGAGTAGCGACCATGGAGTTATGGTCAAGAGCCCCCCTCCGACACAGGTGGGTTAGAGACAAAATCCAGCCGAGCGGCCAGTTTCGGTGAGCTGTGGTGCCGCTTACGGACCAGTTCACTGCGGACGCCAGCTATCCTTCCGCTTGAGACGTTCCGAGACATGCAGGAACCGGTTGGCCTCCGGCCCGATCAAGCCGGGGCGACTCGAAGCACGGCTCGCACCAGTGCCCGACGACGCGCTGGAGTGCTGGCGGGCAGGACCGGCGACGAATGGAGCCTGCAACCGACCGGAGCTGATCGAGTCGGCTCAGAGGCCCGGTGCGGCAATCTGCCACTTTGCCAATCTGGTATACTGGCATCATGAAGACGGTGACCGTCAGTGAGTCAGGGCGTCTGACTCTTCCGACCGAGGTGCGCCGGGCGCTCGGCTTGGAGGGCGAAACGGAGATGGAGGTCGAGTTGGACTCGGCCCACGACGCCGTAATACTCCGACCAGCAGTCGTCCTGCGGCGTGAGGATGCCTGGGCGTATACGCCGGAACATCGGGAGTTGCTTGCTCGTGCGCATGCCGACTCACGAGCGGGCCGGGTGCGGCAACTGAGCGAGGACGACCTCAAAGACCTTGGCGCATGAGTTGTGGCTGCAGCCGCCTATCGAGCGCTCGACTTCACCGAAACGTTCCTGGAGACTTTTGCCTCCAAGGATCTGACGGTCGCCGACCGGTCAGCAATACTCAAGGCCTTGCAGATGCTTGATGAAAATGAGCGTCACCCCTCGCTGCGGGTCCACAAGCTCGAAGGGGACCGCGACGGTTCGTGGTCAGCGTCCGCGAGCAAGGTGCTGCGGATCACTTTCGAGCGCCTCGGTGGGGGCCGCAAGCGATTGCTGACCTGTTCCAAACATTACGACCGCTAGACGGACCTGAATTGCTCATGAGCGGGCCACCTCGCGAAACGCCGCTAGTGCCGTGGTTTCCACCTAGATGGGGATGGGGGTCTTGCGCCGCAAGCCCGACGGCGGCCACGCTCGTTTCGTCGTCCTCTTCGTCGAGGGTACGGTCGACGCCCCTCGCCTGGGTGCCCACGAGGCCTTTCTCGACGAGATCGTCGACGTTGCCGATCAGGTGTCGTATTTCCCCCCGGAGGTGGCAGCCAACCGAATTGGCGCCGTGCTCGAGGCTGTCCAGCCACGACTTGAGGACATATGGCGCGGGTGGCGGCCTGGTCGGCCATGTTGCGGCCAACTGCCGACCCCTGGGGAACTCGATGCCCTGCGGCCGAGGGCCGGGGCCATCCCGCCCGAAAGTGGGCACTATCGAACGAGACGACGATGCCTGGCCGGAATCGTCAGAGAGCAGCCCGCACTGAACAGGAGGACCGGTCGGACAACATCGAGCACCTAGTCGAGGTGAGGCGCGGCCGACCCTACCTCGACGAACGGCGGGCAAAGGCTGAGCTGGCGAGGGTGGACGCCGATCTGACACGGCTATGGGCCGATGTGGCCGTCCTGGAAGAGCGACGCTCGAAGCTCCTCGCTGAGCTCACTGGGTGACGTCTCGCCTAAGCACCAGCGCGCTCGGTACCAAACGGTCGTGGTGCGGTGGGTCCCGACGGGCACGTGGTGTGCTGGCAGCCGAGGTAGGGCATCGGGCCGCCTTCAGGCGGCGGGTAGCCACAAGTCCGCGCCGCCTACCCGGCGTGGAGTTTTGTACCAAGTCCCCCCTCCGACACCGCTCCTGAGCTGGGGAGATCCTCGAATGAGCGCCGGGTTCCCCGAGCCCGAGAAGCTGGCGTGCAACCTGCGTGCAGAGCGCAAGCTGGGATCTGAGGCCAGGTGGCCGTCGGCCGCGGGGCCACTTTGGCCCGGGCGTCGCTAACTACACGCCGATGACGCCGTCGACACCAACGTGCTACTCGCCGCGGCTGACAGGGACGAGCCCCACCACGGCCTGCGCCGAGGTCTTGTGCCGGCACCGCGGCGAACTGGTGGACGTTTCGCCAACACTGGCCCGGTCGTCGCGGAGGCCTCCTGGATGATCGAGTCCCGTGTCAACGGCCAGCCCCGGTTCCTCTTAGCTGCCGCGTTTTTCCCCCAGGTAATCGAGCGTGACCGAGCTCCGCCGGGCCGTCTTCAACTACGTGGAGGCTGGTACAACACGCGCCGCCTCAACGGCTCGCTGCCGTACCTCAGCTCCGCGCAGTGGGAAGCCGCCCACCGCTCCGTCCTCACCCAAGCGGCATAATCGGCTCAACCAACCTGTCCGTCAAAGCGAGACAGCTCCACCCCGACGGCTGGTGCCTCGTGGGCGGCCAGATGGTCTACCTCCTCTGCCGAGAGCGTTCCTTTGCCCCTGTCCGGCTCACCAACGACAGCGATCTGGCCCTCGACGGGCGGGCGCACCCCAACGTCCTGCACGACTTCACGGCCGCTCTCGTGTCCGTCGGGTTCGTCCCGGCCGGTGAGAGCCCGGAATGCCACCAGCACCGGTGGGTGCGCGACCTAGCGTCGATCGACCTGCTGATCCCCCAGGACGTCGGCGGGGCGGCCGCCTCAAGACGCGGCGTGAGCGGCGGGACCACGTTGCAGACCCCTGGGGCGCAACAGGCGATCACGCGCTCCGAGCCGGTCGCCGTACAAGTTGGCGGCACGGTGGGGACCGTGCGCCGCCCCAACATGCTCGGGGCCCTCGTGGCCAAGGCTGCCGCGTACTCTGTCTGGAACGACCAGGCGCGCCACCGGCACCTCAGTGACTTCGCCGTGCTTGCCGCCATGGCCCGCCGCGCCGACCGCTTGGCGGAACAGATGAACGCCCGCGACCGCCGTTACCTGGCCCCTGCCCTTTTGGCCCTCTCGCAGTCGCGCCCTCTCGGGGCCGGCATAGAGGGCGCTGACCGCGCCGTTGAAGCACTCCAACGGCTCATCGCATCGGCGCCGGACGGCGCCGCCAGCCCAGGGCCGGTGGGAGCGTCGCCGGGGGTCGCGCCAATTGACTTATAACGCCGCCGGCCGATCTAAGCGGCGGGTAGCCACAGGTCAGCGAGCCCGACCCGGCGTGGAGTTTTGTACCAAGTCCCCCCTCCGACACGGATAAAAGTGCTGGTCAGAGTGGTAGGAGCCAGCCAATCGGGGTTCGTGTCACCGCCCCCTGGTTCAGCCCCCACTCAGCTGCCCTTGCGGTAGGTGAAGGTCAAAACCTTGGACACAATGTAGGAGGGCCCAACACCATAGGCCGCAAGGAAGGAGCCACGGCCTACTGACAATTGCGTCTTGCATAAGCCCTGCGGGCTGCATTTGGACAGTACGCCGGCGGGCGCCGCGGGGATGGTGGCAGTAACGAGGAACTCGCTTTTGACCAAGAAAGTGGTGGCCAGTGCGCACTGAAGGGCGATCACCGTCGTGCTGTCGGCGACAACCCCGACGGGGCAGAAGACGACGTGGACAAAGCCGCGGGGTCCGGGGCTCGGCGCGATGGCCGAACCAGCGTCGTCGTAACGCTCGATGAGCGTCTGGAACGGCCAGTTGCCGTTCTCCTGCTAGGTGCCGACGGCGACGCAGGCCGTGGGGGACGTGCACGGACGCCCGACAGGAAAGCCTCCCGGTAAGTGCCCGAGGTATGCGGGGGCTCGGGGGTGGCCAGCGCCCCCGGACCACCGTACGCGCCCCACGCGGCGCCGAACGGCTCCAGCCCGCCTTGGCGGGTGGCTTTATCACGGACGCCCATGCGGAACGTCACCGAGGGGCACGACAGCGCGTTGATCAACCCGCCTGAAGGCGCATCGACCTCATGCTACGCGGGGCTGTCCCACTCCAGGTCCAACGGGTCGTTGACCGCTACGTGGTCGGGGTTGCCGGGGGTAGGGGTCGTGCCGACGCTCACCGCCAGGCAGACTGGACCGAGCTACACGACACCCCGAGAAGACACTCCGACGGGTAGGGGTCCGGGGTGGAAGCCACCGACCAGAGGGTGCCGGCGTTGGAGGGGCTGTGGTTCGACGGCTGACTTGTGCACACACAGCGTGCTTTGCCCGGATAGGTCTTGGCCTTGCGGCTTCGACGCTCGCGTTGTCCCTAAGCCCAGAAAAGCCCCCTTCTGGAGCGGTCCCTCCCGGACACCCGGGCCCGACGGCCGAAATACCTATCGACGCCGGGTCGGCGTGCGCGGTGCTGGCGTAGTTCTGACGACATAATCCCCGGCTTTTCGGCCGCTTTCCGCGATTCCCACGCGCCGTCGTCGAGGCGCAGGGCTGCTGGCCGCTGTCTCAGGATGAAAAAAACCGCTTGCCTTGTACCCTGGCGCTCGGCGACGCTAGCGCTATGACCGAATACCGAGCCGAACTGGATGCTGAGGTGACCTTCTCCAACGGAGGGAGGCTCACTGCCCAGGGGTTCCGAGTCGACCTCCCCGGCCCTGACGCCACTGAACGCGAGATCGGGGAGCTCCTTGTGGCCTGCCTCGGCCTGCTCATGACTGAAAGTGTTGACCTGTCCCGTGTACGTGTGTTCCCCGAGCCTCACAAAGGGGCCCGGGGCGGCCCAAGCGATACCGGCCGCTCAGCAGGCTTAGCAGGCGAGCGGCATTGGCACCTGGTGGAGCTGTCCCACGTGATCGAGGCGGGGATGACGACATATCCCGGTTTGCCAGGGCCGGAGGTCACGCCTCACCTGACCAGGGAGGCGTCCAGGGCCTTTTACGCCGCCGGCACTGAGTTCGCCATCGACCGGGTGAGCATGGTCGGCAACACCGGGACCTACCTCGACAGCCCCTATCACCGCTACCCCGCCGGGGCTGACCTTGCTGGGCTCCCGCTGAGCTCGCTCGCCGACCTGCCGTGCGTGGTCGTGCGCACTCTCGGGAGCGCTACCCGGGCAATCGATGTCGGCGCTTTGGCGGGGTACGAGGTGGCCTCCCGCGCCGTCCTTCTGCACACCGGAGGCGATGAGCACTGGGGCACGCCCCGCTACGGCGAGGACGCTCAGTACCTGACCGAGGACGGCGCTCGCTGGTTGGTCGAGCACGGCGCGCGCTTGGTTGGCATCGACGCCGTGAACATCGATGACACGACTACGCGAGCTAGGCCTGCGCACAGCGTGCTGCTCGGTGCGGAGGTACCCGTGGTCGAGCACCTGACGGGGCTTGGGCAGCTGCCCCCGACTGGAGCCCGGTTCACCGCCGCACCGCCCCGCTTCGCGGCCTTCGGTACCTTCCCTGTGCGTGCCTACGCCGCTGTCCCCACACCGGGCGGGGGCGCGGACGCGAACGCCACGTCCAACTAGCTTGGCCGAGCTTGGTCCACAACTCGCCCTGCCTGCATGATTGGCGACAGCGCCAGCTTTCCTCTTATGCGCCGCCCGAGAACCCCTTGTTCTTCAAGGCAAATCCGGCCATATCGACGGGACTGGCGCCGACGAGCAGTTTCACGGACCGCCTAGGGCGACGCCAGGACACGCGTCGGGATCCCCGGGGCATCGGACAGAAGCCCTGGCGCCGCGCAGGGTCGAGGCAGGTCCGTCGGCAAGGGACCCAACGGTTGCCGGACCTGGTTGCCACCTCAGGTCGGAAAAGCGCCCGGCTGAAGACACTCGGCTTTCTGGGGGCTCCGTCTCCCGAGCACCGGTCTCCCTCAGGCACGGGAAGGGGTAGCGTGACGCTGTCTCGGGCACCGAGCCCGGGCCTTGGGACCTGGAGGCTCGTGGTGATCTTTATAACGGCCAAGTTCAAGGTCAAGCCCGAGCACGCAGATGAGTGGCCGCACTTGGTCGCCGACTTCACCCGGGCCACTCAGGGCGAAGAGGGTTGCCTCTGGTTCGAGTGGTCGCGCAGCCTGTCCGACCCGGAGGAGTACGTCCTGGTTGAGGCGTTCCAGGACGACCATGCGGCCGTCGCCCATGTGCAGTCGCTTCACTTCAAGGCGGCCCAGCGGTCCGTACCGCCGTTGCTGGTAGAGACACCTCGCATTGTCAACTTCAAGGTGCCACAGGACGACTGGTTTCTGCTGGGGGAAATGGCCGTCCCCGAGGAAGGGACCGGTAGCTAAAGCTGCACTTCGGTGCCCAGAGCGTCAGGGTGACAGTTCGTGGCTTTTTGTGCTGTCGACCGCCTAACCGAGCGAGCCGTGCCAAAGGACCGGGCCGTAGCTCGGCGGGCTTGGCAGTTTGTCGGCACGACCGGCGGCACCGCGGCGGATGAAGCCCTCCAGATCTACGTGGTGCACGCTATCCCCGGACAGGCAAAGGAGCGTCTCGCCGGGCTGGCTTCGGCCGACCCCGGTGAAAGCGTCCGGATCCCCTCGACGGTCAGGAAGTCCGCGCCCTGCCCATGGCCGGCAAAGCCGGGCAGTCCGGACCCACCACAGGTCGGCGCCATGGTCCCGGCCATCGCGGCGCCAGCAACGAGCAATGCTCTGAGCACCTTCGTAAGCACCATGGTCCTTACTCTGTAACGAGGAGGCTGCCGCTCCGGCGGCCACCGCGAAGCACTCTGCTCACGCGTGGCTCTCCAAAGGCGCATCTCCCGCCGCCACGTCGACCGGTACTTAGCCACCCATCGCCTAGGGTTTGGGCGCCGATCACCCTTTTATGGCGCGGTTGCGATACCGTCCGCCAGTTGCGGCTACGAATACAGGGCGACGGATTTGGCGTTGAAGAGCCCGCCAAACCTCGGGCATAAGGGCAGTCCAGAACCAACGCCCATCTAACACCGAGGCGGAGTCTGGGAATCTGCGCCGGGACCCGAAGCCGTCAGGTCTTGGGAGCCGCTTCCATGATCGCCGATTACCCGCTTACTGCTGGTGGCGAGCGGACGAGTAGCCACGGGGGCGCGAGATCCTCTCCGACAGACGACGACCCAGGCTGTGTTCCCGGCAGGCTCCGGCTAGCGTGAGCGGGCATGGACGCCACCGAGTTGCGTGAGATCCAACGCCCGCTCAAGGAGCAATACCGCGCCGAGCCAGCAAAGGCGGTCGTGACCCTGCGAGCCGAAGGCTCCCTGGCGGACTCTGCCGTCATGTGCTCAGTACAGACCGGCCGCGCCCTGGTCGAAGCCGGACTCCACCCGGCAACCGGCGGTGACGCCAGCTTGGCCTGCTCGGGAGACATGCTTCTCCAAGCACTCGTCGCCTGCGCCGGCGTAACCCTGTGCTCGGTGGCCATTAACCGAGGTATCGCGGTCACCGGAACCGTGAGAGCCGAGGGAGACCTTGACTTTCGCGGCACGCTTGGTGTCGACCGCAGCGCGCCGGTTGGGTTCCGCACAATCCGCTTGATCTTCGACCTCGACTCGCCCGCCTCAAAAGAACAGCTTGACGATCTGATCGCGACCACGGAACGCTACTGCGTCGTGTATCAAACCCTCGCGTCGTCACCCAAGCTGGAGATCTCTTACGAGAGCCAGTAGCTGCGCTAGGCCACCTCAGCTGGTGAGCGCCATGAGGAGCCCGAGCTACCACCCGCCGGCTGGTACCGGGACCCTATGGCGTGGCGGCCCAGCGATGGTGGGACGGGAGCAAGTGGACGGACCAGACCGCCGGGCCCAAGCCCTCCAACTGGCAGGCTTGGGCGACCACGTCCCCCGCCTCTTTGCGGGTCGACCACTGGCTGGCTGCGGCCGCCGGCCTGGCGGCCGTCGTGGCAGCTGTCATCGTCTTGGCCACGGTCGTTGGTGGCAGACCACTGCCCGGGGTCGGCCTGCTCCTGATCCCCGGCGTCCCTCTGCTGTTCGGGGGCCAGCTCTGGATGATCTTGGTCATGCAGGCGCGCGCGCCCAGGGTGAGCGGGGGCTGGAGGGCGAGGATGTCCGCGCAAATGAGGTTACAAATCAGCCCGCGGACGTTCTTCTTCCCCGGGTTACCCAAGCAGGCGGCCTATGGTCTTCTCGGCGTCTTCTTCCTTGGGTGGCTGGGTCGGTCACCACCGGCAAGGTCGACTGGAGGGTCGCCGGGGACTACGAGTGCGGCT
>CAYZVQ010000028.1:0-27655 GCA_964481925.1 uncultured Acidimicrobiaceae bacterium
AGTTGTCATGAGGCCCACGAGGAAGGCGACCACGTAGAGGACCTCGACGTCGAGGTGGCCGAACGCCCACAGCACGGGCACGGCCCCGAGCACCCCCGCCCTCCCGATGGCCGAGTACAAAAGCACCGGACGCCGCCGGCCCCGCTCCAGCCAGACACCTACGGGCAGACCGAACAAGAGGTAGGGGATGGTGCCCAGAGCCGAAAGCACCCCCACTTCAAGAGCGCTGGCATGCAAGAGGACGATGGCGGTAAGGGGCAAGGCGAGCAGGCTCACCTGCGACCCGATGCCGGCGGAACCTTCGCTCAGGAACATCTTGAGGAAGTCCCTGTCATGCATAAGGCCCCTGGTTGCCGGCAGTGGCTCGGCCCGCGTGGCTAAATTCGACGTCATTGTACTACTAAATCCCTTACAGACGGCCTGGTACCGGCGCGTAAGTTAGCAGCTAAGCAGTACCGGGCCCGGCATTTGCCCTTGGCCGGACGGTGCCCGCCATCCGCTGCCACCCAAGGAACGCCCGAACACCCGAGCCCCGGTGCAAGCTTTGGCCGGCATCGTCCGGCACAAACTTTACTCGGCGGCTCCCAGGCGGGACTTTAGTACCCTCTCGCAAAGGTCTTTGCCGGTGAGATGGTCGCGGTGTCTTCGTCCCGGCTCGGCAAGGTTTCGGCAAGAGGGCTCCCTGAATATGACGGCATCGGCGCTCAGACGCCGGTCCAACAGGAGAGGAGCCCAGATGAACACCGAGAAGATCAGGGCCGCCGTGATGGTCACCACCCTCATGGTGGCTGTACCGCTTGCCGCCGACCGAAGCGGCGGCGGCGGGGAACCGCTCGGCCCGCCCTGCGGCCGAGGTGAGAGCCGACGCTTACAATGCCGTTGTTGAAGGCTCGCCGCCCCGACACCAGGCGGCGCGCACCGCCCCGTAGTTACCGCGTACCTGACCTCACATGCCAACTGTGCCTACGTCGGCGGGCACCGGGTTGGTCCTCATGCCGACCTGCGGTGGTCCAGGTTCCTGGACTACCGCGACCAACAGGGCGTCGTGGAAGGCTCCGACATGGAGACCTTCTGCGCCCTACGCCTCCTTATCGACTCCAATCACCGCGGCTAAGGCGAAGTCTCGGGTACCCTTTTCCCATCGACCGCAGAGGACCTCTCGCCACGGCCGCCCGCCGACCGGAGCGGCGGAGCTGCGGAGCGGCGGGGCTGAAAGACGACTACCGCGGGCACCGAGGCGCGGGCCCGGCCATGAGAGCGGTAAAGGCTGCACTGATCGTGGTCTCCGGTGTCCTAGGGACTGTGCTCTTGTCCGAGGCGCTGCACTGGCGGGCGTCGAAAAGGTTCTTAGGCAAGGGACACGTGCCTGGGCGCTGCGCGCTCATAGTCCTCGGCTTCCCGGCTAGGCGGGACGGGAGACTGCACCCCATCCAGAAATGGCGCACAGACATAGCGAAGCGCGCCTTCGCCAGCCTGGGCGCCGAAAGGATCGTGTTCACCGGCGGGCCGTCGCGGGGCCGGCCGTCTGAAGCAGAAACGATGGCGGCTTACGCGATGCAGCTGGGCGTGCCGGCTATATCGGTGCGGACTGAGACCAAGGCCAAGAGCACTTGGCAGAACATCGAGTTATCCCTGCCCATGGTCGAGGGCTTCGACCGACTGGCTATCGTGTCCGACCCGCTGCACGCGGCGCGTGGTCGGCGTTTCGTTAGGGCACAGCGCCCGGACCTGGCGACCCATTTGGTGAGCGCTGGCGAGTACAGGCTGTTCGAACGCTGGTGGCTCAAGGTGCCCACCGCGGTCTACGAGACCTACGTCGCCCAACATCGCCGGCTACGCCCGGGTGCCCGCTACCGGTGATCCGTGTAGCCAAATATCGCCGGCGCCCATCTTCACTGCCATCTTGGACACTGATAATTTTCGCGGGAATCCTGAACCCAGGCATAGCGTTGTTGACTGGAGCCATATTGGCACCGTGCCAAAGCCCTCGGAGGGCAGAGCAGGGTGACTGAAGGTCTAAATCGGGCTGACCGACCCTACCCTGGGGGACAGCACCCAAAACGGCCGGCAGACTGCGCGCCCGCCTTAAAGCTCGTGGGCGCCGGCTCAAAGCTCATGATCTGCCTGGTTTAAAGCTCCTGATTGATGGGCATCAGCACCAGGTCGCGGATGTTTACGTGGCGGGGCCGGGTCAGCATGTAGACGACCGCGTCGGCCACGTCCTCGGAACGTAGGCCGGCGCCCGCGGCCACGCCGGCCGCCACCTCTTCGTCACCGCTCACGTTCCACAGGTCGTTGAGGACCATGCCGGGCGCCACCGCGCCCACCCGGACGCCGGAACCCACGAGCTGGCGGCGCAGGGCGTGGGTCAGCCCGTGCACGGCGTGTTTGGACGCGCTGTAGACGGGCTCCCAGTAGATCGCCTGGTGGCCCGAGATCGAGCTGGTGATGACGATGTCGCCGGCCCCGGCCGGGACCATGTGCTCGAGAGCGGCGTACACCGTGCGGACGACCCCGCCCACGTTGGTGTCGATCAGCCGCAGGAAAGCGCTCAGGTCCCCACCGGCAAATTCGCCGCCTATGTAGATCCCGGCATTGGCCACCACGACGTCGATCCCGCCGTGGAGGTCGACGGCGGTACGGATGAGCGCGGCCGTACTGGACTGCGAGGTCACATCGGTGACCACGGCGGTAGCGGCACCGCCCAGGCTGCGGGCGACGGCCTCCAGCTTGTGCGCCGAGCGGGCGCCGAGCACGAGGTTCATGCCCGAACGGCCCAGGCTCTGAGCCACAGCCAGGCCGATCCCGCTGGAGGCGCCCGTGACTACGGCCGTCCTGCCGGCCAAGGACGTCTCCATCAGCTAGCGCTGGACGCGGGCGGAGCCACCGGCGGCCAAGTCACGGACCTGCGGGAGAGTGGCCATCGTGGTGTCGCCTGGATAGGTCGTTATGAGAGCGCCGTGCGCCCAGCCGAGCTTCACCGCTTCCTCTGGCTCCTCCCCTGTCAGCAAGCCGTAGAAGAGCCCGGCAGCAAAGCCATCTCCCCCACCCACGCGGTCAAGTACGTCGAGGTCGATCGTAGGCGCGGTGTACACCTGCCCGTCGATCGAGGCCACCGCGCTCCACTTGTGCCGGTTGGTCGAAAGCACGTCCCGCAGCGTCGTCGCCACCACCTTTATCTTCGGGTAACTTTCGAGCACTTTCTCGATCATAGCGACGAAGGCGCTCGCACCCGTTCCGGACGACCCCTCGACCTCGGGGCCCTGGATACCTAGCCCTTTTTGGAGGTCCTCCTCGTTACCCACCAAGACGTCGACATTCTCCACTATGCGGCGGTTGATGGCCACCGCCTGCTCCTGGCCGCCCCAAATGCCCCAGAGCTTCGCCCTGTAGTTGAGGTCGAAGGAAATGACCGCCCCGGCAGCCTTGGCTGCCCTCATCGCCTCGATTATCAGTTCGCTGGTGGTGCTCGACAGAGCGGCGAAAACCCCGCCACTGTGGAACCAGCGCACGCCTTCACTGAAGATCCCGGCCCAGTCGAAGTCCCCCGGTTTGAGCTCGGCTGCCGCCTCGTTGGCCCGGTTGTAGAACACGACCGGGGCCCGCACGCCGTAACCGCGGTCGCTGTAGATGGTGGCCATGTTGGGACCGCGGACACCGTCGTGGGCAAAACGCTTGTAGACCGGGATGACGCCTTTGGCGCGCACCCCTTCGGCGATGAGGTCGCCGATCGGGTAATCGACCATGGCGCTCACGATGGCCGTCTTGAGCCCGAAGCAGTCGGCCAAGTTGGCAGCCACGTTGAACTCGGCCCCGCTCGGGTGGATATGGCACGAGGTGGCCTTGCGGAAAGGGATCACCCCGGGGTCCAGACGGTGGTTGAGCGCTCCCAGGGCCACGAAGTCCAGGGCGGCCTGCGATTGGATGTTCAGCCCATATTTCATCGCTCCAACTCCTCGCTCACGGCCGATGGGCCGGGTTTGGCGACAGCAAAGTCGGACGGTCGCAGATGTGCCTGCCCCGGCCCGAGCGCCCGTCATCGTACTCCAGCCTCGTCGTGGGTGCCGCTGGTCCACAGTGCTATCGGAGACCAGGTAGCCTTAAGGCGCTGATGCCAGTTCCCCGGGCCGATGTCGTCCGATGCTCCAATTGCGCGACGAAAAACCGGGTCCCGGCCGACGCCGCAGGAGTTCCCAAATGCGCCAAGTGCGGCGCCGCCTTGCCCTGGGTGACCGAGGCGGGAGACGACGACTACGACGAGGTCGTTGGCAAGTCCACCCTGCCGGTCCTGGTGGACCTGTGGGCCGATTGGTGCGGCCCGTGCCGCATGGTGAGCCCGGCACTTGAACAACTGGCGTCCCAGATGGCCGGCCAGCTCAAGCTCGTCAAGGTCAACGTCGATGACTCGCCGGCCCTGGCCCAGCGTTTTGACGCCCGGAGCATCCCGACCCTGCTGCTCGTCAAACGAGGCATCGTCGTCTCCCGCCAGGTCGGGGCGGCGCCTCCTCACGCCCTACGGCAGTGGGTCGACAGCTCCCTCAGCGCTCCCGGCGGTCACGGCTAGCGGGCCAGGGTGGTCCTGTTAAAGAGGAGTGCCCCGATGAACGATTCCCACCAGCCCCCGGGTCATGTCCGGTCCTCGCCGCTCCCTTTGTCGCCCGTCATGAAAATCACCCTCTCGTCCGGAGAAAAACTGTAGTTCCGGGCCGACATCCCATTGTCCACAGCCAGGGTGTGGCCGTTGATGGCCAAGGGCGCCCCCTCGACCAGAAAGGCAATGGCCTCGGCGATCTCCCTCGGCTGACTAATGCGCAGCATGGGAGCAAGGTTGGTGGCATCCGAGATAAATGTAGGGTGCCGGCCCAACTCGAACCTCGCCTGTGCGTCGAACTTTGTGCTCACGGCGCCGGGCGCCACTGCGTTGCACCGTACGCCAAGGTGGCCGTACTCGACGCAGACGTAGCGGGTCAACGCCTCGATCCCCCCTTTAGCCGTGTCATACGGCCCGTAACCGGGAAGGCCTCCTCGGGCATGCACCGACGAGATGTTCACGATTGCCCCCGCTACGCCATGCTCGAGGAATGAAAGCAGCGCCTCCCGCACACCGAAGACCACGGCTCGCAGGTCGATGTCCAGCATTTCGTCGATGGCGACCGGCTCCAGAAGATGCAGAGGCGCCAGGCGGACCATGGCCGCGTTGTTGACCCATGCACGCAACTCGCCGTTGCGCTCGGCTACCGAACGAGCTTCGTGCAGGACTTCGATGTCACGGACATCACCGACCACGGTGGCGCCGGCCAGCCCTTCAAGTGCGGCGTCCAGCGCCTCACGGTCTCGATCTACCCCGACGACGAACCACCCCGTCTCCGCCATCCTCGTCACGGTCGCCTTCCCGATACCGTTGGCGGCGCCTGTGATCACCAGCGTCTGCCGCTTTTGGTCATGGTCAGTCAATGACGTCTTCCTTCGGGCCCGGACGGCTGTTCAGGTCAGTCTCTCGGGACAGGGGCCCGGCGTCAAGATGAGATGTACTTTCAGCGACGGGCGGCCGGGCGCAGACCAGCAGCTGGCCGGGCGGTGCGGCTGGGCTCGGGCGCCGCGGCTGGGCTCGTGCGGGCGGCTCGGGCACCCGGAGACCCGGTGAGGTTCTGCAAGTAATTGCCCCATTGCCCTCGGTTGTCCTGCTGTTTTTTACAGTTCCTTACAGGCGCGGGCGGCTTTTGGCGGCGCCGGGCCATTTTCGGCCAACCTTTGTCCGCCAGACCGGCCGTCAGTCGTACCGGCCGTCAGTCGTACCGGCCGTCAGTCGTACCGGCCCGGCAGGGTTTGTGCCAACGGCTCGACATCCGGTCCCGCCACGCGATGGATCGGGCCCGACCCGTCCCGCAGGGACACCACGGGCGCCTGCGAGCGGCGCGAGATGATCTCGGCGCAGATGGCTATGGCGGTCTCCTCGGGCGTGCGGGCGCCGATGTCGATGCCGATCGGAGCCATCAACCGGGCCAACCCGGTTTCCTCGACGCCGGCGGCCCGCAGCCGTTCCAGGCGCCCGTGGTGGGTACGACGCGACCCCATGGCGCCCAGGTAGCCCACCCGGGTGCCGAGCGCGGCGATGATGGCAGGTACGTCGAACTTGTGGTCGTGGGTCAGCACGCATACGGCATCACGCGGCCCGAGATCGCGCCCGGTCCGGGCCAGGTAGGCCTGGGGCCACTCCACGACGACCTCGTCGGCGTCGGGGAACCGCCTGACCGTGGCGAAAGTGGCCCGGGCGTCGCACACGGTCACGCGGTAACCGAGCACTTTGGCCACCCGGACAAGGGCGACGGTGAAATCCACCGCCCCAAAAATGACCATACGACGGGAGGGCGCGAAGACATCGAAGAACACCGTCACGCCCGAACGCATGGCCTCCCCGTGGGCCCCGTAGTGGCGAGTGGCGCTCGAGCCGCTGTCCAGAGCACCCAACGCGTCGCGCGCCGCGACCTCATCGAGCCTCTGGTCACCTAGCGACCCGACCGGCTCGTGGCCCGGACGCGCCACGAGCTTGGCCCCGATGACGAGCCCTGGCGCGGCCCCCTCCTCGTTGCCATCAGTCACCTCCACCACCGTGGCCAGGACTACGGGCTCATCAGACCGCAGGCAATCTCGCAGGAGGGCGAAGGAGCTGTTCACCCGGTCGGCTTCAGTCGATGGGCTCTACGAAGACACGGATGGTGCCGCCGCAGCTGAGGCCAACCGCAAAGGCTTCGTCGTCTGAGTAGCCGAAAGTGCACAGCCGAGGCTTGCCGGCCGACAGCACTTCGAGCGCCTCGGTGACGACCGCACCTTCGACGCACCCGCCCGATACGGACCCTGCCACCTCGCCGGCATCGTTGACCGCCATCGTCGCCCCCGGGTCCCGGGGCCCTGAGCCCGTCAACTGCACTACGCGCGCCAGAGCAACCCGATGCCCTTCGGCCTGCCAACGGTCGATGTCGTCAAGCAATTCCTTCACAGCCGCACTCCAGTAGGCGCTCCATGCCTCTCCGGGCCTGGACCAGGATCCTAGCCATCCCCACGCTGCCCTCCTGAAGAACCAATCGCTCCCTTATACCCGAGGCCACATGGTCGGACGGCCATCAGCTCCAAAAACTCTCGTGGGCCGAAGGGCGGGAACGGCTGATGTTCACGCCCGAGCTCAAGGCGTAGCGGGCCACCGCCTTCCTGACGCCGAGCTCGGCCACCGCCTCCTTCACCCAGCCCCGGCAGGCGACGGCGCGGAAGGCACGGAGCTGGGTCGGCGTCAGAGGACCGGCTCAGTGAGGACGGGCACCGGCCAGTAGTTCGAGGGCGTGGGGCACGACGTCGAGGACGGCCTCGACGGACTCGACGGCGCCGCTGGTCGACCCAGGGACGTTGAGGACCAGGCAGGTGCCGACCGTCCCCGCTATGCCCCGCGACAGCCGGCCCAGCGGGTTGACGGCCCGGGTCGCTTCGGCCAGGCCGGGGGCCTCGCGCTCGAGGACGGCACGGGTCCCCTCGGGGGTGAGGTCGGTGGGCGAAAAACCCGTGCCCCCCGTGGTCACCACCAGCCCCTCGAAACCGGCCGCCATCGCCGCCAAAGCGGCCGAGACGGGCGCCACGCCATCGGGAACGGTGCGCCGTTCGACCACCCTGAAGCCGCGGCTCACGAGCAGGGCCTCCAGCGCCGCGCCAGAGCGGTCCTCCCTAACACCGGCGTAGACGGACTCGGACACGGTGAGTACCTTGGCGACGAGATCCACCGCCGTGACGCTATACCTGCCGGCGCTGGGACAACCGGCATCCGGAGTAGCGCCATCCGGGGTACCCGGGCACCGCCATAAAAGGCCGGGATGGCCGTCTGCTCCGTTGCGGCTGAGTTGCTCCTAGTAGCGGCACTCCTCGGAGTTGTGGGCCCGCACGATGCCACCTGGTCTTTTACCCGGTCCACTCCTTGCGCAGGGAGTACAGGTCCCAGCACCAGGTGATGGGCGACGTGCCGGGAAGGACCATGGTCCATATACCCATGACCCGGCCCCGGAGGCCAGGCTCGGTACGCAGCTGCATGGCCCGAAGGCGCGGGCTGGTCGGCCGGCGGACGGGGATTGCGCGCCCCTCTGTTGCTGGCTAACGTCCTTTCGACCAGTGCGACCAGGAGGACAAAGTGCAAAAAATGCCGGTGCCTGCAATAACACGAAAGGGGCGTATCTGGTTGGGGGCGGGCGTCGTCGCCCTCGCGCTGGGGGCGGGCGCCACGCCGGCCGCGGCCCTCGCCCGCATGGCGGCCACAAGGCCGAGTGGAGCCACTTTCCAGGTCCACATGACCGTGAACGGCGCCGTGCGAGGTTCTGTTGTCTTCAAGGTCATAGAGCTCGACACCCCGTGCACAGGTGGCACCGGGCCGGGCTCGGCCGGAGAGGACGGAGTGCCCTCGCCCGACGGGGAGAAGGTGAAGTTCGATGGCGTCGTTCTTGAGTACGCCATAAACAACCCTTCCTACAAAGGGCCGGGTAAATACGGGACCGCCGACTTCTCCAATGGTTCGGCGGCTATCAGCGTCGACAAGGCCAGCGAAGCGGACCCCTTCGCCGCCTCCAGCAATAACGCCACGGAAACGCTGGTGTGGAAAAGTAACGGGTCCGGCACGTTCGTTTTCAAGGACTGGCAGAACGGCGCCGCCAACCGGAGCCTCAACGGGAACTTCAGCTGGACCTGCAAGAACTAAACGATGACAGGGCCCTCACTGGGCCCGCAGGAGCTGTTGCGGCCGGGACCGTTTCGCCGCCAGCGCCAGCCCGGCGCCAATAAGGTCAGCCCGTGCGAGGTGTCGTGTTGGCACGAAGCCGTCGCCGGGTACCCTTTCAGCACGGCGGCCCAGAGGCCGCCACCGACGGTCCCATCGGACAAGGAGACAGCTATGGTAACCAACCCGGCAACCGCAGACGGGCGCTCCCGCACACTCGCAGACGGCCACCAAATCCCGGTGCTCGGGCTCGGCGTCTGGCAGGTCCCAGACGGGCCGGAGTGCGTAAACGCCGTGCGCTGGGCGCTGGAGCTCGGCTACCGGCATATCGATACCGCTCAGGCCTATGGCAACGAGGAGAGCGTCGGGCGGGCCCTGCGCGACAGCGGCGTGCCACGTGACGAGGTGTACGTAACCACCAAGTTCTATCCCGGTGGTAAGGACCCGGCAACCGAAGTCGGGCACAGCCTGCGCCGCCTCGGCCTGGAGTACGTCGACCTATACCTCGTCCACTGGCCGCAGGGCGGCGCACTGTGGGCCTGGCCGGGCATGCAGCGGGCGCACGAACGGGGCCATGCCCGTTCGATCGGCATCTCCAACTTCAACGCCGCCGAACTCGAGTCCCTGCTCGCGGCGGCCACGGTCCCGCCCGCCGTAAACCAGCTGCAGTTGAGCCCGTTCGAGTACCGGCGGGCACTGATCGAAGCCTGCGAAAAACGCGACGTCGCCGTCGAGGCCTACAGCCCTCTAGGTACCGGCCGGCACCTTTCCCACCGGGCCGTCCACGCCGTGGCGCAACGGGTGGGGCGCACCCCGGCACAGGTGCTGCTGCGCTGGGGCCTGCAGCGTGGCCTGATCGTCCTGCCCAAGTCGACCCACCGCGAGCGCATCGAGGAAAACTCCCAGATCTTCGATTTCGCCTTGTCCGACCAGGACGTGGTCGACCTCGACGCCTCCGACGCCACCGGTGGCACCGACCGCGCCCTCGAACGCAAATGGTGGTGACCCCAGCCTTACCCTTACCCCCCAGCTGACCGGCCCGGAAGGGCAATTTCGGCAAAGCCTTCGTGGCGTCGACAGGACCGTGCCAGCCGACGACAAGCAAAGAGACGGCCGCTGGCGTTACACCGCTTTTGTGCCAGTCCTGAAGATGTCCCACCCGTCGGCTCTACCGCGTAACCCTGGCAACATCACGGTCCGACCGGTGGGGCAAGGCCGCGCAATCATTTCGCCCCGCTAGGCGTCTTTATAAGGCCGGAGGAGGTGCCAGGACCAATACGATCGAGGCAAGCCATATGGACGACCAGGGACGTGCCTTCCTCGAGGCAGCTCTGCCACACCTCGACGCCGTCTACCGGGTGGCCCGGCACGCCGCCCGGGACCAACACCATGCCGAGGACCTCGTCCAGGAGACCTACTTGCGGGCCTTTGCTGCGTTCGACAGCCACCGGGGGCCGAGCACCAGAGCATGGCTGGTCACGATCTGCCTCAACGTGGCGCGCGGCGATGGGCGGCGCCGGGCCCGACGCGTCGTGGAGACGGCCATGCCTGAGCCCTACGAGCCGGAGGCGCCGGGGGTGAGCGTGCCGGAGAAGGCAATGGCCGATATCGACCGCGCCGAAGTTTCGCGCGCTCTGGAACAATTTCCCGACGAGCAGCGGCTGGCGATCGTCCTCATGGACCTGGGCGGCCACAGCGCCTCGGAGGTCGCCGAGATGCTTGGTTGCCCGCGGAATACCGTGCTTTCCCGCGTGCACCGCGCTCGGCAGCGCCTGACCTCGTTGCTCGTCCAGGAGGACATGAACCGTGACGTGCCCTGAAGAGCGCGTGATCGCCTTCCTCGCCGGCGAGCTCCCCCCGGACGAGGAACGGCGCTTTGACGAGCACCTGCTCAGCTGCGAGCAGTGCTGGCAGGCCGTGAGGGCAGACCAGGCGGCGCGCCGCGCCCTCAAAAAACTGCGCCAGCCCGCCCCGGCCGGCTTGCAGGAGCGCGTGGCCCTCTCCATCGCCCTCGCCTCACAGGACGAGGCCAAGAGCGCTGCCGGGCACCGCCGGGCCGCACCCCGTTGGCGGCACTGGGCGACCGCCCGGCCCCGCCGCCCACGCCTGGTGGCAGCGGCCTGCCTGGTCGTCGTCATGGCTGCCGGCGCCACCGGTTGGCTCGTCGCCACCCGCCCGGCGCCGTCCGATCCTGCCCGGGTGGCCGCCGTCGTCGCCATGATGACCCCGGGCTCTCCCCCAACGACCGCGCTCCGGGCCGGCGAGCATTTCGTCATCGCCGGCCAGACCCTGATGGTCCGGGCCTACCAGCTCGAAGGCACCGAGGAGCTTGTCGCCACCTCGGCCCGTCCGCTCCCCATGCCTTCAACCTCGCACCTGCTCCCGGGATCGTCGTCACAGGCCTGGATGGCAACCAAGGGCCGGCTTTCGATGTACGGGGTCAACCGGCGAGGCGGTGGCCAGTCGATGTTCGTCGTCGCGGACATGCCCATGGCGAAGATGCCCCAGCTAGCCGCCCGTCTAGACCTCATCTAGCTGGTCTACGCCCCATCTGGGATCCGCCGGTCAGCTGGGAGGTGGACAGCTCCACGTCTCGCGCACTCAGTGACTAACGAACGCTCTTGGCGCATGAATGGCCCCGCAAGCTCCCCAGTTGCGACGCACCCCTAAGGCGCTCGGGCCGGCGGCCGATACTGTCCCTGACCATCCCTCAGATCACCGGGGACACAGCACGTCGGAATGGACGACCACGTCAATTGGAAATGGGGGCCGTGTGACCGCATTTTCATCTGGTCCGCGCCACGACGTGGTCGACGGCCGCCTGCGCTGGACGTCCTGGGCCGCCTCAGGTCTGGTCATCGCCTTTTTGCTCTCGCTGGTGCTCAGACGGACCGGTTCCTACTACGCCCCGGTCGACGGGTGGGGGGTCGACCTCTTCGAGCTCTCCATGGGCGCCCTGTGCATGAGCCGTTATTTTGAGGCGTCGTGGCAATCGAGCCGGTCCGTTACCCGAGTTTTTCCTTTGGTGCTCGGAGCGGGTTGCATTTTATGGGGTCTGGGAGGCGTCGTAACGACCATAGAGTCTGTCGGAGGCGCCACGCCCCCCGTCCCCTCGCTGGCCTATGGCTTTTATGTGAGCTTCTTCCCCCTCTGTTTCGTCAGCTTCATAATGGTGATCCGCCAGGGGCACGCCGGCTCGTTGGTGGCGACTTCCCTGGACGGGATAATCGGCGGCCTCAGCGTGGCCTCCATTTGTGCCGCCTCGGTGTTCAACACCGTGGTGGCCGGCGGGAGCACCCTGTCCGCCGCTACCAACATGATCTACCCCGTCGGCGACCTCCTCCTCCTGGCGCTGGCGGTCGGCGGCATCACCATCCTTCCCAAGGAGTGCAGGCGGTTCCTCGTGATCGCCACCACCGCAATGGCGCTGAACCTGACCGGGAACACCTTCAACCTGTTGCAGCCGAACAGCAAGTTGGGCTACGTGTGCAATGCCGTGGCGTGGCCGGCTTCATTGCTGATGCTGGCGGTGGCCACATGGTCCCAGCCTGTCGACGTGAAGCTCGCGCCCGTCAACGCCTACAACGCCCGCACCGAGAAAACGGCCGGGTTCACGTTCCCGGTCCTGGGCGGCCTGACCACCGTCTCTATGGTCTTCGCCGCCAGCATCGGCCATGTCGAAAGGGCCGCCCTTTTGCTGGCCACAGCGGCTCTCCTCGTGGTAGGAGCACGGCTCGTGTTCACGGTGCACCGGGCCCAGGCCATCAACTCGGCGCGCTTTCGTTCCCTGATCGACAACGCCTGGGACATGATCGTGGTGGCCGAAGCCAATTTCGAGGTCGCCTACATCACCCCCTCCTCACACCGGGTGCTCGGGTACGCGCCCGCCGAGCTCCAGGGCGAGCCCGTAAACGGTCTCGCCCACCCCGACGACGCTGGCTCGATGGTCGCTCACCTGGGCCAACTCGCTGGGGGGAGCACCGAGGTGGCCAGCTTCGAGACCCGCATGCGGCACCGCGACGGCGCATGGCGGACGATCGCGTGGACCGCCACCGACCTACGCGACGACCCCTCTGTGCGCGGGTACGTGCTCAACGGCGGGGACGTGACCGAAGCCCGTCACGCCGCTAAGGACCTGGCCTCCGCCCGTGACGGGGCGCTTAGGGCATCGAAGGCGAAGTCCGAGTTCCTGTCCACAATGAGCCACGAGATCCGCACTCCCATGAACGGGGTTATAGGGCTGACCGAGCTGCTCCTCGAGACCAGCCTTGATCGCGACCAACGCGAACTGGCCTCAGGCGTCAAGGTGTCAGCCGAGAACCTGCTTGTCATCATCAACGACATCCTGGACTTCTCCAAGATCGAGGCCGGCAAGCTCGAACTGGAAGAAGCCGAGCTCGACGTGGCCGAAGTGGCCGACAACGTCGGGCGTATCCTGGCCGCGACCGCCCATGCCAAGGGCCTGGAGCTGTTGGTCGACGTGCACCCGGGCGTTCCCCGCGCCCTGCTCGGTGACACGGTCAGGCTCCAACAGGTGTTGCTCAACCTCGGCGCCAACGCGGTGAAGTTCACCTCCGAAGGCGAGGTGGTCATCCGGGCCCGCGTCCTCGACTGGAACATCGAGCGGGTAGCCCTGCGTTTCGAGGTCATTGACATGGGCATGGGCATCGCCCCCGCCGACCAAGCGCGCCTGTTCCAAGCCTTCTCCCAGGCCGACTCGTCCACGACCCGCAGGTTCGGCGGGACGGGGCTGGGCCTCGCCATCTGCCGGCAGCTCGTCGGGCTGATGGGCGGCAAGATCGGCGTGATAAGTACCCCGGGACAGGGGTCGACCTTCTGGTTCGAGCTGTCGCTGCGCCGAGTCGAGACCACTGCCTCGCCCGAAACGTCGGGCGTGGGCCGCGACCTTGGCGGCCTGCGGGCCCTGGTCGTCGACGACAACTCCACCAACCGCCGGATCCTGCGCCAGCAGCTCACCTCGTGGGGCGTCGAAGTCCTCGAGGCCACTGACGCCTACGAGGCTCTCGAACTTGTGGCCGGCACCGACCGGGCGGGCAAGACGTTCGAGTTCGGCGTGGACGACCTCAATATGCCGGGCATGGACGGCATGGAGTTGGCCGAGATCCTAAAGGCGCACCCGGAGACGGCGAGGATGGCCCTGTTCCTGCTGAGCTCGTCGAGCGGACGGCTAGGTGCCGCCGAGGCTCATCTCCGGGGCTTCGCCGGCAGCCTGACCAAGCCGGTCCGACCTTCCGAACTGTTCGACTGCCTGATCACCGGGCTGAACAGCGGGGCACTCGAGGCCCCGTCCGGGCCGGCGCGCACCGACCAACCCGACGACCAAGAGGTAAGAGGCATGGTCCTGCTAGTTGAAGACAACAAGATGAACCAACTGGTGGGCTCCAAGGTGCTGGCCAAGCTGGGCTATGCCTTCGAGGTCGCCAACCACGGAGGCGAAGCCGTCACCGCCATACAGGAGAGGCGCTACGACGCCGTCCTGATGGACTGCCAGATGCCGGAAATGGACGGCTACCAGGCCACGGCCGAGATCCGCCGCATCGAGGGGACCGGCCGGCGGACCCCCATCATTGCCATGACGGCGGCGGCCATGGAGGGCGACCGTGACCTGTGCCTGGCGGCCGGCATGGACGACTACGTCACCAAGCCGGTCCGGCTCGAAACGGTGGCCGCCGTCCTTGAGCGATGGGCAGGGCGGCCGGCGCGCGATGGTCCCGAGGCCGCCCTACCCGCCCCGCCGGGCTCTCCCAGTCCCCTCGACCAGGCCCAGATCCAGCTATTGCGCAGCCTCGACGACGACGAGGGGGCGGTGCTGGCCGAGATCATCGACCAGTACCTGGCCCAGACGGTCGAAGGCCGTAGTGACCTTGTCCGGGTGACCGGCGAGGGCGACGCCCAGGGCCTGGTACAGGTCGCGCACAAGCTCAGAGGGGCCAGCGCCAACGTCGGTGCCGTCGTGCTGGCCGAGATCTGTTCCGAACTGGAGGCGCAGGGCCGCGCCGGCAGGCTCGAGGGCACCGCCGGCGTGGTCGAGCGCTTCGATGCCGAGTTCGCCCGTGCCCGCGACGCCTTAAAGCTGGCCGCCGCCGGGGACCTGACATGCGCGTCCTGATCGCCGACGACGATGTCACCAGCCGGCTCATGCTGGAGGCCATCGTCTCCAAGCTGGGCCATGAATGCCTCGTCGCCCACGATGGGTCAAGAGCGTGGGAGCTGCTGTCCTCCGAGGTCGTCGACGTCCTGCTCACCGACTGGCTGATGCCGGGGGTCGACGGCCCCGAGCTGTGCCGGCGGGTACGCCACGAGCTGAACGACCGCTACACCTACATAGTGTTGGTGACCCGTATTGGCCAGCCAGAGCTGGTCCTGGAAGGCATGGGCGCCGGCGCCGATGACTACCTCATCAAGCCGGCCGACCCGTTCGCGGTGAAAACCCGCATGGTGGCAGCCGAACGCGTGACCGCCCTCCACCGCCAGCTGGCCAGCTTTCGCTCACAGCTCGAAGAGGCCAACATCGAGCTTCTCGGGCAGTCGCTCACCGACCCGCTCACGGGCCTGGGCAACCGCCGCCGCATGGAAGAAGACCTGGAGCGCGCTCATGCCCGGGCGCTTCGGCTCGGTCGAGGCTATGGCCTGGCCCTGTTCGACATCGACCACTTCAAGCTCTTCAACGACCGGTACGGGCACCTAGCCGGGGACGAGGCCTTGCGCCAGGTGGCCCGCTGCCTGGACAAGTTTTCCCGGGCCGACGAGAGCCTGTACCGCTATGGCGGTGAGGAGTTCCTCCTGCTCCTGGCGGATTGCAACCTCGACGCCGCCTCCACCGCCGCCGGCCGGCTCCGCCGGGCCGTGGCCGACATGGCGCTACCCCACGACGCCCGGCCCACGTCGCCCGCCGTGGTGACGCTGAGCGGCGGGGTGTCGTGCTGGACGGCGGGCTCGTCGCTCTCTCTCGCCGACCTGCTCCAGCAGGCTGACGATGCGCTCTTCCAGGCCAAGTCGGCGGGCCGTAACCAGGTGCATGGCGCGGTCCAGCCCGACGGGGAACCAGGACGCGCGCCCGTCGGCATTTGAGCAGAATGAACGACATGACGCTCAACGGTCTCGACCCTGAAGAACTGCTGGAGGTGGCCATCGAGGAAGCTCTGGCCGGGCTCGCCGAAGGAGGGATCCCCATAGGCGGCGCCATCTATGGCCCCACTGGCGAAGTGGTCGGCCGCGGTCACAACCGCCGAGTGCAGCACAACGACCCGTCGTCACACGGCGAGACGGACGCGTTCCGCAACGCCGGGCGCCAATCAACCTGGCTCGACAAAATCTTCGTGTCCACCTTGAGCCCCTGCTGGTACTGCAGCGGATTGATCTACCAGTTCGGTTTCCCGACGCTGATAATCGGCGACGACCAGGGACGCACGCACGAGAGCACCGAGTGGCTGGAAAGCAAGGGCGTGCAGGTCGTCCAGCTTCGTTCGCCAAGACTGTCGAAAATGTTCTCGGCCTGGGCCATCGCCAACTCGGAGGTGTGGGCCGAGGACGCCGGGCGGTGGCTGGCGGGCAGCTAGAGCTTCCAGGCCCGACCGAGGCGGCCATGGCCCCGACCCGGAGTGAGGCGGTTATGTACACTTCGCAAATGACAACGTCTTCGACCGGCTCCTGGGGCCCCAGGTAAGCAAGGCAGGCACTGATGGCACGAGGGATCCCGAAGGTAGTCCTCGAGAAGTTGCACGCAGTGCCGCTCTTCTCGGGGTGCAACGCCAAAGAGCTACGACAGATCGCCAACCTGGGTGCCCGACTGAACGTTCGGGACGGGACTGTCCTGACCAAACAGGGTAAACCGGGCCGGGAGTTCTTTCTGCTTTTGAACGGTGCCGCCCGCTGCCTCGTGGACGGAAATCAGGTGACAACCTTCGGGGCAGGCGATTTTTTCGGCGAAATGGCCCTTTTGGACCGCGGCCCTCGGCACGCGACCGTGGTCGCCGAGGGCCCGATCGAGGTGCTCGTCCTGTATGCCGGCGAATTCGACAGCCTTATGGACGCTTCGCCTTCTATCACGAGGAAACTCCTGGCCGCCTTGGCCGAGCGGGCCAGGGCCAACGCCACCCCGCGCACCTGACGGTACGCTACTCAGGCCTATCGGCAGGGCCCGCACAACTCGACCAGCTCGGGCCGGCCGATGACTTTGCCTCCCGCTGGGCGTCCTAACACGCGTAGGGCGACCAAACCAGATCGTAAAGGAGGTTGGGCCTTGACAGGGAGCCACACAGTAGTGCCGGACATGCGGCTCGAACTGGTACCGGTCCCGGTGTCTGATGTCGACCGAGCCAAGGCGTTTTACGAGCAAGCCGGCTTCGGGAACGCGCACGACACCCAGGTGACGACCACGATGCGGGTCGTCCAGCTCACTCCTCCTGGGTCGAATTGCGCCATCGTCTTCGGCACCGGGATGGGCCCGATCACCGACATGGTCCCGGGCTCGGTGAAGGGCCTCCATCTTGTCGTGGAGGACATGGCGGCGACGCGGGCCGCTCTGACGGCGCGGGGCATCGAGCTGAGCGGTGTCGATGACATAGGCGGGGCCCTGTATTCCTACTTCAGCGACCCGGACGGCAACATGTGGGCGTTACAGCAGTGGCCGGACGGGTACCAGGCCTAGCCCGAGCGTTAGGGGGGCCCAGCCTGGAGCTAGAGCGTGAGCGGCGGCACTGTCGTCTGGGGGACCGAGATCGGCCCGGAACCCTGCGCCGGGAGAAGGTGGCCGCACGCCTTCATCGCAGCCGCCGTCTTGGGATTGGTAGCCTGCGGGCCGCCGCCCCCAAACCCCCCGGGCCCCTTAGTACCGGCTCCTTGCCGTCCACCCGGCCCGCTGCCACCCGGCCCGCTGCCACCCGGTCCGCCCCCACCTGGTCCGCCCCCACCTGGTCCATGGTGCCCCCCGTTGCCGGTGAAACCGGACGAGAGCTTTACGCCGTGCGCGGCCATGCATGCCCTGAAGCTGGCGAGCGAGCTAGCACCGGGGGGTGCTGAGGTCGGGGTTGCTACCGGTACAGCCGGCGCCACCGAAGCACCGTGCCTGAAGTCGAGCAGGAACTCGAGGATCCCGTGGTCTTGCGTGGTAACCGGGCCAAAGCTGGGGTTGGGTACCTTCCAGCGACTGAACAGGACCGGTACCGAACCCAGCACCTGGATCGTGGTCCCGACGTGGCGGGCCTCCACCTCGAAGCCGACCGTCCTGGTCTGGCCCCGCAGGGTAAGGGCCCCCTCCGCGGCCATTGCCTTGACCACGCCGCTGGCAGCCGGGGCCCCAACCTTGATCGGCTGGGAGAGCACGAAGGTGGCCGTCGGATAGGTGGCGACGTCCATGACCCGGCCCCGGAACTGCGAGTCCCGTTGGCTGAAGTCGCTCTTCACGGTGGCCATCTGTACCGTGAAGGTCCCGGCGACAACGTTGGTACCACTTATGGTGATCGAGCCCGTTACGTCAGAAGTACGGCCCACCGCCGTGTTGTCCTGGCCGAAGAGCACCTCTTTGACGCGGTAGCCCACCACTGAGCCGGTTGTCACCGACCACTTGCCGTCGAGCGGGACGCTACCGGCGTTGGGACCGGCATGCCCCGTGGCGGCCGAGAGCGTTAGCTTGGCCGGCGCTTTGCCCTCGATGAAGTGGATGAAGACGAAGGGGCCGCCGACGACAAGCACTAAGAGCACAACAACGGCCAGCACGCCACGTCGCAACCATCGTCTCGGTCGTCGTTGCATGAGGATCCCGATCTGTCACCTCAAGCCCTGACGGTCGAGCCGTTCAGGTACTTGGGCATCTTCTTGGCTCTTTCGATCTGCGGCTGGCCAAGAGTACTCGACCGGGTTGTCGGTCCAAAGTCGGCCCCCACAAACCATGGGGCCCGTCAGGGTGAGCCTCAGGCGGGCATGGCCCGAGGTTCCCGGTCCAGGGCGGAAGCGGCCAGGGAGCCGCCGATGACCGCCTGCGCCACGTCGACGAGGCGCAGGTTGTGGTTGCGGGCATGGTTGCGCAGCGCCGAGAACGCCTGCTGCATGTTGAGGTTTTCCCTTTCGGCCACCATTCCTTTGGCCTGTTCGATGACGATCCGGCTGTTAAGGGCGCTCTGGAGCTGCTGGTTGACCACCTTGGCTTCGAGCGTGGCCCGGTGCTGGAGGATGGCGATGGTGGCGACATCAGCGAGGGCCTGGGCGGCCTCGACATCGGCCGCTTGCATCTCGCCCGTCTCGACGTGGAAAAGGTTTAGAGCACCGATGACAGTGCCCCGCAGGCGCATCGGCAAGGCCTGCACGGAGTGGAACCCGGCGGCCAGGGCCTCGGAGGCGAACCGCGGCCATAAGGTGTTCGTGCCGGCGAGGTCCTTGTTTTCGACGGGCTTGCCGCTGCGGTAGCAGTCCAGGCATGGACCTTCCTCGGACTGCAGCTCGAAAAGTTCGAGGACCCGCATGGCCTCGCTGGACGACGCCATCACGCGCAGCTCGCCGTCCGGGCCCGCCAACATGAGGCCCGCCGCACCGATGTCGAGCACGTCGACACAGCGGTCCGCCAACCTGGTCAGCAGTTCGACTACGTCGAAGTCGGCCACCAGCGTGTCGGCCAACTCGACCAGCGTCCGGGCGAAAAGCGTCTGTTTGGCCATCGGACCTCTGATCACCTCGTCATCCTGACTGGACCGCGAAGGGCGGTCAATTCCATATCGTACGACCCGTCGTTCGTCTCCCGGGGGTTGGCCCGTCCACGATTTCTCCGATCTCACGATCCGCGGTTGGTTCCACCACTGGCGGCGTCGAAACGAAGCTGCCGGTCCACCACCTCTTTGCCCACCTGGGTGAGGGAACGGTCGTTGCCGAAGGCGTACGCCCGCAGGCGGACCAACGCCTCGCGCACGCTCACCCCGAGCTGAGCGGCGACCATGCCGGCGGCCTGGTGCACCACGTAGTGGAAGTCAGCGCCCGCTCCCAAAGCGGCGGCTAGCTTCCCCGGCGGCGCGTTGGCCTGCAAGACGAGTACGGCCTGGGCGGCGATGTCCGCCATGACCAGGGCATCAGCGTGCTGGTCGTCGCTGAGGGGCCCCACCCGGTCGCAGCACAGGTTGAGAGCCCCCAGACGGACCGATCCCACCTGGAGCGGGAAGCCGAACACGGCCCGCACACCCCCGGCGATGGCGGGAGGAGAGAACGCCAACCACCGGGGTGTCTCGGGACGGGCCAGATCGGGCTCGAGCACCGGCCAGTCCTGGCGGTAGGCGTCCACGCACGGGCCTTCGCCCAGGGCGTACTGAAGTTGCTCGATGAGGTCGCTCATCTCGTTAGTAGTGCACAGCGAACCTTGAGCGACTTCGGCGGCCATCAGCATGATGCCGGCACCGCTCGTGCCGGTGACCTCGGCGCACACCTCGCACAGCCGCTTGGTGCCGAAAGCGCCGTCGCCGCCGCCCACGAGTAGGCCGAGGATCCGTTCCCGCCGTTCGCCGCGCACTGGCTGCTCACCGCCCCCCGCCCCTGGGTAGGTCCGTCATCCGATCTCAGCCAGCCCTTCGACGCTCACCGCCCCTCCTCCCAGGTCGATGGCCGCCCCGCCGACCCGGGCAGGGATGTGCTCAGGTTCCCGAGGGGACGGGGCGGTCGGTCCGCCGCTCCTGCCGGCGGGTGGCACCGCCACCCAGGTGGCCAGCGCCTCCGCTCTCTCATCGCCCGCCAGTTCGGTGCTCTCAACCGCCGTCCCGAGGCTGGGCCCGAGGAGGCCGCTCAAGCCGCAGGCTTGCGCCACCCGCCCGACAGGAGCCGACGGCGACCGCACTGTCAACGACCGGGACCGCTGCCGCAGGAAGTCCCGGGCCCGGACTATGACCCCGAGCGTCGAGGCGGCCATGAACGTGACCTGGCTCATATCGAGGACCAGCCCGGCGCTGTCCAGGGCAATGGCACGGGCCAAGGTCAGGCATAGGGCATCGTCGGTGGAGAGGTCGTGCTCACCCACCAGCCAAACGATGATCGGGCTCGCCTCAGTTTCGTTCCGGCTCGAGATACGTCGGTCGGAGACGGTGAAGAAAGAAGATCCGAGAAGGGCCATGGCTCTCCTGCCTCAGGCTGTGCGAAAGATCGCGTTACCAGGGTCTGGAGTACCGCCCCCGGCCAGCTTATGCCAGCCCGACACGTCGGGGCTTTTATCGTGTCCCCCTGACCGTACACCTTTTCAGGTGACCCGTTTGGGCTAGCGCTTGTCCGTCCACCCGGTCTGCGAGCGGCCAGGATTAGGGACGTGAGCGCCTTTTGGGTACCGCCGACGTTGCGGGGTTACCGCCGGGCCTGGCTGGGCGCAGATGCGTTGGCGGCCTTAACCCTGGTGGCCGTTGCCCTGCCGTCGCAGATGGCTACCGCCCGGCTCGCCGGCCTACCGCCCGTTGTCGGCCTGTACGCCTTCCTCTCCGGCTCACTGCTCTATGCCGCGCTGGGCACAAAGCCTCACCTGTCCGTCGGGGCCGATTCCACCATTGCCCCGGTACTGGCCACGGCGGCGACCGCAGTAGCGGCAGCGGGCTCGGCCGGCTACGCCGCCACCCTGGCTTTTATGGCGTTGGTGGTAGGCGCCCTGCTCATCGTTGTCGGTCTCTTGCGGCTGGGATGGATCTCCGATTTCCTTTCCACGCCCGTGGTCACCGGGGTCTTGGCCGGGATCGCCGTCGAGATCGTGGTCCGCCAGCTACCGGTCATCTTGGGGGTGAAGGGCGGAGGAACGACCACGCTCGGGCGGCTGGGCGTGCTCTCCGGTCAGATCGGCCGCACCAACGGCTGGTGCGTTGGCGTCGCGCTCGGCGTCCTGGCCCTGGTCATCGTTGCTCAACGGGTCGACCACCGCCTGCCCGGGGCACTCGTGGGCCTCGTCCTGTCCATCGTCGCCGTTGACGCCCTGGGACTTGCTTCCCATCACGGGGTCGCGGTCATAGGTGCCGTCCACGGGGGCCTGCCGCACATCGGCCTGCCATCGGCTCCCTGGTCGCACTTCCGGCTTCTCGTGGCCCCGGTGCTGACTGTGGCCTTCGTGTGCATCGCGCAGACCGCGGCCACCGTCCGGGAGTCCGGTGCCGATGTCGCGGCGCCGGACGAATTCAACCGGGACCTAATCGCAGTGGGAGCCGGGAGTCTCGCCGCGGGTCTCATGGGCGCTTTCGCGGTGGACGCCAGCCCCCCGAACACCGCCATTGTGTCCGCGTCGGGCTCCCGCTCGCAGCTCACCAACGTCATCGCCGCCCTGGTTGTCCTGTTGGTGGTGCTGGTGGCCACCGGGCCCATCCGTCAGCTGCCGGAGGCGACGCTAGGGGCCACCCTGGTTTTCATCGCCACCAAGTTGTTCCGGGCAAGGCAGCTGCGGACCGTTCTGCGCTTCGACCGCCTCGAGTTCGCCTTGGCTGTTTCCACCCTCGTCGTCGTGGCCTTTGTCGGTATCGAGCCGGGCGTGGCCTTGGCTATGGTCCTGTCGCTGGCCGACCGGACGAGGCGGACTGCCCGGCCCCAGGACACGGTCCTCGGGCGCGAGCCCGGCACCGACCATTGGATCCCGGTCGACATCGGCCACACGACCGAGGAGGTACCCGGGATCCTCGTCTACCTCATGTACGCGCCGCTGTGGTACGGCAACGCCGACTACTTCTGTAACCGGGCCCGCCAGCTCGTCAGTGCTGCGCCCTCCCCCGTGCACGCAATGGTCCTCGATGCCGTTGCCATCTCCGACATCGACTACACCGGGTTGCGGGCATTGGGCAACCTCGTGGCCGAGCTCCGCCGGCAAGGCGTGACCCTGGCGATCGCCCGCTCGTCGCACCTCGTACACCACGACCTCAAGCACGGCGCTCTCCTCCAACAGCTCGGTCCCGGCCACCTCTTCACTTCCGTCGAAGCCGCCGTCGAGGCTCTCCAGCGCCCACCTGCTTGAGTGTTACCGAGAGCTGAGAAAGCGTTGCTGCGGGACCGGTTAGCTGCCCATTAGGGTAAGACCTGTAGTGGCGCACCACGCGGGCCCCCCGAAGGCGCCGAGTACTCCCAAGCGATTGGCTCCCAAGTGACTGGTCAGCCGACCTCCAAACCTGCACCGGGGCCGCCCCCACTGTGGCGCCGTCTGATCAGCAAGCACCCCGTCCGGCGCGGAGGCCTTCTCGTCCTACTGGCGCTGGTCCTCGAGTACTTGGTGCTGCCTCAGATCGCCGGCGTGCGCCGCTCTTTGTACCTGCTCGGACGGGTCAATATCGGTTACGTCGCACTAGGGGCCCTGCTCGAGGTGGCCAGCCTGGCGAGCTACGCCCAGTTGACCAAAGCGGTGCTACCGCCGGGGGCCAGTAGCTTCTCGCGGATCTGGAGGATCGACCTATCGACGCTAGCTGTAAGCCATGTGCTCCCGGGCGGGACGGCAGGCGGGGACGGCCTCGGGTACCGCCTGCTGACCAATGAGGGCACCAGTGGCAGCGATGCCGGCCTGGCCCTGGCCATCCAGGGGATCGGCTCGGCTCTGGTCCTGAACGCCATCTTGTGGCTGGCTTTGATCGTTTCGGTCCCGGTGAGCGGGTTCAACCCGATTTACGCCACGGCTGCCATAGTGGGCGCTTTACTACTGGCCGCCTTCGCAGGGCTGGTGCTGCTCTTGACCCGAGGCGAGGAAAAAGCTGCGGTCATTATCAGGAGCCTGGTGGCGCGACTGCCGTTCCTGAAGCCGGGCACCGCCGAGAGCGCCGACCGCGTCGTTCACGAGATTGCCAACCGGGCCAAGATTATGCTCGCCGATCGCCCCCTGTTGCGCCGCGCCATTCTTTGGGCGGCCGCTAACTGGCTGCTCGACGCGGGGTCGCTGTTTGTCTTCCTGCTCGCCTTCGGCCATGTCGAAAATCCCGACGGCCTGCTCGTAGCTTACGGCCTCGCCTACGTGCTGGCTGCCATCCCTATCACTCCGGGAGGCTTGGGGGTCGTCGAGGGAGTGCTCGTGCCGAGCTTGGTCGGCTTCGGCGCGACGCGCGGCGCCGCCATCGTCGCCGTGATCGGCTACCGCTTGGTCAACTTCTGGCTACCGATCCCCGTGGGCGCGGGTTCCTACCTGTCGTTGCGAGTAACTGGCGACCGCAAGGCAGCCAGCCGAAGAGAGGATCTCAGAGGGGCCGTGGCGGTCGCCAAGTCATTGGGCCCATTAGTGCGCCACCCCGGTCTTCCGGTCGGTGCTTCACCCGGCGTGACGCCTTCTCCTGATAGTGGCCCGGAGGAGCCCGGCGAGGGCCGACTGCCTCCCCCACCGGGCAGCTAGCTGGTAAGCTGAGTAGTCCTTAGGCGTTGCTCCGGACCCCGGTAGCGCATGCGACCCGAACGTGCCTACCAAGGGTGGTGTTGGTGCAATGCCAAGTTTGCTTATTGTTGCCATAGTTCTTGTCGCCTTGCTCTGTCTCGGCGGCCTTGCTTTCAACGGCCTGGTCCGGCGGCGCAACCGCGTCCAGGAAGCCTGGTCGGAGATAGACGTCGAGCTGAAGCGCCGACATGACCTCATCCCCAACCTGGTCGAAACCGTAAAGGGTTACGCCTCCCACGAAAGCAAGACTTTCGAAGCTGTAACAGCAGCGCGCGCCGGTGCGGTGAGCGCCGGGGCCACGGGCGACCCCGCCAAGGTGGGGGCGGCGGAAAACGTGCTCTCCCAGACGCTGCGCTCGCTTTTCGCCGTGTCGGAAAACTATCCGCAACTGCGCGCCGTTGAGACTTTCCTGCAGCTCCAGGAACAGCTCACTGCCACCGAGGACAAGCTCGAGTACGCCCGCCGCTTCTATAACACCAGCGGACGGGACTACAACATCGCGCTCCAGAGCTTCCCGCGGAACCTATTGGCGGGGCCGTTCGGGTTCCATGCCGTCGCTTTCTTTCAGACCGACGAGGCCGAGCGCCAAGTCCCCGAAGTCAACTTCACGGGCCCGCCCAGCGCGACCACGTCCAATGGTTCAGCGGCTCCTTCCGCCCCTCCGGTCTCGACCGGGTCGGGCCCTCCGACGGCTTGAGCTGAGCGCCGGTGTACGAGCAGATAGCGCGCAATAAACGGCGAACTGCGGCCTGCGTCCTGTTGTTCTTTGTGGTGTGGGTGGGGATCGGGGCGCTGGTCGGGTTCCTATGGGCCGAGGTGTCCCGGGCACCTTCAGGGCCGAGCCCGGGCGTCGGCGGCGACATGACGGTGGGCCTGGCCGTGGCCGGCGCCCTCGCCCTGCTCGGCATCGCCTTCTCTTTCACCTCGGGCAAACGTCTGGTCCTGGCGGTATCGGGGGCCCGCCCCGCCGACCCCGAGCAATATCGCCAACTCCACGACCTGGTCGAAGCCCTGGCCCTGGGAGAGGGCTTTGCCAAGCCCGATGTCTACGTCATCGACGACCCCTCGCCCAACGCCTTCGCCACCGGCATGAGCCCCCGGCACGCCGCCATCACGGTAACGACAGGCCTACTGTCGATAATGGACCGCGAAGAGCTCGAGGGCGTCTTGTCTCACGAAATGAGCCACATAAAGAACTACGACGTGCGCCTCCTGCTTATCGTCAGTACCCTTATCGGCCTGGCCAGCCTGTTGGCCAGCCTGGTGTGGCGTTCGGTGTTCTTCATGCGTAGTCGGGGACGCCAGGCCGGCCAGTTCATGGTGATCGTGTTCGGCGCCGGAGCTCTCTTAGCCGTCGTCGCTTTCATCTTCGGTCCGCTGGTCCGTTTGGCCCTGTCCCGGGGACGGGAGTCGCTGGCCGACGTGAGCGGCGTCGAGCTGACCCGCAACCCAGTTGGGCTGGTCAGTGCCCTGAAGAAGCTCCAAGCCAATGACAAGCCGTTCGTCAAGTTCAACCACGCCACGGCGGCGATGTGCATCGATGACCCGCTCCAGCACCACAAAGGCCGGTTCCACCACCTTTTCGATACCCACCCCCCGATCGCCGAGCGCATAGCGGCCCTGGAGCAGCTGTCCTACGCCCGAGCGGCATGAAGTGCCATTCAAACTCGGCTCTGTCTGAGCCGGTGAAAGGAAGTCAATTATGAGCGGACCGACAGACTTTACGATCGGGAGCGAGGTTTCCTGCATCGACGGTGCCTGTGGCGAGCTGAGACGCGTGGTCATCGACCCCGTGGCTCGTGCCCTGACCCACCTCGTGATCGAACCGAAGCACGGCCGGCAAAAAGGCCACCTGGTACCGATCAACATCGCCGCCTCGACGACCGGCGGCATCAGGCTGGCCTGCACCACGGCTGAGTTCGAAAAGTTCGATGAAGCAGAAGAGACGCAGTTCATCCCGGGCGGGGACGCGCAGTTCGGCTACGACCAAGAACATATGGTCTCGTGGCCCTACTACGGCGCGGGAATGGGGTCGTACGGCCTCGGCAGCCTGAGCCGGGGCATGGGCATGGGCATGGGGGGGAACACGGGCGTACCCAGTGGCCAAGTGATCACCAATGACCGCGTACCCGTGGGAGAGGTCGAGGTGCGCCGAGGCGAGCACGTGTTCGCCACCGACGGCGCCATCGGGCAAGTGCGGGGACTGGTCGTCCATCCCGGCGACCACTGCGTCACCCACGTCCTACTTGACGAGGGTCATCTCTGGGGCCAAAAACGGGTGGCCATCCCCATAGGTGCCGTCAAGGACGTCGAAGACGGCGTACGGCTCAACTTGACCAAGGACGAGGTGCGCGACCTGCCTGCGGTAGAGGTCGACGCGCGGGATTGAATGTCTGGACCGGTCCGGACCTGCTCGGTCCGGACCAGCTCGGCCCGGCCCGGACGACCTGCTCGGCCCGGCCCGTTCGGCCCGGCCCGTTCGGCCCGGCCCGTTCAGATGGGGCCGGCTGCGCCCCACTCCGCCAGTGGCGACGGGTTTCGTCTGGCAGCCCGGTGCAACAGGACCAACTCTCGCTCGACGGCCTGAGCGTCCCCCGTGATGGTGGCGAGCTCGGCACCATCGATGGTCTCCCGGTCGAGGAGCAGCTCTATGACCCGGTCAAGAGTGGCTCGATTGTCATTGAGCAATTTGGTCGCCCTGTTCTCGGCGTCGCGCAGCAGCGTCGCCACCTCTCGGTCTATGGCGCGTTGGGTCTCCTCGGCATAGGGGCGGCCGGCGAAGGGGTTATCTCGGCTCGGTCCCTCGGGCCCGTAACCAATGGGGCCGATCTCACTGGAGAACCCCCATTCCCGGACCATACGCGTGGCCAGGTCGGTGGCGCCGGCGAGGTCGTTGGACGCTCCCGTGGAGGGCTCCCCGAGCACGAGGATCTCGGCTGCCCGGCCGCCGAGGCGGACGGTGAGCGAGTCGGTCAAGTAGCTCTGGCGGTAAAGGTGGCGCTCGGAGATGGGCAGCTGCTCGGTAACCCCAAGAGAGGCCCCCCTCGGGAGGATGGTGACTTTGGCCACCGGGTCGGCGTTCACGGACAGCGCGGCCACAACTGCGTGCCCGGCTTCGTGCACGGCGACGGAGTGCTTTTCCTCCGGCAAGAGCGCGTTCGAGGCATCACGGCGGCCGATCAGGAGGCGGTCTCGAGCCGCGTCGAAATCTGCCGCCGTGAGGATGTCCCGCCTGGCCCGGACGGCATTGATGGCCGCCTCATTGACGAGGTTGGCGAGATCCGCCCCCGAAAACCCGGGTGTGCTACGGGACACGGCGTCAAGGTCGACGTCGCCCGCGAGCTTCTTGCCCCGGCCGTGTATGCCGAGGATGGCCGTGCGCTCGACCTGGTTGGGGAGCGGGATCTCTACGGTCCGGTCGAAACGCCCGGGCCGCAACAGGGCGGTGTCGAGGATCTCAGCCCGGTTGGTGGCGGCGATGACGACCACGCTGGCCCCGGGCTCGAAGCCGTCCATGTCCGAGAGCAACTGGTTGAGCGTCTGTTCGCGCT
>CAYZVQ010000029.1:0-27354 GCA_964481925.1 uncultured Acidimicrobiaceae bacterium
TGTTGCCGACCATGTCGTAGTTACCCTGCTCGGTGTAGAACTTGATGGCGAAGCCTCGAGGGTCGCGGGTGGTGTCGGCGTAACCCCTCTCCCCCGCCACGGTCGAGAAGCGCACGAACAGCTCTGTGCGCTTTGCCTTCTGGAACAGGGATGCCTTGGTCAGCTCGGAGACGTCTTCAGTAGTCTCGAAAAAGCCGTGGGCGCCCCCGCCTTTGGCGTGGACCACCCTCTCAGGCACGCGCTCGCGGTTGAAGGCCTGCATCTTTTGGACCAGGTAGGTGTCCTGGAGCAGTATGGGACCGTCGGGACCGACGGTCAGGGAGTGCTCGTCGCTGGTCGCCGGGACACCGGCGTCGGTGGTCGTATAGGGACGACCGGATGTGGTCCCGCTCATGCCTAGGCCTCCTTCAGGTGGTCTTTCGCCGTGGTCTGTGCCACCAGTCTTAGCTCGTGCCACGAGAAAGTGGCGCCTCTGTCACCCCGGCCCGACCGGGCCTCGGTTACGGTCACAGGCCCCCGGTACGATGGCCCCGTGCCCCCTTTCAAAGTCGTTTCGGAGTGGTCGCCGGCCGGCGACCAACCCCAGGCCATACAGCGCCTGGCCGAAGGCGTCCAGCGCGGTGACCGCTTCCAAACCCTCCTCGGCATCACCGGCAGCGGCAAGAGCGCCACCATCGCCTGGACCATCGAGCAGGCCCAGCGGCCGACCTTGGTGATCGAGCCCAACAAGTCCCTGGCCGCTCAGTTCGCCAACGAGATGAGGGAGATATTCCCCGACAACCGGGTCGAGTACTTCGTCAGTTACTACGACTATTACCAGCCCGAGGCTTACATCCCCACGAGCGACACCTACATCGAAAAGGACAGCTCGATAAACGACGAGATCGACCGGCTCCGCCATTCGGCCACGTCTGCGCTTTTGACCCGCCGAGACGTCATAGTGGTGGCCTCGGTGTCCTGCATTTACGGCCTGGGGTCGCCCGAGGAATACGGCCAGCACATATTGGCCCTGTCCGTGGGGCACAATTACGACCAGCGCGCCATCCTGGGCCGGCTCGTCGACATGCAGTACGAGCGCAACGATGCCAACCTCGTGCGCGGCAAGTTCCGTGTCCGGGGCGACACCGTCGAGGTCCACCCCGCCTACGAGGAGCACACCCTGCGCATAGAGCTCTTCGGCGACGAAGTCGAGCGCATGACCCAGATCGACCCGCTAACGGGCGAAGTCCTGGGGGACATTGACGAGGTCGTAATCTTCCCGGCCACGCATTATGTCGCCGGCGACGAGCGGATGCGCCGTGCCATCGCCGACATAGAGGTCGAGCTGCAAGAGCGCCTCGCCTATTTCGAAAAAGAGGGCAAGCACCTCGAAGCTCAGCGCCTGCGCATGCGTACCAGCTACGACCTGGAGATGATGGCGGAGGTGGGAAGCTGTGCCGGCATCGAAAATTACAGCCGTCACATCGACGGGCGCTCGGCCGGGCAGGCGCCCAACACGCTGCTCGACTTCTTCCCCAAGGACTACCTGCTGGTCATTGACGAGTCACACGTGGCCGTACCGCAGCTGCACGGCCAGTACCACGGCGACCGGTCCCGCAAGGAGACCCTCATCGAGCACGGGTTCCGACTGCCCTCAGCCGCCGACAACCGGCCCCTGCGCTATGAGGAACTGCTGGAACGCGTCAACCAGTGCGTTTTCATGTCGGCGACACCTTCGGCGTACGAGATATCGGTCTCCGACCAGGTGGTCGAGCAGATCGTCCGCCCCACCGGCCTGATCGACCCCGAAGTCGTCGTCCGGCCGACCAAGGGCCAGATCGACGACCTCATGACCGAAGTGGCCAAGCGGACGGCCGAGGGCGGGCGCGTGCTCGTCACCACCCTTACCAAGAAGATGGCCGAGGACCTGACCGACTACCTGCTCGAACAGGGGCTGAAGGTACGGTACCTGCACTCCAACATCGACACCCTGGAGCGCATAGAGATCCTCCGTGACCTGCGCCTGGGGGAGTTCGACGTGCTGGTCGGCATCAACCTGCTGCGGGAAGGCCTCGACCTGCCCGAGGTCTCCCTGGTAGCCATCCTGGACGCCGACAAAGAAGGCTTCCTGCGCTCGGAGACGTCGCTCATCCAGACCATCGGGCGCGCCGCCCGCAACGTGGACGGTTCGGTGATCATGTACGCCGACGAGATGACCGACTCGATGCGCCACGCCATTTCCGAGACTCACCGTAGGCGCAAGCTCCAACAGGAGTACAACGTCGAGCACGGTATCAACCCTCAGACCATCCGCCGGGCGGTGAGCGACATCCTGGTCATGTTGGGCCGCCGGGACGCCACGGGCACGGCGCCGGTGCCGGGCGCCGACCGACGCAGCCGCCGCCACGACCGGGCGCGTTCCGACCTGGCTGGCATGCCCGTAGCCGACCTCACCAGGCTCATTTCCGCCCTGGAGGAGGAGATGCGCGATGCGGCCGCCGACCTACGTTTCGAGTACGCGGCCCGCTTGCGAGACGAGATGGCGGACCTTAAAAGGGAGCTGAAAGCCCTTTCGGAGATAGGCGTCGCAGTGAAATGACCGCGACCTCGGATAACTGACGGCCCTACCTGATCGCTTCGCGCAACTTCTCAAGAGCGACCAGGCGCCGGTTCATCTTCTCTGGCTCTTCGGCGTCGCGGCTACGCACCCTCACCTCGAGGGCATCAAGCCGGGCTGACTCGCGCTGGGCCAGCTGGGCCCTTTCCTCGTCGGGCTGGCGGCGCAGGGCGCGGACAAACCCGGCCTGAGCGTCGACAGCCCGGTTAAGGCCGAGACGGCCGGCGACGGCCAGGTAAGAAATCCCGGTGTCCCTCAGCTTGAGGACCTCGTCGTCGACGTCCTTGCGGTTGGCGGGACGCGGTGCCTCGGTTTGTCCAGAGGCCTCGGGACGCCCTTCAGGGTCGTCCTCCTGGCCGTCCCGACCGTCCCGAGCAGTACCGGCCGTTCTAGGCAGGACGGACCCCGGCCGCCTGAGGCCCCTTCGGGCCTTGTTCGGCCGTGTACTCGACCTTTTGGCCCTCGGTCAGCTGCCGAAAACCGGAAGCCTCGATGGCCGAATGGTGCACGAACAGGTCAGGACCGGCGACATCAGGGGTGATAAAGCCGTAACCCTTGTCGGCGTTAAACCATTTGACTGTGCCCGTAGGCATGGCAATTTCCTTCCATCCATGCGATAACCCGACGGCTGTAGCCGCTAATTGTGCTCGGCCTGCATGGACGGGTCCGAGAGGGTGCTCTACGAAGTATACGGGGCCCGACGACGCTTGGGCCTGTCACGGCGCAGCGGGACGGGCGAAGAGACCGGTGAGCTGCCCCGGGGCACGTCGATGTCGAGGTCGAGCGCCCGGGCGAGCGCCGCCGCCGCCTTGGTCTGGTCGGGGGACACGAAGGACACGACCGAGCCGGCGGCCCCGGCCCGGGCGGTACGGCCCGAGCGGTGCAGGTAGTCCTTGGGGTCGGGTGGGAGGTCGTAGTGGACGACGCAGGAGACATCGTCGACGTGCACTCCCCGGGCGGCCACATCCGTGGCGACCAGGGCCCGGACCTTGCCGGCCCGGAACGCCGCCAGTGTGCGGTCCCTTTGAGGCTGGCTGTGCCCACCATGGATGGCGGCGACGGCCAAGCCGCTGTTGCCGAGCTGGCGGGCGAGGCGGTCGGCGCCATGCTTGGTACGGACGAAGACGATCGTCGAAGTCTCGCCCTTCACCACTTCGGCGCAGGCGGCGGCCCGCTCGGCGGCGGCAATGTTGTGGAACCTGTGCGTGGCCCGGCTCACCTCTTCGACCGTCGAGACCACTTCGTGGCGGACGGGCTGGCGCTGGTAATTGCGCACCAGGGGACGCACGGACGCGTCGTCGAGAGTGGCGGAGAACAGCATCGTCTGGCGCCGGGCGCTAGTGGCGTCGAGTATGCGGCGCACGGCCGGCAAGAAGCCCATGTCAGCCATCCGGTCAGCCTCGTCGACGACGACGATGTCCACATCGGAAAGGACGACCTCGCCCATCCTCATGAGGTCCTCCAGCCGCCCGGGACAAGCGACGATGACATCGACGCCGCGCTGAAGGGCGCGGCGCTGGGGAGTAAAGGCGACGCCTCCGAAGATGGCGTGGGCCCTCAGGTTGCGGGTGGCGAGGAAAGGCACCAGCTCGCCGGCGATCTGGGAGGCGAGCTCCCGGGTCGGCGCCAGTACCAGCCCCCGCGGGCGCTTGGGCGTACCACGGGAGACCATGGCGGCCATCGGCAGCGCAAATGCAAGCGTCTTGCCTGATCCCGTAGGTGCCATGCCGGACACGTCCCTGCCCTCGAGGGCATCGGGGATGATGGCGGCTTGGACGGGTAAGGGCTCGGTGATGCCCCGGCGGTGCAGCACCTGCACCAAGGCCTGGGGCACCCCGAGGTCGCTAAAAGAGGCTACGGGCGTAACTTCGCCCAGAGCTAAAGAAGTCAAAACAGCTCCGTTCTGTCAGTCGCACACTCGCAAACCTGAGCAGACGAGCCCGGGACCACCAGTGGCTCGCGTCGTGCCAACGTGACAAAACGCGATCGGTAAGTTGATTATAGGCGATAGCGCCCTCTTGGCGCTCCCTGGGCGCCCGAGCGCCCTAATCTCTGAAAGGTGCCTCTCAAAATGCGTCGATTGGCGGCTGCGCGTTGGCAACAAACGGTCAGTGCATTTGCCCTCATTGCCGCGGCGTCGGCCACGGCGGTGGCGGCCCTGCCCGGCCTCGCCGGGGCCGGGACGCCGGTCGGCGCCGACCGCGCGCCGGCGCTTCTCGGCGACCACGTGGCCGCCCTCAAAGCCTTGCCCGCAGCAGGGCTGGCCGGCTTCGGCCACGTACTGCCCCTCTCCTCGGGCAGGCCCGTCCCATCGTCTTGGCCGCGGCCTCACTCGCTGGTCCCAGCCCCGGGCGACGTCCCGGCGACGGGTCATGGCCCAACCGTCCCGATCAACAATGAGTCCACCAACTGGTCCGGCTACGTCGACGTCGGCACGGGGGCCCGGTTCAGCGGGATCAGCGGCAGCTGGACCGTGCCCACGGTCGGGCCCAGCCCCTCTAGCGCTTCGAGCACGTGGGTGGGGATAGACGGCGACACCGATTCCAGCCTGATCCAGGCCGGCACCGAACAGGACTGGGGCCCCCAGGGCGTGCTGTACTACGCCTGGTACGAAATGCTCCCGGCGGTGTCGATAGAACTGGGCGCGGTCCAGCCGGGCGACCGGGTCACGGTCGACATCGTGAAGGACGGGCCGGGCACGTGGTCCATTGCCGTCGACGACTCGACGGAGGCTTCGCTGTGGACGGGCTCGGTCGCCTACAGCGCCCCGCAGGCGAGCGCCGAATGGATCGAAGAGGCGCCCACCGACGCTGGCACAGGCAATGTGGAGCTCCTGGCCGATTACGGCAGCGTGCAGTTTTCGGACATGGGCGTCCAGGGCACGGGCGCCGGGACGGCCGTGGCTTCGCCCGTCTACATGGTCAAACAGGGCTCCAGCAACGTCGTCCAGTCGTACCCGGCTCTCTATGACCGGTCCACGGACTCGTTCAACCTGACCTATGGCACCCCGGCCACGTTGCCTGACAGTTTCCCGGCCGTCCCCATCGTCACCGGCACTGCCCCCACGACCACTACAACGACCACGACAACAGCCCCTACGACGACCACTACCAGTACCACTACCGGGCCACCTGCCGGCTCCGCCACACCGGCCCCGGCTACGCCGCCGCCATCTCCACCAGGCGGCCACGGGTATTGGCTCGTGGGTGACGACGGAGGGGTTTTCGCCTTCGGGGATGCCCCGTACCGTGGTTCTACCGGCAGCATGGTCACCAGGGCCCGGGATCTTGTCGTAAGCCTGGTGATGGTGTCGGGAATAGCCCCGACGGCGGACGATGGCGGCTACTGGCTGGTTACGGGCAACGGCGGGATTTTCCCCTTCGGGGACGCCAAGTACTTCGGGTCGCTGCAGGACATCGGGGTGCTGGACGCCCAGGTCACGTCCATAGTGCCCAGCCCGGACGGCCAGGGCTATTTCATGGCGTCGTGGCAAGGAGGTGTCTACGCCTTCGGGGACGCCCGCTTCGAGGGCACTTGCGGCACCCTCGCCCGCTGCGGAGAAGGCGTGACCGCGCTGGTGCCCGATGACAGCGGTAAGGGGTACTGGCTGGTCCTGTCCAACTGCAAAGTGCTGGCTTACGGCGATGCCCCCGCCATTCCCGCCCCCGATTGCCAGAGCTACGCCGCGGCCAACAAGGTCCAGGTCCGCACGGCCGTCGCCACCCCTGATGGCCGGGGTTACTGGGCCCTGCTGGCCAATGGCGCGGTGTACCCCGAAGGCGATGCCGTCGAGCTTGGCTCGTGGAAGGCGCCGGCCATCACGGACAAGAAAGACCCGGCGGTGGCGATCGTGCCCACCCGCGACGGCCGGGGCGCCTGGGTGGTGCTGCAACAAGGCACCGTCAAGGCCTATGGTGACGCTCCGGCCCTGGGCGACCTGGCGGCCACGAAGCTTTCTGGACCGCTTGTCGCCGGCGCCGGCTGGTAGGCACCGGCTCGTCCGTGGCCCGTTCAACCGCGCCGGGGCCTGAGCCGGGCCCTGAGCCGTTCCTCGGCCACGGGATGGGCTTGGTCCCCGTCCCTCCCGACTGGCCGCCACTGCGGACCGAAGAAGTGTGCCGGCTACTGGCGCGCCTGGTCGGCCTGGAGGACGCCTCCGCCGCTCGTATCACCTGGCACAGCCCACGCCCGTTCGCCGCCACGGCTGTCATTTCGGTGCCCGGCACCGGTGGCGGCGAGCCGCTCCGGCTCGTGGTCAAGCGTCACCACCGGGCGGTGAGGACGAGGACCAGCCTGCAGGCCGAGCACGCTTTCATGCAGCACCTGGCGGCCCAGGGGGTGGCCGTGCCGAGGGCCCTCGACGACGGTGCCCGTTCGGCGTGGGCGGAGGACGACTTCGTCTACGAGGTACTGGAGCTGCTCGACGGGCACGACCCGTACCGCGAGGCGCGGTCGTGGACGCCCTTCACCTCGGTGGGCCACGCGCAAGCCGCCGGGCGGGCGCTGGCCCGCCTCCATCTGGCCAGCGAGACGTACGCCGCCCCGGCCCGACCGCACGAGCCGCTGCGCGCCTCGGCCGAGATCATCAGCTGCGCCAGGCCCGTCGCCGCCGTCGCTGCCCTGGCTGAGGAACGGCCGGGCCTGGCCGGCTTCTTGCGCCACCGGCCCTGGCGCCGCGAGCTAGCCACCAGCCTGGGCCCCCTCCACGCCCGCTTCGCGCCCCATGCTGACGCGCTGGCGCCTCTATGGGCGCACAACGACTGGCACCCGTCGAACCTGCTGTGGTCGGGGCCACGGGCCGACGCCCAAGTGACGGGGGTCATCGACTTCGGCCTCAGCAACCTCACCACGGCCTGTTACGACCTGGCCACGGCGATCGAGCGCTCAGCCATTGGTTGGCTGGGACCGGCGGACCGCCGGACCGTGCGCCCGGACCTAGTGAAGGCCCTGTTAGGCGGTTATTCTTCTTTACGCCGCCTCGAGCCCGAAGAGCGAGCTGCTCTGCCCGATCTGCTGCCCGTCGTCCACGTGGACTACGCCCTTTCCGAGGTCGAGTACTTCCACGCCATCGCCCGCTCGCCCGCCAATGCCATGCTCGCCTACCGTGACTACCTTCTCGGCCACCTGGACTGGTTCGCCGGCCCGGAAGGTACCGCCCTGTGCTCGTACGTCGAGCAGGTGGTCAACGCCGGGCGCAGGCCTAGCGGACGGGCGGCGCCTGCAGGCCGACCAAGCACCGCTGCACGGTCTGGCGCGAAGTCACGGGCCCCACTTCCTCCACCCAGCCGTAGCGGTTGACCATCAGCACGACTCTGTACGGTTGCTCGTCGCCACCCGTGGTGGGCTCCGTTTCGACGAGCCAACTCGATCCCAGCTGCAGGCCGGTCAGTTCCTTGCCCGCCAGCTCGGGGTAGCGCTTAGCTAGGAAGGCGCTGGCCGCGGCCAGGACCGACCTCCCGGAAAGTTGAGCCTTATCAAGCACTTTTCTTCTCCCCACCCTTGCCGGCGCCTCGGAACGCGGTATGCAAATAATGCTTAGCCCCACCTAATCACAGCAGTGACGGCGACGTAGCGGGGCCTGCTGAGACCAGAACGCCACCGGCCCCTCCAGCGCCAGCTCCCTCACTCAACGTGGCCTACGACGGCTCCCGGCACGAGCGGAAGTACTTCGAACGCTCAGCGAGAGGGTCGCCACGGCCCCAGTTCCCCCCCGGGACGGACCGGGCCGGCTCGTAGAATGTGACGCCATGGGCATCACGACCGCATTGCCATACCTCCGCCTCCAGTCCGAAGACACGGTAGGCGTGGTGACAGGGAGCCTGGCCGCCGGGACCGAGCTCGTCGTCGGTGACCGGGTGGTCAGGTTGCGCGACGACGTGCCGGTGGGCCACAAGGTGGCGTTGGCCGACGTTCCCACCGGTGGCCAGGTGCGCAAGTACGGCCAGGTCATCGGCGTGGCGACACGCCCCATCCAGACCGGCGACCACGTCCACACCCACAACCTGGCCTTTGCCGACTTCGGCCGCGACTACGCCTTCGGCGCCGACCTGAAGAGCGCCGGGCCGGCGGCCGCCGAGCCCCGTGCCACCTTCAAGGGCATCGTCCGTGCTGACGGCCAGGTGGCGACCAGGAACTACATCGGGATCCTGACCTCGGTCAACTGCTCGGCCACTGTGGCCCGCATGGTGGCCGCCCAGTTCGGCGAGGGCTCCGAGCTCCTGGCCGAGTACCCCAACCTCGACGGCGTGGTCGCCCTGACCCATGGGTCGGGCTGCGGGATGGCGGGCGCGGGAGAGGGCTTCGAACTACTTAGCCGGACCCTGAGCGGATATGCCCGCCACCCCAACTTCGCCGCCCTGCTGGTCATCGGCCTGGGCTGTGAGGTAAACCAGGTGCGGGCGCTCACCGAGGGCTTCGACCTGGCCCAAGGCACCCCCCTGGTGCCCATGACCATCCAGGACATGGGCGGGACCCGGGCCACGGTTCGGGAAGCTACGGCCCGCATCCGCGAACTGGCGGGAGAGGTCAACAACGTGGTGCGCACGGATGTCCCGGCCAGCGAGCTGGTGCTGGGACTGGAGTGCGGCGGCTCGGACGCGTATTCGGGCATCTCGGCCAACCCCGCCCTCGGGGTGGCGGCGGACCTGCTCGTCCGCCAGGGCGGCACGGCCATCCTGGGCGAGACGCCGGAGATCTACGGCGCCGAGCACCTCTTGACCCGCCGTGCCATCAGCCGCGAGGTGGGCGAACGACTGGTGGACCGGGTCCACTGGTGGGAGCGCTACGTGAAAAGCTGTGGCGCCAGCCTGGACAACAACCCTTCGCCCGGCAACAAGGAGGGTGGTCTCACGACCATCCTGGAGAAGTCGCTCGGCGCGGTCGCCAAAGGGGGCAGCAGCCCGCTCTCGGCCGTCTATGAGTACGCCGAGAAAGTCACCGCCAAGGGCTTCGTCTTCATGGACACGCCCGGCTATGACCCGGTGTCGGTGACGGGCATGGTGGCGGGTGGGGCCAACGTCGTCTGCTTCACGACCGGCCGAGGGTCGGTGTTCGGGTCCAAGCCGGCGCCGTGCTTGAAGCTGGCCACCAACAGCGACGTCTACCGGCGGATGTCAGAGGACATGGACGTCAACTGCGGGACCATCGTCGACGGCACGCTCAGCGTCGACGATGTGGGCCGGGAGATCTTTGACCTCGTGCTGGCCGTGGCGTCAGGGCAGCGGAGCAAGAGCGAAGAGCTCGGCTTCGGGGACGAAGAGTTCACCCCCTGGCAGCTCGGCGCCGTGCTCTGAGCCGGGGCCACGCCGCGGGACGGCGCCCGGTTAAAGCCTTCCCCCGAGCAGGGTCAGGTCTCCCGGGCTGAGGCGGTCGCGGGCCGTGTTGCGCTGGTGCCAGTAGGGGTAAAGCAGCGGGATGGCGCTCACCTCGTCGAGGCGCTGGCGAGCCCCCTCGTCGAGGGACCACGACGTCGCCTCTAGGTTGTCGGCCAACTGCTGGCCCGAGCGGGCACCGACCACCACGGAGGTGACGGCGGGCTTGCCCAGAAGGTACGCCAGAGCCGTCTGGGCCGGGCTGTGGCCGTGCTCGCCCGCCACCTCGACCAGCGCCTCGATGATGTCGTACATCTTGTCCTGGTCGTAGATGGGGGGCTCGCTCCACTCGGTGGTGTGACGGGACCCCGCCGGGGCGGTGCGGTCGCGGCCGTACTTGCCGCTGAGCAGGCCGCCCGCCAGAGGGCTCCACACGAGGATGCCCACCTGTTCGTCGACAGACAACGGCACTAGCTCGTACTCGGCCTCGCGGTGCAGCAGCGAGTAATAGATCTGCTGGCTGACATAGCGCTCCAACCCGAGCCGCTCCGAGGTCCCGAGCGCCTTCATGAGGTGCCAGGCCGAGTGGTTGGAGCACCCGATGTAGCGCACCTTGCCGTCGTGGACCAGCGTGTCCAGCGCGTCAAGGGTCTCCTCCACCGGCGTGATGCCGTCACGTTGGTGCACCTGGTACAAGTCGATGTAGTCGGTGCGCAGGCGTCGCAGGCTGGCCTCGCACGCCCGCAGCAGGTACTGGCGCGAGAGCCCGGCGTCGTTCGGCCCCGTGCCCATGGGGAACCGTGCCTTGGTGGCGATCAGGACGTCTTCGCGCCGGTCCTGAAGGATTTCGCCCACGATCTCCTCCGAGCGGCCGTTCGAATAGACGTCCGCCGTGTCGATCATGTTGACCCCCGCCTCGAGGGCCTGGTCGACCAGGGCACGCGCCTGGCTGAGGGGCACGCCCCCGATGGCGGCGCCGGCGCCGGCGTCGCCGAAGGTCATCGTGCCCAGGGTGATCTCCGACACCCGCAGCCCACTGTGTCCCAGCTGTCGATACTCCACGGCAGAAACCCTCCATTGTCTTCTCAACGGCTCCCGCGGCCGGGGGCCCGCAACGCAGTCTGCCAGCGCGGGGCGACTATTTTCTACCGGCATGGGACCTGCCGAGGCGCTGCGGCGCATCGCCTACCTGCTTGAGGCGCAGGGCGCCCCGACCTACAAGGTGCAAGCCTTCCGCCGCGCCGCGTCGAAGGTCGACGCCCAGGAGCCGGGCGAGCTCTCCCGCCTGGCCGAGCAGGGCCGCCTGGAGACCCTCCCAGGCGTCGGCAAAAGCACAGCGACGGTGATCAACGAAGCGCTCTCGGGGACCGTGCCCGCGTACCTACAGGCTCTCGAAGAAAGCGTGCCCGTCGTTGCCCCCGGTCCCGTCCGGTCCTTGTTCGAGTCGCTGCGCGGGGACTGCCACAGCCATTCGGACTGGTCCGACGGCGGCAGCCCTGTCCACGAGATGGCGTCCACGGCCAGAGCGCTGGGGCACGAGTACCTGGCCCTGACCGACCACAGCCCGCGGCTCACCGTCGCCCATGGGTTGAGCGCCGACGACCTGCGCCGCCAGCTCGAGGTCGTCGCCGGTGTGAACGAGGACCTGGCACCGTTCCGCTTGCTCACCGGGACCGAGGTCGACATCTTGGAGGACGGCTCGCTCGACCAGGAAGACCAACTCCTGGCCCGCCTCGACGTCGTGGTGGCCAGCGCCCACTCGAAGCTGCGCATGGAACGGGGGGAAATGACCAGGCGCCTGGTCAGGGCGGTGCAAAACCCGCACGTTGACATACTCGGCCACTGCACCGGGCGCATCCTCGTCGGCCGGGGACGCCCTCAGTCGAGCTTCGACCCCGAGGTCGTGTTCGCCGCCTGCCGCGCCGGCGGCACCGCCGTCGAGATCAACTCGCGCCCTGAGCGGCGCGACCCGCCCAACGACCTCCTTCGGATGGCGGCGTCGGCCGGGTGCCGCTTCGCCATCGACACCGACGCCCACGCCCCCGGCCAGCTGTCCTGGCTCACCCTGGGTTGCGAACAGGCGGTGGCGGCCGGGGTCCCCGCCGGCTCCATCGTCAACACCCTGCCCCTGGACGACTTCCTGGCCTGGTCCCGCGAGCGCGCCTAGCGCTCGCCTGCTGGCCGTGACGGTCCCCGGTGGTGACGGTCCCCGGTGGTGACGGTCCCCGGGTGGTGGTGTGGAGGTCCTCTCGGTTTCAGGCGCCGTAGTGGCGGGCCAGCGACGACGCCGGCCGGCGCTCGAATACCATCCGGTACAGGGTGCAGACGCGGCGGTCGAACATGGCCCGCGACAACCTCAGGTACCGGTGGTAGCGGCGGTACTGGTCGGAGCCGACGATCTCGGACGCGGGCGCCTTGGCCGCCTCCAGCCGGGCCTGCCACAGGCGCAGCGTGTGCTCGTAGTGATGAGCGTCGCTTCGGAAACCGACCAGGCGGAACCATCCCTCGGCGGCATCGGTCACGTCGCTCAGCTGGGGCAGGCTTGACTCGGGGAAGATGTCATCGGTGAACAACGTCGCCACCTTCATGGTCGCAGGGTCAAAGTCCTCCCAGGCGATGGTCTGCAGCGACAGGCGCCCGCCCTCGGCGAGCCAGAGCCCGCAACTCTCGAAGAACGTCCGGTAGACGGCCCGGCGCTGAGCCTTGTCGAGCTCCGGCCGGCTGAAGTGCTCGAAGGCGCCGATCGAAACGATGGCGTCGTATGGGGCCGTCGGGCGGTGGTCGCGCCAATCCTCCAGCCTGGTCTCCGCCTTCTCCGAGGACGGCGCCGCGGCCGCCTGGTCCGAGCTCAGTGTGAGCCCGGTGACGTGACCTACCCCGCGCTCGTCGGTCAGGTAGCGCATCATCGCCCCCCAACCGCACCCGACGTCCAGCACTCGCTCGGCGCCGTCCGCCCGGGCCCCGGTGGCGTGCCAATCGAGCTTGGCCAACTGGGCCGCCTCGAGGTCATCGTCGAGCTCGCCGTCCCATAGGGCGCAGGAGTAGACCATCCGGGCGTCCAACCACAGCCGGTAGAACTCGCGGCCGATGTCGTAGTGGTGCTCGATCGCCTTCTGGGTCGCCCCACCGGTCACCGCTAAACCCTCGCCCGACATCAGGACAGCACCACCACGGGTAGGAGACGCTACTTCAAGCTCTTTACCGGGGCGAACGGGCCGGTACACGGGCCGGTACACGGGCCGGTACACGGGCCGGTACACGGGCCGGGCGCGCCCCGGTACTGGTTTACCGCCGGGACCGGGCGCGTGAAGATATCCTTCTTCCCCACCGACATAACGTGGCTCCCCCCAACTTTGGAGGCCAGACGTGACGTTCGAGACAAGGCCGGACCGTCCTACGGGCACCGCCGCACACGGTGACCGGCCATGACGAAGCAAGCATCCGCCCCCCCGACCCCGGGCAAGGGAGCCCCGGTGGCACCCCCGCCGCCGCCGTGGTGGCGCCACTACCTTTGGGCCCTCGCCTTTTTGATCTTCATCGGCCTGTACTTCGTGCTCCCGGCCACCGAGATCAAAGGCCCGGTCACGCTCAACTACACCCAGTTCCTCTCCGACGTCTCCGCCCACAAGGTAAAGACGGTGACGCTGGAGACCAACGGTTCGGCTTCGGGTACGCTCTCCAACGGCAACACCTACACCACGGCGGTGCCGGCCGAGGCCGGCCAGGCCCTGCTCAACGACCTGGCCGCCAACAAGGTCCAGATCACGGCCGCGACCACGGGCACGAGCTTCGGGGCCGAGGTCCTGTCCTGGGCCATCTTGCTACTTCCCTTCATCGTCATTGGCTATTTCTGGTGGCGGCTGTCCAAGCGGGCCGGGGGCGGCGCCGGCCTGCAGGGGGTGCTGGGGGCGGGGCGCTCCAAGGCCAAGGTCTTCGACCAGGAGCGGCCCAAGACCACCTTCGCCGACGTGGCCGGCTACGAGGGGGCCAAGGCCGAAGTGGCCGAGGTGGTCGACTTTTTGTCCCATCCCGAGCGCTACGCCCGGGCCGGGGCCATGGCCCCCCGAGGCGTGCTCATGGTCGGGCCCCCGGGCACGGGCAAGACCCTGTTGGCCCGGGCGGTGGCGGGCGAGGCCAGCGTTCCGTTCTTCTCGGTCACCGGGTCCAGCTTCGTGGAGATGTTCGTGGGCGTGGGCGCCGCCCGGGTCCGGGACCTGTTCTCCGAAGCCCGCAAAAAGGCCCCCGCCATCATTTTCATCGACGAGATCGACGCCATCGGCCAGCGCCGGGGCGGCGCCGGCGCCGTGGTCTCCAACGACGAACGCGAGCAGACCCTCAACCAGCTACTAGCCGAGATGGACGGCTTCGACCCGGCCACCGGGATAGTGGTGCTGGCCGCCACCAACCGCCCCGAGGTGCTGGACCCGGCCCTGCTGCGCCCGGGCCGCTTCGACCGCCAGGTCACCGTGCCTCTACCCAACCTGGCCGAACGCCTGGCCATACTCCAGGTCCACTGCCGGGGCAAGCGCCTGGCCCCCGACGTCGACCTCGAGGTGGTGGCCCGGGGCACGCCCGGGTTCTCCGGCGCCGACCTCGCCAACCTGGTCAACGAGGCCGCCATCGTGGCCGTGCGGGCCAACCGGGACGTGCTCGGCGCCGCCGACTTCGACCAGGCCCGGGACCGCATCATCCTGGGCCGGCGCGAGGGCTCCAACGTCCTGCTGCCCGACGAGAAGTACGGCGTGGCCGTGCACGAGTCCGGCCACGCCTTGGTCGCGGTCTACTCCGACAACGCCGACCCGGTGGCCAAGGTCACCATCCTGCCCGCGGGCCAGGCGCTGGGGGTCACCGAACAGCTGCCGCTGGTGGAACGCCACCTCTACGGCCAGGACTACCTCGACGACATGTTGGCGGTGATGATGGGCGGCCGGGCCGGCGAACTGGTGGTGCTGGGCCAGGGGTCGACGGGGGCTTCCAACGACCTGGCCAAGGCCACCGACCTGGCCACCAAGATGGTGCGCGAGTTCGGCCTGTCCGACAAGCTAGGGCCCGTCGGCTACCCGTCGGGGGGGTCGGTGTTCCTCGGTGGCGGGAGCGAGTTCTCCAGCCGCCCCTTCGCCGAAGCCACCCAGGCCGTCATCGACGGCGAGGTGTCCAAGCTGCTACGGGAGGCCGAGCAGCGGGCCATCGGGGTGCTAAGGGACCACCGTGACGTGCTCGACCGGGTGGTGCAACTTCTGGTGGCCAACGAGACCGTGGACGGCTCGCAGATCTACGCCCTGGCCGGCCGGGCGGTGCCCGCCGGCGCCCCCGGGGTGACCATGGCCCCCGGCGGCCGGGCCGCCGCCAGCGCGACGAGCCTGGCCGCCAGCGCGTCCAGCGCCCCCAGCGCTTCAGGGGAGGCCGACAACGCCAACAACACCAGGGAGACCAAAAACCAGGGCGGCCCGGCCAGCCCGGTAACGGGCCCGGTCACTACCAACGCCGCGGGGACGGGCCCGGCGGTCAGCGGCTGAGCCCGAGCGGCCCGCTACACCGGCTCAGCTCCCTCGTCGAGCACATGCTCGTCTTCTTCGTAGACGCCGAACAGGCCGACGGGGGCCCCTAGGTCTTCGGGAACGAGCGTGGCAGTGCTGCCATTAAGGACCTCTCCCCGGAAGAACGCCGGGGAGACGGCCTGATAGACGAACATGAGCGCCACTCCCACCAATAGAGACCCCGCCGCCAGCAGGAAGGCACCTCCGACGTGCCAGTGCAGGCCGGGCACTCGCCAGGACGTCGAGCTGTTGGCCGGGCTCCAGTCCTGGGCCAGGCTGTAACCACCGGTCGACCACATGATCGCCCACCCGAGCAGCGGGAGTAGGCCCCGGACGAACAGGTGCCGGGCCGATTCGCTCAGGGTGCGCCTGTAGTACCAGAAGCAAGCCAACCCCGTGAGGCCGTAATAAAAGGCGATCAGCACGGCGAGGGCGGTCACCGAGTCCGAGATGACGGTACCGGCGGAGATGTAGTTCATGACCACGTAGAGGACTATCGACACGGCGCCCATGGCGACGGTCGAAAACGTCGGTACCAAGAACCTACGATGAATATTGGCAAATTTCGCCGGCAGGGCCTTGTACACGGCCATTGACAAGGTGGTGCGGGCGGTAGGCAGGATGGTCGTCTGCGTCGACGCGGCCGCCGAGCTAAGGACCATGACCAACAGGAGGTGGGTGAGGAAACTGCCGAACCAGGAGGAGCCGAAGATCGACCCTCCCAGGACGGACAGGACGTCTCCCTCGTGGGCCGGGTTACCGAGCCCGATGCCCTTTGTCCCCAGGCCTGCGTACGACTGCGTCGAAACAACTACAAACTCGTAGATCACCAGCAGCACGACCGTGGAGATCACGGCGGCGCGTCCGGGGACAACGTGCTTGTTGGCGGTCTCTTCGTTCACCGAGACCGACGTGTCCCAGCCCCAGAAGATGAACAGCATGAGCGTGAGACCGTCAATGAAGGAGGAGAACGAGCCCTTGAAAGGGTCGAACCACGACCACGCCGGCACGAGGTGGCCCGCCGGAGCGGAGCCGCTGGCGACCCTTACCAAGGCCACCACGGACAGGACCACGAGCATGACAAGCTCGATCCCGAGCAGGAACTTCTGGAAGTTGGCGGATATCTCTATCCCGACGTAACAGATGACGGTCATGACGATGATCCATGCCACCCCCACGAGAAGTACCCATCCGCTGCTGGCCTGAGAACCGATGCCCTTGGCGTCGAACAGCAAAAAGACGTACTGGCCTGCTATCTGGGCCAGGCTGGGCATGACGAGGATGTCGGCGGCCACGACCCCCCAGCCCCCCATCCAGCCCACCTTGGGGGAAAATGCCCTGGTGGCCCAGGTAAAGGTCGTGCCACAGTCGGGGTCGGCCCGGTTGAGCTCCTTGTAGCCGAGGGAGATGAGCAGGGTCGGGACAAACGCCAAGATCGTGACCACCGGCGTGCTCACGCCGATGAGCACGACGACAAACCCGAGCGACGAAGCGAGGCTGTAAGCGGGCGCCGTCGAAGCCACGCCCACGACCGTGCTCGCCAACAGGCCCAGGGCAGAACCCTTGAGCCCCTTTTCCGAGCGCTCCGCCCTCGCCGCGTCGGTCCCGATCATCCCCGCTAGGACGCTCACTACGCTCTCCTGTCCAGGGTGCTCCCGGTGGCCACCAACGACGTCTGGTGCTCTCTCCCGACCACGCCGGCGGAGCGCTCCAGCATCCTAGGGCCCAAGGGCCCTGGCGTCGCACCTGGGCCTGTGCCGTCTTTTCGGCTTTCTGGCGCGAACCCACTAGAACACGCAGAGCGCGCAGATCAACGCTTACAGTGTCACGAGTTACCTCAAGGAAAACGGGCCTGAAGTCGAGGCTTCCTCGTGTCGAGCCAATTCATCTATCCCAAGGAGGGATACAAGAAAATGCGAGCAGCCCAAGACGGAAATGGAAGGTCAGGGATCAAATGGTGAAAAGCACGCCAAACCAGAAAAAGCCCACACTGGTGGGCCGGATAATGTATTCAGCCGTCGGCCTGTCGCTAATCGGTGGCGCCGTCGCCGTTCTCGGCGCGCCGTTCAAATGGGTTCTTCCCCATTTGTTCTAAGGTGACCGACGTGGGCGCGGCCGGAACGGTCGATCTATAACCGTCCCGGCCCTCCCACGACCCTCCACCATGACAAAAAAGCAAGTTGTCTCGGTAAACATCTTCGTCTGCCTGGTAGTCGTGACCGCCCTGTGCGGGGCCGGGTACGACTCCTTCGCCTCCCGGGGACAAAGCATGATCGGCTCTCACCCGGAGATCCTGGCCATTTTCGCCGCCTGCTGCCTTTTTACCGAGTTGCGGCCCTTGCGCTGGCTGGGGCTTGAGGAAAACGGACAGGTCACCGCCAGCTGGACGTTCATGATGGCGTTGCTGCTGGTCGCTCCGCCCATGACAGCGGTGGCCATTGCCGGCACCGTCGTCCTGGTCGGCGAGATTGTTTCGCGCAAGCCCTTTACCAAGGTCCTTTTCAACCTGGGCGAGATCGTACTTTCGCTGAGCCTGGCCGCCGCCGTGCTGGACGTCTCGGGCCAGAGCCAGGCCTTGCGCCTGTACGCCGCCCCGTCGTTCGTGTGGTTCGCCGCCTTCCTCGTCGCCGGGGTCATCGTCTTCGCCGTCAGCAACGCCCTCACCTGCACGGTGATAGCCCTGCACCAGGCCCTGCCGGTCAACCAGATGCTGCGGGAGTTCGGGACCGTCAACCTCTCGACCGACGGCGTCCTGCTGTGCCTTTCGCCCGTCTTCGTCGTTGTCAGCGAGCGCAGCATTGTGCTGGTCCCTTTGGTGCTGGTGGCGATCTGGACCGTCTACCGCACGGCCGAGCTCGCCGAGGTGCGACGTAACGAGGCGACCCACGACATGCTCACGCAATTGCCCAACCGGAGGCTGTTCGAGGAGCATCTTCAGCGCGCCGTCCTGTCCGCCCGGCGCACGGGCCAGCGCGTCGCCGTCGTGCTCATCGACCTGGACGGGTTCAAAGCGATCAACGACCGCCTGGGCCACGATGTCGGCGACGAGGTCCTGCGCAGCGTGGCCGCCCGGATGGGTGGCGCCTGCCGGTCGTCGGACCTGCTGGCCCGCCTCGGCGGTGACGAGTTCGCCCTGGTCCTTCCCTACATCGGCACCGTAGCGGCGGCCGTGGCCGTGGCCGAGCGGGTGCGGGCCACGTTGGCCGAGGCGTGCATAGTCCAGGACTTCCCGGTGCCGGTATCGGCGAGCTTCGGTGTGGCCGTCCTGCCCGACCACGCCGCCGACGCCGAGTCTCTCCTCCGGCGAGCAGACGAGACGATGTACTCGGCCAAGTACGGCGCAGGGGGCGTGGCCGTGTTCGAGCCCGGGTCGAGCTCGCATGGGATCGGGCGGATCGGCCTGCTGGCCGACGTCGCCCAGGCCCTGGCCGCGGGCCAGTTCTTCCTTGAGTACCAGCCCCAGGTCAACCTGCCGACGGGCCGCATAATCGGCGTCGAGGCGCTTGTCAGATGGCGCCACCCGGTCGCCGGCGTGCTCTATCCCAACGAGTTCATCAGCCTGGCCGAGCAGACCGAGTTCATCGGGCCGCTCACCGAGTGGGTCCTTCGCCATGCCCTGGCCCAGTGCGCTTGTTGGCACCGGGAGGGCCAGGACCTCCGGGTGTCCGTGAACATCTCGGCCCGCAACATGCACGACGCCCGCTTCCCCGAGATGTTGGCCCGGGTGGTACGGGAAACAGGTGTGGTCCCGGGCGACATCGACCTGGAGATAACCCAGAGCACCGTTGACCTTGACCACACCACCCTGCACTCGGTGCTGAGGAAGCTCCGGGCCACCGGGGTGTGCCTTACCATCGACGACTTTGGGACGGGTTACTCGTCCCTGGCCCAGCTGAGAGAGCTGGCCGTCGACCGTCTCACGATCGACCGCAGCTTCGTGACCACCATGGCGCACGAGGACCGGGACGCCATGATCGTCGGCGCCATCGTGCAGCTAGGGCGGGCGCTGGGGGTAGAGACGATCGCCAAGGGGGTAGAGGACGCCGTGGTCGCCAATATGCTCCTCGAGCGCGGCTGCACCATCGCCCAGGGCTTCCTGTTCGGCAAGCCGATGCCGCCCGAGGTTTTCCAGCCCCACGGCTGGGCCACCGACCACTCGTCGGTGTTCGAGGCCCGGCTCGAACTGCAAAGGTCCGTACCGTGATCCTCGTTTTCGCCGTCGCCCTCGCCGCCTTGTCAGTACCGGTGTGCGGCGGGTCCCTGGAAAGGCTTTCCCGCCTGAGGATCAAGGCGCGCTGGGCCGTGCTCGCCGCCCTGGGCCTGCAGATCGTGGTCATTTCCGTCCTGGCCAGGCAAATGGCCGGGTGGCCCGGCCAGGTGCTCGAACTGGTCTCGTACGTGCTGGCGGTCATGTTCCTGTTCGCCAACCGACGCATCCCTTGGCTGTGGCTGGTGGGCCTGGGCGGCCTGTCCAACCTCGTGGCCATCGGCGCCAACGACGGCGTCATGCCGGCGTCGGCCGTCGCCGTGCGGGCTGCCGGGCGCGTGCTGCCCAAAGGCCAGTTCCTCAACTCGGCGCCCCTCTTGCACCCGAGAATGGCCTTTCTCGGCGATATCTTTTCGACGCCGCGCACCTGGCCACTGGCCAACGTCTTCAGCGTCGGTGACGTCCTCCTGGCCGTCGGTGCCTTGCTCCTACTGCACTCGGTGTGTGAGTCCCGCCTCGCCCGCACCGCGGGCGGGAGCCTCCATTGGCGTGCCGGTGGCCGGGCTCGAGGCCCGGCCACGGCTGCGACAAAATAGTCATTTGCCGAGCGGCTGGCTACGTGGGTATTAAGCCGCCCGGGAAACTGTTCTTCGGTCCGGCCGCCCCGCTCACATGATCTGCGGGTCGGAGCTGGCTGCGTCGACCGCCGGGTAGGTGACCTGCTCGGTGACCGTCCCGTCGTTGATGGCGATGGAGTTCACGCAGGGCCCGTCGCCCACGTCGGCCGGATTGCAGAACACGAGAAGGCCGGTCGTCACCTTGGTGCCGGTGACATCAGTGAACGGGTTACCCGGGCTCGAGAAGCAGACCCAGAATGCATCCGGATTGCCGGGTGCGCCTTGGTTCAGCACCACCCCGGCCGATGCCGAGAAGCTCTCCGTGGAGGTGATGGCACCCGATGCAGAGGTGAAGGTGTTGCTCTCGCTTACGACCTCGGGGGCGTGCTCGAACCCGTCGCCGCAGTTGATCTGGCCCGTGTTGAGCGCGCCCGACAGGAGCAGGTCACCGCTGTTGTCGGTAGCCACGTTCTCCGTCACACCGCCCAAGGGCACGTTCCCGGTGTTGCACGTGCCGGTGCACGGGGTGACGGAGTTGGCCACCATCACGTTGTCGTCCGTGACGCTGGCGCTCTGTCCACCGTTGTCGATGATGTCGACCGTCACCGCGTAGGTCCCGACCGTGTTGTAGGTGTGAGTGCCCATTACGGTCCACGACCCGCTGGCCCCGCTGAAGCTCACCCCAGTGGTACTCGTGCCGGTGCCGTCACCCCAGTTGATGGTGGTGCCGGCATACTCCGTCGCAGGCGAATCGGCGTCGGGGTCGGTGAAGGTCGCCACGGCTGTCGTAAATGAGACGGTCGTCTGCTGCGGTGCGATCGTATTCGACGACGCCGTCAACGGCGCGTCGGCCACAATGGCGTTGCCGGCGAGGGATGAGGCGGTGTTGACGGGCAGCACCATGTCTTGGACGGTGACGGTGGGTAGGTACGTCCCGTACTCGGCGTACGTGTGGGAACCGGACACCGAGTACGACCCGTCCGATCCGGCGACGATACCGGGACTGGAGGTGCCGTCGCCCCAGTTGATCGTGGCGTCGAAGTCGCTCGCCGCCGAGAGCGAACCAGTATCGGTGAAGGTCGTCACCGCCCCGCTCCAAGGCTCGCCTTCGGTCGCCCCCGAAATGCTGGGCGCGCTCACGACTAGACCGGGGGCGATGAGGGCAGTGCCCTTGGTGCTGGAGGTGGGGGCCTGCTCCAAGGAGAGGTAGGTGGAGCCTTGGGGCGGGAGACCTTGGGGCGAAAGACTGGTGACGAAGTCAATGGTCCCGCTGTCCTGGTCCGGGCTGATACCTAAGAAGGTGTTGTCCGGCCCCTCGGCATCGTACGGGTTCTTGCCTCCTGAGCCGAGTTCCTTCGTACCCGACCTGGTCGTCGTATAGGAAGGCCCGCCGTTGTCATTTGTGGCGCAGTAGCCGTCGAGGGCGAAGTTCCAGGTGCAGATCTCGTCGCCGTCGAAGCCGAACAATTGGTCCCTGCCCGTACTCGACAGGGTGATGCTGTCGACCAGCCCGTTCGAGTCGTTCACCACTCCGACGACAACGTCGTCTCCTTCACCACCTCTAGCGTCGATGGAGGTTTTGGAACCGGCGGTGATCGAGACCGACCCGGTGACGTTGACGGTGATCACATAGGCACAGCCGGTACCGGACCCGACATTGGGACAGCTCGGTGCCACCGCGGCGGCAGCAGAGCTCGTGGCCACCTGCACGCCACCGGCCGCCACCAAGGTGCTCGCCACCAAGCTGACGGCACCGAACAGCAGCAGGCTGCGTTTCCTTCGACGGATCATCGGGATCTTCGCTTGAAGCCGGGCGCTCATGGGTCTTTGCCTCCCTTTCGTTATCGGTCTGTATGAGGTTGCTGAGAATTTCTTTGTGTTAGGTGGCCGGAGCGGATAAGGCGACGGTGCCGAGAGAGCGCTCCCCGACCATCAGGTCGGGGACGCTGACAACGCCGAGCCCGTCAAGGATGCGCTTGCTCTCCCACTCGAGGTCGGCCGCTGCTCGCCCTTCGCGCTCGAGACCCAGCGCAGCCATGACCCCCATGGTGAGGGCCGCCTCGTACTCGACATGCAGGAGGCGGGCCGCCTCCAGGCTCTGGCCCAGCTCGACGGCGGCGCCGTGACGGTCGCCTCCTCGGGCCAGGGCCACGCCCCGGACGCGGTGCAGCAACGGCAACTGCTGCGCCACCCCGCCCAAGGCCCGGGCCCGCTCCAACCCAGCTTCGGCTCGGGCTCGTGCCCCATCGACGTCGCCCGCCAGCAACTGGCACTCGGCCCAGCGGGCGCCGACCTCCAGCGACTCGGCCTCGCCACCGAGCTCCACGGCCTTCTGCCAGGCCTCCTCGAACAGGCGCTTGGCGTCGTCGTAACGGCCCAACCTGGCCGCGGCCCGGGCCAGGCTGCCAGTCACGTGGGTCTCGCTCGACCGATGCCCCGCAGCCCGACAAGTGCGCGACACCGACTCGAAGAGCCGCTCGGCCTCCTCGGCCCGGCCCTGGTCCAGGGCTATCTCGGCCATGTTGCCCTCGTAGACAGCCAGATGGACCGGACTGCCCGACCGGCGGGCCATGTCCTGCGCCCGCCCGTATAGCTCGTGGGCTTCGTCCCAACGGCCCCGGTAATAGGCGAACACCGCCAGCGAGTTGAGCATCCTGCCCTGTCCGTGCAGGTCGCCGAGCTCTTCCATCAAGGCCAGTGCCCGTTCCCAGTTGGTGGGGCGATCGAGCCGGCCCAGCTCCATCTGGGCCCAGTCCAGGACCAGCAGGGCGTTGGCTAGGGCCTCCTTCTCGTCGGCCAGCTCAGCCTGGGCGATCGCCCGCTTGGACCAGGTGATAGCGCGCCCGTGATGTCCCCGCTCTTGGCAGAACCGTGCGTACCACGCCAGCAGCTGGGCGCGCTGGCGTTCGGCCTCGAGACCTTTGACACCCTGGAGGAGGTGCAGTGCCCGGGTGATCCAGCGCAGAGCGTCGGCATAGCCGTCCTTCCAGCCGTGGATCCGGGCCAGCTTCAGCATGAGCCGGGCGTCGGCCAGCGGGTCGTCGCGCACCAGGCGGCGCGCCCCTCGGTACTGGACCACCGCCTGTACGTAGCCACCGCTCCGGTCACGGACATCGCCGAGTGCCTCGTGGACCTGGGCCAACTCCCGGTTGGTGAGCTCGAGCAGTCGACGCGCCGCGGCCAGCGCCCTCTCGTAGAACTCGGCCGCGTCGACGTTGGCGTACACAGCCCGAGCCCGTTCCGCGGCCACCAGGGAGTACTTCCAGGCTTCGCCGTACTCCTGAGCCTGCAAATAGTGCATGGACAACAACTCCGCGTGCTCTTCGGCATTGTCACCGGCACCCGTGCGTATGGCCTCGCCAGCACTGGCGTGGAGCTGACGGCGGAGCCGGTACGAGAGCCCGTCATAGGCGCTGTCGCGCAACAGGGCATGGCGGAAGACAAGGTTGCCCACTTCGTCTGGGGCGGCGAACTCCCCGAGCCGGGCCCAGATGGGGTCCGCGGCTCCGGGCACCTCCTCCAGAACGGCCCCGAGCAGCTCGACGGGGGCGGTACGGCCCAGCACGGAAGCCCGCCGGAGGAATTGGCGGTCGTCGGCCGACAACCGGTCTATGCGCGCCGCGATGACGGCCTCGATGGAATCGGGCAACTCGTCGATGTCCTGTGCCTCGCGGGCGGCGGCTACCAGCTCCCGCAGGAAGAGCGGGTTCCCCCCCGATCGCTCGACCAGGGCCGCGGCCTGGTGGGCTGGGAGCGGGGCGTCGCGGGCCGCCACCTGCGCCAGCTGGGTGGCCTCGGCCCCGGCCAAGGGCTCGAGTCGCAGGCAGCTCGACTCTTTCGGGACGAAGCCCGACTCGACGTCGCGCCGGGTGAGGCACCAGAGCCACGGGCGGCCAGTGCCCATGGCCAGCACGTGGCGGAGCAGTTCGGCTGATGCCTCGTCCATCCAGTGGGCGTCCTCTACTACGAGCACCGTCGGCGAGGGCAGCAGCACGTCGAGGAGCTTGGTCATTACCTCACCCCGCCGGAGAGCCCAGAACTCCGGCCCGAGCTCGGAGGTCTCGGGCGTGGCGGGAACGTCGATGTCGGCCACCGCCCCGATCAGCGGCGCCCAGGGGACCAGTTCCGGCGCCAGTTCGGTAAGCACCTCCGCCAGCCGTTGGGCCGTGGCCGGCTTTGTCGTCTCTTCCAGGGTCGGCTCCTCCAGGCCCAACAGCCGGCGCAGTAAGCCTCGCAGAGCGCCATAGGGCGTGGACGAGTCGTAGTACTCGCAGGTCACCGACAACATCACCATCCCTGCCGCGGCACCGACGCTACGGAACTCCTCGATCAGCCTGGATTTCCCCACCCCGGGCTCCCCGACGACCTCGACGACAGATCCCGACCCCGCCATTACAGCCTCCGCCTTCTCCCGCCAGACCGCCATCTCCCGACGGCGGCCGACGAGAGGGAAGCTGGCGCCGTCTTCGACCGTTCGCGCTCCGACCCGGGGCCCGACGTCGACGGCGTCGACCGGCTTGGCCTTCCCCTTCACAGTGAAGGGCAGGACCTTGTCGAAGGCGAACTCTGAGCGCGACCGGGCTAGCACCTCGGGAGTGGCCAGGATCTGACGAGGCGCAGCCTTGGCCATCAGTCTGGCAGCCAGGTTGACGGTGTCCCCCATGACCGTGAAGGTCCGACGAAACGACGGACCGATGTCCCCGGCGAAGACGGGCCCACGGTTCACCCCGACGCGCAGGGGTGGAGTGCGGTCGCGGTCCATGATCTGGCGCAGGGCCAGCAACATGTGGTCCTCATCGTCGCCCGAGGTCGACGGGGCACCGGCCACCAGGATGACCTTCCCACCGTCATGGTCGATGTCGGTGCCGAGGAAGGTGACCCTCCGGGCGTCGACGGCCTCCTGGATGTCGGTGATCAGCTGGTCGAGGTAGCCAGCGGTGGCGCCCACCCCGGGCCCGGCCAGCATTTCGTCGGTCCCGTCGAAGTGCACGAAGGCGACCGCCACCCGCCGGTGCTCGGGCTCGTGGCTGGCGCCCATGAGCGCGCCCACGATGGACACCGGGATGCACTCCGAAAGGTCGCCACCCGGTCCGACCGGGTCGAGCGGGGTCGGGGCGGCGACAGCCACGACCGGCGGGCGGCGCAGGAGGCGCCCATCACCTTTGGTCGGCCCGAGGTCGCCCGGCGCCAAGGCCGCCGCCGTGGCCGGGCTCACCAGGATCTCGCCGGCCGCCGCCCTGGACTCCATAACCACGGTGGCGCTGGCCGCCGGCCCGGCCACGACGAGCTCGCGGTGGGACCGGCCCACCAGGAACATGTCGAAGAGCCCACTGTGGATCCCCACCGACATCCGCAGAGTTACGTGGTGCCCGAGCACCGTAAGCCGACCCACCACGCGCAAGGCGCGGCGCATCTCGAAGGCGGCCCGGCACGCCCTGGCCTGGTGCTCCTCCCCGGAGAAAAGGAGTAGCAGTGCGTCGCCCCCGAACTTCAACAGACGCCCGCCGTTGGCGTAGGCAATGGCGAGGAGAGGGGAAAAGCACTGGCCGATAGTGGCCGCCAACTCCTCGGCCCCGATCTTTCCGTGCTTAGCCAGGGCCTCCGACAACTTTGTGAAGCCCGAGACATCAACGAATGCGATGGTCCCGTCGACGCTCAAATATCGGCGAGCCGGCGCATCCGCCACCCAATCAATGACCAGACGCGGCAGATAGGGTGCGAGGACTTCACGAGCCGCAATCCCGCTTCCATCCTCGGCTGGGCACGTGCCTGCCCAGCCTGTAGGTCCCGGCTCTGTTGTCAGTACCATCGGCTCACCTCACGTACGACCTTGGGCTTACCTACGTAGGCGCACATGAGCTTAAACCGACTTCGCCAGCCATGTCTGCAGAAGATCGGTCCGTGAACCAAAGCTCACTGCCGGTGGCGCGGGCGCGGTAGCAGCGGCACCGCCCGTTCGGCCAGAGCCACCGAGCCTGAGAACCAAAACGCTGCCGCCCCGCGGGGGCGGGCCCGTGCCTGGGGCGTTATGTTTGCCTGGGGCGCTATGTTCCGCGGCTGCACCTTAGGACGGTACACCCGATCCGGTCACCCGACCAGGCAGAAGAGCCCGAAGCCGCGGTTCGTCCCCCAGTGACGGCCGGGGGGCCGGGCTTTCAGGCCAGAGCCTGGTACGCGGCGGCCTGGATGTCGCAATGCACCGCCGGCGGGACCGGGCTTTCGAACATGCGCTGGGTCAGTACCGTCACCACCAGGTCGCAGTTGGGGTCTACGAGCCACGAGGAACCGAAACCGCCATCCCAGCCGCGGCAACGTGCCCAGGTTGGCGATCCACTGGTCGGGGGCCGGCTGCACGTCCGGGTTAGGGGGACCGATCGTCGACAGGTCCAGCGCTTCAGGCGCCTCGACGACGGGCCATGGGACCGGGGTGGTGAACATCTCCATCGTCATACCGAAACGGAAAGTGAAGCTCAGCAGGTCTCGGGCCGTAATGGGCCGCCGCGCCGGCACGGTGTCGTCGAGCGGCCCGTCCATCCGGGCCAGGGCCCGGCACCCGGTCAGGCCCGACGTGGCTGTCGGCCACCGCGTGCAACCGGTCGAGCCCGGTCCTGGTCAAGCCTTCACCCATGGCCCAATTACCGCTTCACCGAGCGCAGCTTGAAATAGGCGCCTGCCGTGTCGGTGAGCGTGGCCAGGCGGCCATAGGGGGTGTCCTGGGGGGCGGTGACGACCGAGCCGCCCAGGGCCACCGCCCGCTCCGCCGTGGCGTCTATATCTTCGACCTCGAAGTACACCGACCAGTGTGAAGGCGTCCCTTCGGGCAAAAAAGCGCCGGCGTCCATGATGCCGGCCAGCTCGCCGTCTCCGGACGGGTTGCGCATGACGCTGTACCGGAACTCGTCGCTGTCACCGACCGTATTGGTGTCCCAGCGGAACGCGGACCGGTAGAACGCCACCGCCTTGGCGTAGTCCCGGGTAAGCAGCTCGAACCAGTCGGGCGCACCGGGCTCGTCGAGGACGCTGAACCCATGAAAGGTCCCGGGCTGCCATGCTCCCACAGTGGCGCCGGTCGGGTCGACGAGGACGG
>CAYZVQ010000030.1:0-26995 GCA_964481925.1 uncultured Acidimicrobiaceae bacterium
CTCGCATCCAGGCGTGCCGCTTTCAGCCGACGGAAGAGCTTATCGGCCCGCTCGATACCGAATGTCCGTTATTGCGTTGGGGCTCTTGTGGGCTCCAGAGTGGTCCGACAGCGCGTCAGACGGTTCACGCGACCCGGCGAGCCTCCGCAGGTCGCCACCCAGCGTGGTCGAAGAGGCCACGCGGTCGCGACTAAAAGCTGCGGTCGCCGTAGATGTCGTGAACGGCTGGCGCGAGCTCACGGTCGTAGACCGTCGACAGTGCAGCTCCAATGCGGCCGCCGAGCGACTCCAACTTCGAGCGAAGGATGTGCTCGAGCATCCACTGCTCTTCACCGTCTTCGAGCATGGCGCCGTCGTAGGAGCTACCGGCGCCGCGGACGTCGTCGCCGCTGTATGGCGACCCTCGCCGTAGTGCATCGACCGACGAGAGGCTCATGGACGGCGGGCTGGATGCGCGACGGAACGGCGGGACGCGGCGGTCGCCGTCCCCTCCGCGAGCTGAGGCACACTGGGCCCGTGGGCCCGCCTTGGTCACCTTTGAGGTGGACCAATCCAGCGTTGGTCGGCTTGAAACCGCAGGAGCCGAAGTAGAACCCACGCAAGTGGTCCTCGAAGTCGACATGGAGCCACTCACAACCGGCCGCCTTGGCCCGCTCTGCGGCCACGGCTACAAGTTTGGTGCCCACGTTGCGACGTTGGTGAGAGCGTGCGACGACCGTGTCCAGGATGAAAGCATGGCTGGACCCGTCCCACGCCACGTTCAAGAAGCCGACCAGCTCCCGGTCGTCTCGCGTGCAGACCCACCCGAGGCTGTAGCGCTCAAGCTGCGCCTGCCAGTCGGGCCCGGGAAGCGGGTCGTGCTCGAAGCCCTCACCGTGCAGCGCCTCGACCTCAGTGTTGGCGAAGCCAGCCCGCCATTCGTAGAAGATGGGCACCTAGCAAGAATGCCCGGCCGGGAGCGGGTTGGCCAGCGCGGTCTGGGCCGCCCGACTACGCGCTAAACCTGTACCTCGCCCGGGACTACACAGGCACCGCGACGGGCCGCATAGCCGCGTCGGTGTCCGCCAGGGCCAGCTCCTCCGGCCCGAGTTGGTGCTCGACCAGGAAAGAGCTTTGGCCGACCCGCCACAACGCCACCCCCCGGGGGAGCTGGCTCAAAAGGGCCTGCTCCGTGCGGGTCAAGCCGAGCAGGTCGCCGGCGCGCTCGGCCTCGGCCGGAGCCTGGCCGAACAGGACGCGGGTCTCGGCGTCGGCCAGTAGCCCCTCGGCCAGGCGCTGCTGCTCGGAACCCTCGTAACCAGCTGCGCTCAAGTCGGACAGGCGGTGGACGACGGCGATGTTGGCCACTCCGAAGGACCGGGACAGCTTGAACGTCGCCTGCAGCCAGCGGGCGGTGGCGAGGTGGCTGAGCACGGCCCAGGCCTCGTCCAGGACGACCAGGCGCTTGGTGCCCTCTCCCCCGGCCAAGGCGCCCTGGAGCCACGACAGCGCGCACACCATCAGCAGACCGAGAGCGGGAGAGGCGTACAGGCGGGAGAGGTCCAGCACCACCAGGCCGCCGGCCATGTCGATGCCGGGCGACGTCTCCCCGTCGAACATGCCGGCCAGGTCGCCCACGACCAGGCGCCGCAACTCGAGCGCGACCTGGCGGCCATCGTGGCGTATTCCTTCGAGGTCCGTGCCCAGCTCAGCGGCTTGGCCGGGCTCGGGGGCCAGGAGCGCCTCGGCCACAGCACCCAGGGTGGGCACCGCCATGCGCCGCTCCACTGCGCTCAAAGAGACGTCGGCCGCCGCCCTCTCCTCGGGCTGCAGGGACCGCCCGAGCGAGCTGGAGAGCAATGCGCCCAGTAGTTCGGACCGGCGCTGGTGGGCTGGCGCCCAGCCTCTCTCTGCACCTGGCCCGACGATTTCGGGGGGCCTGCCGTCCAGCGGCCCGACATCGAGGGGGTTGAGACGGAGGCCGAGCCCCGGGCCCAGCCGCAAGGGAGCCACGCCGCAGGCCCGGGCCAAGCCGCCGTACTCGCCCTTGGGGTCGAGCACCCAGCATTGGCGGCCGAAGCAAAGCTGGCGCCACAGGAACGACTTCACGAATGCCGATTTCCCCCGCCCTATCTGGCCGAACACGACAATGTTGGGACTGGTCAGCTTGCCCTTGGCGTAGCACTCCCACGGGTCGAAGCAGAACAGCCCCCCGGAGGCTTCGCGACCGATGTAGCAGCCGTCGACCCCGAGGTCGTCGGGGACCACGAAGGGGTAGAGCGTGCGCAACTCGACGGTGGTGGCCCGGTGGGGCGGCGGGAGCCCTCTCTGCCTCAGGTCCTGTCCTCCTCTTGAGTAGTGTGCTTAGCATATCTTATGCTATTTCATGCAACCCTAGCACACCACCCCGCTCGCCGCCCGCAGGCGGAGCGTCTCGGACATCATCACGGTCCAGTCCTGACCGTGTGCCCGGACCTTCTCAGCTAGAGAGGGCGCTTGGAAAGCGAGCCTCGAAGTCCAAGATCGTGGCCTTTATGGGGGTGATGGTGATCCTGGCCCACGCCAGTCCTCGCTCCTCGACTGAAGCCACCCAAGCTCGCCCCTGCTCGGGACCGAAGTAGCGTTCTGCCGCGGCAGCGTACTCGGGGACCACCCCGTGCAGGCGTTCTACCGTCGCTGTGCCCCGGATCATGAGCACGTGATATGGCCAGGCGGTCCCGTCGATGGTCAGGGCTACGTCGGGCCGGGATTCGAGGACCTTCACTTTGGGTGCCCCAAGCGGGGAGGCCAGCACCACCTCAGCACCCGTCCAGTGGAACCAGATGGGGACTACCCGTGGCGTCCCGTCCCTCCATGTGTACGCCAATCTGGCGAGCTCTCTGGAAATGAGGAGCTCCTGAGCAACTGCGTCGTTCAGCACGTCCAGGACTGCCACCGCTGCCAACCCCTTTCAGCTCGTTCATCTTGGCCCAACGCGACCGTACACGGCCTGACATCCATGCCGGTCGGGAACATTCCGGGAACAGGGCGTTCCTAGGCATGTTGTGTCGGGCGACAGATCCGACCCATAGGAGCCCAAGATGAGAAAGATAGCCATTGGTGCCGCACTGGCCACGTCGGCGGTGATAGTGCTTGTCCCATTTACGTTGTTCCAGATCAGCACCGCCGGTGCAACTAACAACGCGCCGCAGCAGGACCAACCTGGCGCCATCACGATCCAGTCCTGGATCCACGCCGACCTCACTGACAATGGACTTTCCGGCACCGACTCCGACTGTTTCAGGATCAGCGGAGCGATCGTCGAACAGGGGGGCGAGCCGACCTGGACCAACGACGCCGAGTTCTCGGCGCCGACGCAGGCGACCGGCAGCACCGCAGTGACCGCCGCCAGCAAAGAGTGTGGCGACGCCGTGCCCGCCGGCGGCATCGTGCTCGTGCCGCCGCCCGAAGCGGGCCAGTACGCCTTGGCGCAGTACAAACTCACGGCGTTCTATGTCAACTTCACAGTCCACGGCCAAAAGGGCCAGTTCTTCATCACCTATGCGGGCGACTACAACTTCTCGGGCGGCTCGCTGTTGGTCGGGGGCGTAACCGTCCCCGAAGGCCAGTCCGCAGACTGCAAATGGGTTATCACGGGCGGGACCGGTGCTTACGCCGGCCTGGAAGGCGACGGCACCTGCAACGCCAACCTCGCCACCACCTTTCCTTACGTGTGGCACACCTCCACCGGCGATGTGTGGTGGACCGGGACCGCCGACAGCGCCCGCGCCTAGCCTGAGCACCCCCATGGACCGGGAAAGGGGCTCGCCGTGAGGCGGGCCCCTTTTGCCACAGCGGTGCCGGGACCGGGATGAGATAATGCCGGTGTGGCCGGTCCAACTGGCAGCGCCGAACTTCCCGGGGCAGCCCCGCTGCGGGCCAACGTCTTCGGCCCATTGTCCATTTCCCTGGGGGACAGGATCGCCGGGCCGTGGGGGCGGCCGAGCGCCAGGCGCCTCTGCGAACTGTTACTGGTAAGCCCGGGAGGTCGCATCAGCAGGGAGGTGGCCTGCGAGGCCCTTTTCCCCACCCTCGGCCGCCCGGCAGGCACCAGGATGCTGTCCAAGGCGCTGTCGATGGCGCGTGGCGCACTTTCCCCTATCGGCGCACCGGGGCGCGGTCTGCTCCAGGCAAACCGCACCCACATCTGGCTCAACCCGACCACCCCGCTCGAGGTCGACCTGGATCTCCAACAGGAGAGGATGCGTGCCGCGCTCCGCGCTGAGCCAGGACTGGAGCGTGACAACCAGTTGGTGCTGGCTCTGGAGGATGACGGCACCCTGCTCGAAGACGAGCCCGTTGGCGAGTGGGCTGTCCGTTCCCGGGAGCGGCTGGAGTGGGCCCGGCAGGAAGGCCGCCTGGCCCTGGCCAGGGACCGGACCCAAGGCTTCGGCCGCTCACAACCCCCGGCAGTGGTCCAGGCCTGGGAGGTGTGCCTGTCCCACGACCATTTCACCGGCCTTGAAGGAGGTCCACGGGGCCACCACTTCCGCCACCCTTTTCCCGAAAGCGCCTGAAAGCCCTCCCCCCTTCCTTTCAGGGAGGAGCGCCGGTTGGTGAGCGTGCTTTTTGGCGAGCTCTCGGGGCAGGTGGGCCTGCCGAGGCTCGACCCTGAAGATTCTAGATATCGACGACTTTCCGCAGTACCTCGCCGAGGAGCTCGACGCGACCTTCGATATGGCCGTTGGCGGGGGAGTTGACGGTGAAGCCGTCTACCCCGTCGATCTTCCGGCTGGAGAAGATCTCTCCTACCTCATCGGGGTCGCCCAGGACTATCTGGGAGCGGATCTGGTCGGCTTCGGCCTCGTTCAGCGAAGACACGTGGATTCCCCTGGCGGCCAGGTAGGCGTCGGCCTCGGCGACGGCCTGCTCGTGGGTCGGGGCTATACAGCAGCTGGCCAGGAGGCTCACGACCACTTCGGCGCGGTCTCGCCCGACTGAGGCGCAGTGGCCGGCCAATGCGTCGAGCTTGCGGGCCACCTCGCTCGGCCGGCAGATGAGGTTCGACTCGTCGGCGTAAAGAGCCACCAGCCGGAGAGTCTTCTTCTCCCCGCCACCGCCGATCATGATGGGGATCCGGCATCGCTGAGGTTGCGGCTGTCGGGCTCGCCGAGGTTGCCGACTGTCGAGGTCGAGGTTCCCGCAGGCGCCGAAGTCGACGCCGCTCGTGTCCTGGTCGAGGTCGACGCTGCGGGTGTCGGGGTCGAAGCGCAGGTCGTCCTCGCCGGAGCTCACCTCGTAGCTCCCGCGCGGGAGAGCGGTCGAGTACTTGCCGTCCTCATTGGTCGCCAGCGTTTGCGACGCCGTCGATCCCGTGATGTCCACTGCGGCACCGGCAAGCGGAGCGGGCCCCTGGGTGCAGAGGCTCGTGCAGCCGAACGTCACCTTCCCGTCCAGGTCGAACAGGTCGTCGTTGACGATGAAGTAGTCGCTCGAGACGGCGCCTGCCTGCTCGCCGCCGACGATCGGAACCGAGATCGCCATCGAGTAGACCTGCCAGGTGCTCGAGGCCAGGCTCGCCCCAACGGTGACGGTGCAGCTCGTGGTGTCCCGCGGGCATGTGGCGTGCGGGTCGCCGAAGCTAGTGTAGTGTTCTGCAAATAACAGGGGATTGTGGTATGTTCGGGCATGAGACCACCAAGCCCGCCCCTGGAACTGCCCGAGGGCACGCGAGAGGTACTGGAAGCCCTAGCCCGCTCGGCCACGGCGCCACACCGGGAGGTGGTGCGGGCCCAAGCGCTGTTGCTGGCGGCCGAAGGCGTGGCGAGCACCGCCATTGGGGCCCGGCTCGGGGTCTCGCCGACCAGCGTGGCGTCTTGGCGTGAACGCTTTGCCGCCGAAGGCCTGGCCAAGTTCGCCCAGGTGCGCAAGGGCCGGGGCCGCAAGCCCTCCATCCCCGATGACAAGGTCGAGGCCATCGTGGCCGCCACCACCGGCTCCAAGCCGGCCGGCGAGACCCACTGGAGCTGTCGGTCGATGGGCAGGGCGCAGGGCGTGAGCGCTACTACGGTCCAGCGGATCTGGTCGGGGCGGGGCCTCCAGCCCCACCGGGTGGAGACCTTCAAGCTGTCCAACGACCGCCGTTTTGAGCAGAAGCTGGTCGACGTGGTCGGGCTGTACCTGAACCCCCCAGACAAGGCCGTTGTCCTTTGCCTGGACGAGAAGTCGCAACAGATCCAGGCCCTCGACCGCACCCAGCCGTCGCTGCCCATGAAGAAAGGCCGGGCCGGCACATGACCCACGACTACTTGCGCAACGGCACCACCACCCTGTTCGCGGCCCTGGACGTGCTCAGTGGCAAGGCGTTCGGCCAATGCCTGCCCCAGCACACCAACAACGAGCCGCTGGCCTTCTTGAAAAAGATCGACAGGGAAGTCCCCAAGGGCCTGGCCGTGCACGTCATAACCGACAACTAGGGCACGCGCGGCCACGACAACGTCCAGGCCTGGCTAGCCAAGCACCCCCGGTTCCACTTCCATCTCACGTCCACATCGAGCTCGTGGCTCAACCTGGTGGAGCGGTGGTTCGGAGAGCTCACCCAAAAAGCCATACGCCGTGGGGTGTTCCGTTCGGTGCCCGAGCTCGTGGCTGCGATCCAGGCCTACCTCGAGGCCTACAACGCCGACCCGAAGCCATTTGTTTGGACCGCCAGCGCGGAGGACATCCTGCAGAAGGTCCGTCGGGCCAGGGTGGCACTCCAGCCAATCACCACCTAAAAGTGAAACGCTACACTAGGAGTATCGACAAGCACGGCTTACAAATGGTCGTCGCGAGGCAAGCCCTGGTTACCGCGGTCGATCCGCCTCAGGAACGGGGACATCCGTGTCCGCCGTGACTGGTACGAGGAGTGGCTAGTCGACCTGGAGGATCAATAACCGGGGCGCGGTCCCGACTGTGCTGGCCACTGCCAACCTGGGCGACGAGCTCGGCATCGCTACCGAGAACACGGCCAAGTGGCTGGCCGAGGCCGACCGGGAAGCCTCTCGGCTGGCGGAGGCCGGCCGGCTCCGGGCCCATGCATCTCAGCTACCAGCGCAGGCTGCGGTGGCGGTTCTCCTGCGGGCCGCCGAGCTGGAGACCGAAGTGCGGCGATGGCAGCTCAAGCCCGGCGAGCTACTGGTCGTCGACGAAGCCTCCCTTGCCGGTACCTTCGCCCTGGACCGCCTGGCCGTCCAAGCACGCGGTTCGGGGGCGAAGGTCCTGCTTGTCGGAGACTTCGCGCAACTGGTGGTCCAGACCGCTGGTCGGCCGGCGCATTGAGCGCGCACAGCTCGACGCCTTCGTTACTGACAAGAGCACCTCGTCGCCGCGCCACAGGCGCCACATGCAACTGGGGGTCGCCGACGGCGGACATGTGCCTTGTCTAAAGGGGTTGCCCACGGGCCGGGCCTGACGTCGGGCCAGCTCCGCTGGCAAGTCAGTCTCTTCGAGCGATCATCAGTCGTTCCCCGCGTCGACGTCAAACGACTTTTTGGGCGCCCTTCAGCTCATAGCCGTGCCGTGGTCTATCCCTTTCGGCCGTCTCGTTGTCCCTCCTGGCCCTTTCGAGGGTCCGCCTCGCACTGCCCGCTGTCGCCTCGCACGGCAATGCCTTGCATACCGCCAGCAACCCTGCCAGACTTAACGGAAGTCGGCTGCAAAACGTTTTGCAACTGAAAGAGGGGGAGATGACGGGATGGGTCGAGAGACGACCATCCGGGATGCTGCTCGAGTGGCCGGTGTCGGCCCGGCCATCTTCTCCCGAACCCATTTACTTGACGAGACCGAGCAGGCCCCGTCACCGACCTGGGCCATTCACCACCCAAGGGCGCGGGCCGTTTGAGACAGGCATCAGTATCGCCCGCAAAGACCCAAAACGAAGATCCAACCAATCAGGAGGATATCAATGCACATTCAGGAGAACGAACCTATCCTTCCCTCCCCGGATAGCAATCCTTGGCGTAAGATGGTCACCAGGCGCCAGCTGCTTAGCGGGGCTGGAAAGGGAGCACTGGCGATAGGGGCAGCCGGGGCGCTTGGTGGCCTCGTTAACTCCTCTGCCAGTGCCAGCCCTGCCCGCAGGACTGCGGCAGCGTCAGGGACCACGCTCGACTTTGGCGTAGAGTACACGCTCCTGGCCAACCAGCAGTCCGTAAGGAACATCATTATCGACCCGTTCATAAAGGCTCATCCTGAGGTCTCCGCAGTCACTTATACTGTTTTCAACGGCGCCTCCTCCCTGGACAGCGGGCTCAAGTTGGATTTTGCCTCGGGCACGGGCCCGGACGTCTTCGACGAAAACGGGCCGTCCTACATGCCGCCGTTCGCAACGAGCCATACGGCTTTGGAACTCGATGCCTTTTACGCCAAGTACGATTTGGTGAAGAGGATGTTCCCCTGGACGGTGGAACCCAACCTGTTCAAGGGCCATTATTATGCTGTGCCCTGCGAGTACGAGGGCCTGCACCTCTGGTACAACGTGGACATGTTCAAGAAGTACGGCTGGACGGTACCCACCAATTACGACGATATCCTAGCGTTGGGCAAGGAGATCCAGTCCAAGGGCCTGATGGTCTTCGCCGCCGGCTTTAGTGACTGCCTCGCCTGCTGGGAGTGGTACCACACGTGGGCTCTGAACGCGCAACTAGGAGCCAAAGGCCTGCGCGACGTCCTCGTCGGTGAGCGTCCGTGGACGGACCCGACCGTGGTGACGGCGATGGAAAACCTGAAGCAGCTCTGGGACCTTGGGTTCATTGCCAACAAAGATGCCAGCGCTATCACTTACAACGAGCACTGGACGCTGTTTGGCGAAGGGAAGGCCGCCATGGTCATGGAGGGTACGTGGGGCTTCGGCGGGGTATCCTCGTTTTTCCCGAAAATCAACTACGGTATCGCCCAGCTCCCCATGTGGAACCCCCTGGTAGAGACCATCACTCCCATTGGAGTCGGTGAAGTGCTAGGGATCCACGCCACTACCAAATACCCTGCGCTCTGTGAGGAGTTCGTGGCCAGCATCGCTGCGCCCACGTCGGCGACAGTGGCGGCATCGCTTGCCGCAGAGCTCGCCGGCATCTATGTACCGTGCGTGCCGATCTCCACGTCGGCCTTCGCCCCCGGGAGCACGCCCAAGCTTTACCCGGAAACGCTCGCCGCGCTTCAGAGCGCGATGGCCGCCGGTAAGTGCGGGTACGTGGCCTGGTGCTCGTGGCCGTTCGCCACCGAGGCCTACATGTACGACAACCTCTCGTCCATGCTCTTGGGCACCATCTCCGTTGCCGATTACCTCGAGGGGACGCAACGCGTCTTCAACAAGGACAAGGCGGCCGGGAACCTTCCCACCGTCCCGGTGCCGAACGTCACGGCATAAGCTGAGCTAGTGGCCAGCGTCACCGTCAGCAGGCGGCCCGCGGACGCCAGAGAAGCCTCTGGTCCTCTGCGTTCGCGGCCGCCCGGACGGCACCGGGGGCGAGCACCGGGCCGGCGTTCAGGCTGGCTCTTCATCGTTCCCGCTCTGGTCATCAATTTGCTGGTCATGGGCATCCCTTCCATCGCCAGCTTCGTCCTGTCCCTCTACAACTGGAACGGCATAGGCGTTGCCCACTTCATAGGCCTGGAGAATTTCCGGGTGCTGTTCAGCCAGGACCCGGTTTTCATAGGTGCGATAGTCCATGTCCTCAAGTGGACGGCGGTCTTCCTCACCGTCCCCGTCGGCCTTGGCCTGGGCGCGGCCTTACTGATCACCCGGATCAACCGTTTTCAGATCGTTTACCGCACGATCCTGTACGTGCCGGTCACCGTGGCGAGCGTGGTCGTGGGCGGTACGTGGGCGTGGTTGATGGACCCGATCGCCGGGATCAATTCCGTACTGCAAGCGCATGGTCTCGGGTTCATGGCGCTGGGTTGGTTGACCGACCCCAACATCGCTCTGTACTCGGTCATGTTCGCCAATGTTTGGGCCTGGTGGGGCTTCCTTTGCATCCTGTTCCTCACCGGGCTGGGCCAGATCGACCAGGGGCTGTACGAGGCTGCTCGAGTCGACGGCGCCAGCCAGTGGACCATGTTCCGCCGGATCACGATACCGCTGTTGCGCCCGACCCTGGTGTTCGTGGGCCTCCTCACCACGCTGTGGTCGTTCACCACCTTCGACTACCCGTACATAATGACCCAGGGCGGGCCCGCCCACGCCTCGGACACGCTGGCGACGTGGATGTACTTCAACTTGATCAACTTCAGCAGTGCCGGGTACGCGAGCGCGATCGCGGTATCCACGACGGGCTTCCTCCTGGTCGTCATCGCCGGGTATGTCTACACGCGGCTCCGGGGATGGGACGTTTAGACGTGGCGCGCCCTCGTCGGAAGAAGCGAAAGGCGCTGCGGCACCCCTTGGCGCACGCGGTCCTGCTGGTGCTGGCGGCTACAGCGCTGGCTCCTATCTGTATCCTGTTGTTGAACTCCCTGCGGTCCAACGAGGCCATCTCCGGAGGGCCTCTGGGGTTCCCTTCCTCTCCCGTGTGGTCCAACTACACCTCCGCCTGGGATACGGCCGGCTACTCCGTCGCCTTCCGCAACTCGTTGATCGTGTCCGCCAGCACCGTGCTGGGCGTCTGCACGTTTGCCGGCCTGGCCGCCTATGGGCTGGCCCGCATCCGGGTACGGGGCTCCGGGCTGGTGCTCGTGTACCTGTTGATAGGCCTTACACTGCCGGCCCAGCTGTTCCTGACGCCCCTCTTTATTGCCTGGGTGCACCTGCACCTAAACAACAACCTGTTCGGCCTAATTTTCATCTATTGGGGCATCTACATGCCTTTTGGGACGTTGCTGCTGCGGTCGTTCTTCATCTCGCTGTCCCCTGAGTTCGAGGAGGCGGCCCGGGTAGACGGCTGCAACGAGCTCCAGGTCTTCCGCAGGGTTGTGGTGCCGATGGCATGGCCGGCGCTGGTGAGCCTGGCCGTGATCATCGCGGTGTGGAGCTGGAACGAGTTCTTTTTCGCAGTTACGTTCTTGACCAACCCCAACGTCCAGACCGTGGCGGTCCGGTACTACCGGTTCTTGGGGATCTATTCGTCCAACCTCGCCGACATTTCCGTCGGCGGTCTGGTCGTGTGCTGCGTGCCCGTGGGTTTCTTCATCTTGCTCCAGCGACGGTTCGTCCAGGGCCTGGCGGCCGGCGGGCTCAAGGGCTAGCGGAGCAGCGCGGAGTGGCAGCGATCGAGGGTGGGGGCGGGGACAGGCCACTGGTGATCGTCGACCCGTACCCGTACACCTACGATCAGCTCTTCACCCCGGCGAGATCCGTCTGGCTGCAACAAGAGTTCGAGGTGGTCTCGGCGCCGGAGGGCGGCCCGCTCGATCAAGAGGTACTCGAAGAGCACTTAGGGGAGTGTGTGGCCATTGTCGGCGTGATGCCGCTGGGAAGGGACCGTCTCGAGCGGGCGCCCAAGCTGAAAGTGATCTTCAACTCCGGGGGCAACTTCAAGCAAAATATCGACTACGAATACTGCTTCGAGCGGCGGGTCCACGTCCTCAATTGCGGTCCTGCGTACGCGGAGGCGGTCGCAGAGCTCGCTCTAGGCCTGGCGCTGGACCTCGGGCGGGCAATTTCCCTAGCGGACCGTCGCTTCCGCGCCGGTGCTGAGCGCTACCTGTTAGCGGGTAACTCGGATGTGGTGTCCTTGTTCCGGGCCCGTGTGGGCCTGATCGGTTTCGGGTCGCTGGGCCGGGCGCTCCTGCCCTTGCTGGTCCCCTTCCACTGCCAGGTGAGCATCTACGACCCCTGGCTACCGGACAGTGTCATTGCGAAGGCAGGCGCGGTGCCGGCGGAGCTGGACGCGATACTGAGCGGCTCGGAGTTCTTGTTCGTTCTGGCCGGCGTGACGATCGAGAACCAAGGTTTTCTCGACGCCGCCCGGTTGGACCGGGTCGCGCCGGGGTGTTGTGTCGTTCTGGTGAGCAGAGCGGCGGTCGTCGAGTTCGACGCGTTCCTCGACCGGGTGGCGGCTGGCCGGTTCCGGGCTGCGATAGATGTGTGGCCCAAAGAGCCGGTCCCGGCTGACTCGCGGGCGCGCCGTATGGAGGACCTAGTGTTGTCCGCGCACCGCGCCGGTGGCATCCGTTCCGCTTTTTATGAGATCGGCGAGATGATCTGCGACGATCTCGGGCTCATCATGCAAGGCCTAGCACCCATGCGGACGCAGCCGGCGGTTTGGGAACTCGTCCGGCGGTACCGGAGCCGCTAGGTCGGACCATGGAGTGCGCGGGGTCGTCGGCTATTGTGGTCGGTATGCCCAGATGCCGGGCTTATGCTCTTTGCCTGGAAGGTGGTGGCTAAATGCCGGGCCATCGCTGACCGGGTGGTGACTGCCAGCAGTTTGCTGGCGAGCTAGGTGTTGAGTACGAGCGGCTGCTCCGGATCATGAGGTTGGTATCGCGCCATCCTGCTTACCGGGAGCGGGTCAGCGACCTGGTTTCAAATAGGCCAGACGACCTCTGGTACGACGAAGACTTGGGTTGGGCCGTCACTTACCAGCTGACCGAGGGCCGGACCCTCGGTTTTGCCATAGCCGGGCCGGCCGAGGTTACCGAGGACTCCCGTGTATACCGCGCCTACGAGTGCCGCGAACTATGACCGGGCGCTCTGTCGGTCTATCTGATTGGGTTGTGCTGCCGTGCCCATAGGGCCCAGGTTCACACAGGTCCGGTGCGTCTCGTCGACGCGCTCTGTGAGCTGGCGCCGGTCCATGTGCTCGAGCAGGGGTAGGGCGACGCGGCGTGACGTCCCCAACGCTTGGCGAGCGGCGGACAGGGTGAACGGCTGTGGAAGCCGGGCCAGAATGCCGGCGGCCCGCTGAGGGGCGTCGGGGCGCAACACGATCCCCCCGGGGAGCACGAGCAGTACATCGGCGGCCGCCGCCGCGCTCAGCTGGCGGCCGCCGGCTCCGGCCGCCACCAGCTCGGCGGCTTCGGGGGCACGGAAGGGCGAGCTTTCCAAAAGGGCCAGCAGGGGCGCCAAAGCCTCGGCTAACCCCGGGTCGAGGGCCCGGCGGAGGCCCTGGAGCCTGACATCCGCGCCGGCGAGGACCAAACCAGGGCAGCCGCCGACCAGAGACGGCAGCAGTGCCGGGTTGGGCAGGCCGAGCCTCTGCACGACCTCGGCGCCGGCGACGCCGGAGCGCACCAGCCGGTTAGGACGGCGAGTTTCGTCTGTAACCATCCGCTCGAGCTCGTGTTGCCAGCGCTGCCAGACGGGCGCGCCGATGACCCAGCCGGCTTCCTCCACGGCCCCGGACGGCAAGGGGCCCCGGGCCACGCCGAGTTGGGTGAGCAGCGCCCGTGAAACGACGCCACGCCGCTCGACCTCCCCGGCTAGGTCGGGCAGCACACTTACCCGGGCCAGTTGTTGGGCCCGGGCCTTTGCCGCGCCCCGCCCGGTCATCGCTGGAGGAGCCGGGTCCAGTACCACGGCTCCGCTTAGCACACGGCGCATCCCGGGGTCGCGCAACACGGCCCGGTCCCCGACTTGTAGGGGCAGCGACGAGCGCAACCGCAGTCGAAGATAATGCGGGCCGATGGCTCTGACATCTACGGGTACGGCCGCGCTGCCAATATGCAGGACGAGCTGGTGAGGCATGCGTCCCCCCGTACCGGCGGGGCAGAGGACGTCCACTTCGTCTGCGAGATGCCAGGCGCCGGGCGTGAGCAGCGCCCGACCCCTGCGGACCTTCTCACGTGGGACCGACCGGAGGTTCAACGCAACGCGCGCCGCCGCCGCGACTTGTGGCACGGGACGGCCGAGCATCTCCACCCCGCGCACCGAGACGGTCTCCCGGCCGAGTTCGAAGCAGTCATCGACGGCCACCGTGCCGGCTGCCAGGGTGCCCGTCAGGACCGTGCCGTAGCCGCGGACCGAAAACGACCGGTCGACCCACAACCGCACCCGCCCATCGGCGGCGGGCGGCGGCAGCCGGGACACCAATCGGTCCAGAGAGGCACGTAGTTCGGGCAGGCCCACGCCGGTGAGCGATGACACCGCCACTGCTTCGATGGTCTCCAGGCTTGTCCCTGAGAGGTGCTCCCTGGCGCCGGCCAGAGCGGTCGCGGGATCCGCCAGGTCGCTCCGGGTCACGACCAGTACGCCGTGACGAACACTCAGTGCATCAAGGGCGGCGACGTGCTCAGCGGTCTGGGCGGACCACCCTTCGTCTGCGCTTACAACCAGGAGCACCGCAGGAACAGGTCCGACGCCCGCCAGCATGTTGGTCATAAAGCGCTCGTGACCGGGGACATCGACGAAGGCCAGTTCCGCCCCGGAAGGGAGCGAAGTCCAGGCGTAGCCCAGGTCGATGGTCATCCCCCGCCGCCGCTCCTCTGCCCAGCGGTCCGGCTCCATCCCGGTCAGCGCCCGTACCAGCGCAGACTTACCGTGATCGACGTGGCCGGCAGTGGCGATCACATACATCGCAAGACCGCACCGGCCAGCGCGGCGTCCGCCTCTTCCGGGACGCAGCGCAGGTCGAGCAGACAGAAACCACGCTCCACCCGGCCGACGACGCACGGGTCGCCGAGACGGAGAGGTCGGGCCAACGACTCGTCCAGAGCGACGGCCCAGCCTGGCAGAGTTACGCCCGGCGCTGCGCCGCCGCCCACAACGCCTGCGCTGGAAACCACCTCGCCACCGACGAGCGCGGCCAACGCCGAGCAGCGCTCCCGCAGATGAGCGGGATCGGCGCGAATGGCCTGCCAGACCGGTGGCGGCGGGCCGAGCAAGGTAGCCTCCACGGCGGCCAGCGTCAACTTGTCGACGCGCAGGGCCCGAGCCAGGGGGTGACGTCGGAGCCGGCGCACCAGGGCCCCGTCACCGGCGAGGATGCCCGCCTGAGGGCCCCCGAGGAGTTTGTCGCCGCTCGCAGTCACGAGATGCGCGCCATCCCGGAGCGCGGTGGCGACATCGGGTTCGTCGCGCAGCCGCGGATCGGGGCGCAACAGTCCCGAACCGACGTCCACCACCAGCGGTGGGCCAAGGGCAGCCAACTCCCGAACAGTTGCCTGCGAAGTAAAACCCTCGACCCGAAAGTTGGAAGGGTGGACCTTGAGCAGACAGCCGGTCTCAGGACCTATGGCGGCGGCGTAGTCGGCCGCCGTCGTACGGTTGGACGTCCCCACCTCGTGGACGCGGGCGCCGGTGACCACGGCCAAGTCGTGCAGGCGGAAGCCGTCACCGATCTCCACCATCTCGCCGCGGCTCCAGATCACCTCTCGTCCCGCGGCAAGCACGCTCAATGCCAGGAGCAGAGCCGCCGCACCATTGTTGACCACGGCGACGCCGCCAGCCTCGGGTATCGCCGCGCCTAAGGCCCGCAGAGCCCCCGAACCGCGCTCCTGGCGCGTCCCGTCGTCGACATCGAACTCGACATCGACGTACCCGGCGGCGGTGACGACGGCTTGTGCGGCCCAGGGCGCCAGGGGGGCCCGGCCGAGGTTCGTGTGCACGACCACCCCGGTGGCGTTGAGGACGGGGCGCATGCTCGTCGGACGCGACGGGAGCCGCCTGAGCACCTCGTCGACGCTGTCTTTGCCCGCCACCCTGCCGTCGCGCACGGCCTGTTGGGCACCATGCACCGCGTCCAGCACGACGGGCCGAGCCCAATGCTCGAGGGCGGCGGCCACCCGGTCATCGCCCAATAGGTCGTTGGTGGGGGGGACCTGGCGCCGCGGATCGTCGCTCATAGACGACCGGGGCAGTGTTGCAGCGCCGCGCTGGCCCGCGGCCTAGCGGAGGCGGACGGGAATCGAACCCGCCGGACCCGCACGCAGGTCCCACTGGTTTTGAAGACCAGGAGAGTCACCAGACGTCTGAACGCCTCCCCGAGCATTGGGCCGGTCATCACGATCATAATTTCAGATGCCGGTGCCCGCTGCCCGGTGGCCGGTGGCATGACTGGCTCCCGGTTCTCGACCTGGCGGCCGGTGTTAGGCTTTTTGGGTGGTCCACCTGGACAGCTCGCTCGCCCGCGGCCCGCGTCTTACAGCCATGGCCAGAGGCGGTGGCTGCGCGTGCAAGGTCCCACCCGGTGAACTGGAGCGCATGGTGGCGGGCCTGAGCAATCAGTGGGCTCCTCGGGTAATAGTCGGGCTGGACCACGGCGACGACGCTGCAGTCGTGCGGCTGTCCGGTAACCAGGTCCTCATCAGCACGGCCGATTTTTTCAGCCCGGTCGTCGACGACCCGTTCGATTGGGGCCGGGTCGCGGCCGCCAACGCACTGTCGGACGTCTATGCCATGGGCGGTACACCGTTGATCGCTGTCAATCTGCTGTGCTGGCCGACCGCGGTGCTGGGGACAGAGATGGCGACCGAAGTCCTTGCCGGTGGGCTCGCCGTGGCCAAGCTGGCAGGTTGTCCTGTGGCGGGAGGTCACAGCGTCGACGACCCCGAGCCCAAGTACGGGATGGCGGTCACCGGGCTCGCCTGGGCCGACCAACTGCTACGCAACGACGCCGGTGAACCAGGCTTGCCCCTGGCACTGACCAAGCCGCTGGGGACCGGCGTCCTCAACAACCGGCACAAGCGGACAGGCGAGGTTTTCCCAGATGCCATAGCCACGATGGTTGAGCTCAACGCCCGGGCCTCCCGGGCGGCCCTGGCGGCGGGGGCCCGTTGCGCCACCGACGTGACGGGCTTCGGGCTGCTCGGTCACCTCTACAAGCTGGCCCGGGCCAGCGGGCTTACGGCGGTGGTCGACTCGGCGGCAGTGCCGTACCTCGAAGCCGCTCGGGAGTCGGCGGAGGCCGGGTTCGTGAGCGGGGGAGCGCGGCGCAATTTGGACTGGGTGCTGCCTCACACCACTTTTGCCGCCGGGGTAAGTGGTGTCGATCAGCTCCTTTTGGCTGACCCGCAAACGAGCGGCGGGCTGCTCGTGGCCGGCGAGGTACCCGGCGGCGCGGTCATAGGCGAGTTAGTGGCCCGCCGCGAGTGGGTAATCGAGGTACGCTGAACGGCCGGACCGGTCGCCACTCGGAGGAAGCTGAGCCAGTTGAGTAACGGGTGAGGCGTAATATTGACCCGACGATGCTGGATGAGCTGACACGCCGTTTTCTTTGCGTAGTGGTCGGTGCTCGGGTCGGTGACGCCATGGGCGCGCCCACCGAGGGCTTGGAACCTCTCGAAATCACTCAGCGGTTCGGCTGGGTGAGCGACTTCGCCGGCGACGGCACCGACGATTCGCTCATGGCCACCTTGCTTGCCAACGCCCTCATCGCTACTGATGGTCGTGCGTGCGCCGATGACTGGGCCGCACAGTGGGTGGCGGAGAGTGGCTTGGTCCGTGACAAACGGGACAAGTTTTTCCTGTCGGTGCTTCATACCATGCAGAAGCTCCACTACGGCTGGTTGCCCCGCCGGGTCGCGGCAGGTAACATGCCTTCGAGTAGCTCCGCCATGGCCATCTGGCCGGTGGGACTGGTCAACGCCGGCCACCCTTTCGAGGCCGCTGCCCAGGCCTACGCTTTGGCTGCCCTGATCCACGTCGGCGACGTCGATTACTGCCAGGACGCGGCTGCTGCCGTGGCGGCGGCGGTGGCGGCCGGGCTGCGGCCCGGCACTTCCGTGGCCGAGGCGTCCGCCCTTGCCCTACAGGCTCTGCACCCCGTCAGTGGCAGCCATATGCGTTCATTGATCGGGGACGCCCTCAAATTGGCGGAAGGCTCTGGTGGTTACGAAGAATTCCGCCTGCAGTACCACGCTCGTTGGCGTCAGACGATCATGTGCGATTCCCGCGAGACCGTTCCCGCCGCCTTTGCGCTGGCCATGTTGGCTGATGGCGACCTGGTGCGTGCCGTTGAGTACGGGGCAAACTTCGGTCGGGATGCGGACACGATCGCCAGTATGGTTGGCGCAATCTGCGGAGCGAACAACGGGGCCCGCCCTGTGCCCGCGCCCTGGGCCGACCGCCTGGGCGCGCCAGCGATGACCTCGGCCACCGTCGTGGCGGAGCAGTTGTCCCGTACCGCTCGAGAAAAAGCTTCACGGTACTTGCAGGACCTCAATACGGTGCCGGGCCTCACGTCCGGTCACCCGGGTGGCTAAGGTCCCCGGCCCCGGGCTTGGGCACAGGGACGGTACGCAGTAAGCGTCGGCCGTCCCGAGCTGTCCTAGGCGAAAAACCGCTGCCCGTGTGCGCGCCCACGCTCGGACGGGCGGGCCCGCACGGGTGTTGTACGTGAGGCCGCACCGGACTTGACACGGGCTGTCCGAGGTGGGCAACATTGACAACGTCGGTCCGCAAAACGTTTTGTGGGTGAAAGAGGATTGATGGACGGCACGGGTCGAAGGGCGACCATCCGGGACGTTGCCCGGCTGGCCGGCGTCAGCACCGCAACGGTGTCTCAGGTCCTCAACGGCGGCCGGCCCGTGGCGGCGGCGACGCGGGCTCGTACCCTCGAGGTGGTCACAGAGCTCGGCTACCGTCCCAACATCTTCGGGCGCGGACTGCGCACACGGCGGTCGCACCTCGTCGGGGTCGTCCTGCCGGACCTCTCGAACCCGTTCTATCCGACGCTGGTCCGCGGCGTCCAGGACCGGCTGGGCTCCAGTGGCTACCACGCCGTCGTCTGCAACACCGATGGGGATCCCGGGCAGGAACGCGAGCTCGTGGCCGAGCTCCTGGACCGTGAGGTCGACGGTCTCGTGGTGGTCCACTTCACCCTGAACTCGAAGGACTTCTCGGCCATCACGGCGCGCCGGGTGCCGCTCGTGGTCATCGGCAGGGCGCGGGGCTTCGACCACGTCCATACGAACGACTTCCGAGCGGCGGCGGCAATGACCACATATCTTTTGGAGGCCGGCTACACCAGCCTGGCCCATATCGCCGGTCCTGTCGGCATTGGCCCGGCCGGTCCGCGCTGCGCCGGCTACCGGGCGGCGATGCACCGGCATGGGCTCAGCAGTTCGATGGCGCCCGTGGTCCACAGTGACTTCTCGATGACCGGAGGAGCGAAGGCCCTCGTCGAGCTCTTGGAGCACGGGACAACCCCCCGAGCCATTTTCTGTGCCAACGACCTTATGGCCCTGGGCGCCATCGAAGCCGCCCAGGCCCGTGGGCTCAGGGTACCCGAGGACCTCGCAGTGGCGGGCTTCGACGATATTTACGTGGCTTCGCTTGTTCGTCCTGCCCTCACGACGGTCGGCCACGCCGCCGCCGTCCTCGGTAACACGGCCGCCGGTCTCCTCCTCGACCGGGTCGGCGGCGCGAGCGCGCCTCCGTTCGACGTCGAGATCGACTTCGAGCTGAGAAAGCGCCAGTCGGCGTAGCCAGACTGTCCCAATTTCGTTCGTCAATCAGAGAGCCGCCCACTAGTTACCAGGGAAAAAGGAGCAGGTAGATGTTTGATGCACTCGACCTAAGAGAGCTGCTGAGCGACGAGCTTCTTGAGCGGACCGAGAGTGGCTACGCCATCGACGGGCTCGCCACCGAAGTACGCGCCGCGCTTGAGAGCTCCCAGGGTCCGCTGAGCGAGATCGAGCGCCTCTATGGCGAACTCGACCAGACGAGCCTGTGCCCGGGCTGGGCCTACGAAGAGCCGTCGGCGTTCGACGAGATCCTGGCGCTGGCACCGGGCTCTGAGGCAGGCCGGCGCCCGCCTGCCGAGGTGCTCAGGGACCGGGTCCATGCTGCGTGGCTCGGGCGTTGTGCCGGGTGCAACCTGGGCAAGCCCGTCGAGGGCGGCTGGGGCAGGCAAAAACTGCGTCATTACCTCGAACTGGCCGGCGCCTTCCCCCTGGCTGATTATGTGCCGGCGCTCGACCCGATGCCGGCGGGGTTCAGGCTGCACCCCTCTTGGCGAGACGCCACCAGAGGGCGTGTCCAAGGCATGGCCCGAGACGACGACACGGATTACACGATGCTCGCGCTTCGCATATTGGAGAAGTACGGTCCCGGTTTCACCAGTGCTGACGTCGGCACCGAGTGGCTCCTGGCATTGCCCTTCACCATGGTCTACACGGCTGAGCGCGTCGCTTACCGCAACCTCATCTACGGCCTTGAGCCGCCCTCGACCGCCACTCATCGCAACCCCTACCGCGAATGGATCGGGGCACTGATCCGGGGGGACATGTTTGGCTATGTCTCCCCCGGCGACCCCGCAACGGCAGCGCGCCTCGCCTATCAGGACGCCGCACTCTCGCACACAGCGAACGGTATCTATGGAGAAATGTGGGCGGCCGCGCTCATCGCCGCCGCCCTTTCGTCCACGTCAGCCCAAGAGACCCTCGAAGCGGCTCTGACCGTGGTGCCGGCCCGCTCGCGCCTGGCCGAGGCCCTGCGGACGACAATGGACGCTCACAGGAACGGGAAATCCTGGGACGAAGCCATGACGTCGATGGAGGGCCGCCTGGCCGGCTACCACTGGGTCCACACGATCAACAACGCCGAGGTCGTAGCCGCGGCGCTGTTATGGGGTGAGGGGGATTTCAGCCGGACGATAGGTCTGGCGGTCGAAGCTGGCCTGGACACCGACTGCACGGGTGCCACCGCCGGCTCGGTGTTTGGGGCACTTCACGGCAGAGGTGCCTTACCGGCGCACTGGACGGACCCACTCCATGACTCGATCCACAGCGCCATCTTCGGTTTCGAGGGCGTCCGGATCTCGGACCTAGTTGACCGGACGATGCGGGTGAGTGAGGCGCTGGCCGGATCGGGCCGGCCGGCCTTGCACGAAAGAGCACAGTCATAAAAGAGCTTCGGCCATGACCGAAGGTAACGGGGGTTCATCACCATGCAGGATCGGCTCTCAACAACGGGGTACGGCTCAGTGCGGCTCCAGGGGCTACTCGGCTCTCGGCTTGACGCTTGTAGGGACAATCGGATGGTCACTCACGACGAAGAGTACCTTCTGTGGCCTTACGAACGTGGGGTGCCGGTCGTTCCCACCGGGTCAACGGCCCTGCGGTACTACGAAGAGATAGCGCCGCTGAGGGCGCCGCGAGGAGAACTATTCTGGGTTTACCCGAGGGGAATGGCGCCTCGGCCAGAAGAGACCGTGAGCGACTGGCAAGGCGAGTTCATAGCAAACTGGGTCGCCGCCGCTTCGGTAATGGCCAAGGACGCCGACGACCGCCCCCTCCTAGAGAAGGTTGAGAGAGTTGTCGCCAGGTGGCTGGCCACCCAAGGTCCTGATGGGTACCTCGGGACGTATTCTGCCGACGACCGGTGGAAGTCGTGGGACATGTGGATGCAAGCCCACAATATAATGGCCCTACTTGTCTATTACGACGTGACAAAACAGCAATACGCCCTGGAGGCGGCCCGCCGCATCGCTGACCGCGTACTGGCAGATTTCGGCCCGGGAAAAGCGAGTGTGTCGCTTACCGGTCACCACGGCGGTATGGCCTCATCGTCTGTGCTCGAGCCGATCATATTGTTGTTCCGCCGTACCGGCGACCACCGGTACCTTGCCTTTGCCAAGTGGTTGGTTGACGAAGACTGGGAGACGCCCGGCGGGCCGAAGACGGTGAGCGCCCTGACGAGGGGTGCCGGCGTGCGCGCTGTAGGCAATCGCAAGGCATTGGAGATGCTCATTACGTTGATCGGCGTCGTCGAGCTGTTCCGCGAAACGGACGAGCAACGTTACTTTGACGCCGTCGAGGCAGCCTGGACTGATATTGTCGAAAAACAGCTCTACATAACTGGTTCCGCCAGTGTGGGCGAGTATTTTGGTGATGCCGTTCTTCCCAACGACGGCTACTATGATATAGGCGAGACCTGTGTTACAATGGCGTGGGTGCATTTCTGCCTCCAGCTTCACCGGTTAACAGGGGACGCCAAGTACTTCGAACCGGCCGAGCGTGCCATCTATAATCACTTGCTGGCGGCCCAGTCGGAGGATGGCCGCGGTTGGGCTTACTACGTGGGGTTGCGGGACTACAAGCGGTACCGTGAACATACTGACCCTGAATGCTGCCCGTCGCGCGGGTCGCGGGCAATGGGCATGTTGCCCGGAGCCGCTCTCGGCGTGGCGGATGGCAACATATTCGTCGATCTGTTCGAGCCTCTCTCGGCCACAGTCGAAATGGAGAATATCGGGCCGGTTCAGATCGAAGTTCACACGGAGTACCCCTTTGACGGCGTGGTGAGGCTCGAGTTGGGGCTCCAGCGACCGGCGACGTTCGGGCTCCGCTTCCGGAAGCCAGGGTGGTGCCAGAGTTGGACGCTGCTCGTAGACGGCGTCCGGCACAAAGGGGACGTAGGCAGAAGTGGTTACGTGAGTGTAACCAAAGAGTGGCAAACAGGGGCTAAAGTTGAGTTCACTCTTGAGATGGAGCCCCTGATTGTTAGCGATGCGGCCGGCAACTCGGGACACGTTGCATTTGTCCGCGGCCCCCTTGTATATGCCGCTGATGTCGCATTGCTGCCCCAGGGCCGCTTGCTCGAAGATCTGTCTGTCGAGGTCGCGCCCGGAATGGAGACGGTCAGGTGTAGCCGGTCCGGCGGCCGACCGTCCAACCGGCTCGAGGTCCGGACCGCCCGGCTTGTGGCGGGCACCGGCTTCGCTTTCGGCGACGGCGGCCGTTATCGTACAGTCAGCCATGCGAAAGCCGAGGCAGGTGGCTCGGTCCAGCTGCTGCCGTTTTATGAAGCCGGCAATAGTGCAACGGACAGCTACCGCGCCGGTGTTTGGTCCAATAGGGAGATCTATCGACGAGCTACGTACCAGGTGTGGGTCCCGGTCGTGGCTACGTGATCGCGAGGACGGCCCGTGGTCTGTCATGAGATCGGGGCCGACGAGGACGGCCCGAGATGACTGCGCCGCTGTGGCTTAGCGGCCTTGGCCTCATCGTTAACCGGGCCGCCGGGGCCGGAGCGGACCGCCGCTTGGTCGAGTTGGCGCTCGAGGCCCTTGGTGCGGGACGTGTGATAACCGGGCCGGGTGAGCTGGGCGCGGCTTTCATTGACTCTCAGCGGTGGACTGTGGTTGTGGTCCCAGTCCCCGATCAGCATGGCGCGGCTCAGACGATGGCCCTTGCCCGTGGCATAGCGGAGCGGGGCGTTGGTGTCATCGCCGTCATCGGCGGCGACGGGACGCTGGCCGATGTCGCCGCAGCCATCGTTGACCGCCCTGACGCGCCGGCTTTATGCGGCATCGGCACCGGTTCGATGAATGCGGGCCAGTTGATGACCTGCGGTAGCGCTGACTTGGACGGGCTCGACGGCCGGCACCTTGAGGTTCGCCCCGTCCCCGCTCTCGTTGCCACTCACGCCGGCAAGTCAGCGCTCGCCTTCAACGACGTCGTTCTCGGGACGACCCTGGTTGGCACGCTCGGGGGACGTCTCCGCGACCTCGATGCCGTGGCGTCCCTGCAGGGAGAGCGTCGACCAGGTCGTCCCCGAGCCATCGGCCGGCCCGGGACGGTCGTCCGGAAAACCCGCAGTCCCGATGATGACAAAGGGGCCGGTGCGGTGCTGATAGCGCGGGGTCGGAGCGTTGGCGGGGTGGTCGCCGGCTTCACGTCGTCTGCGTTTACGGGCAAAGCTGTCACTGGCGGGGTCTGCCTGAGCAGCTGGGTCGGCCTGCCCGCCGGCTGCATCATCTCAAACGTCCCCCTGGCGCGAGTCGAATTGAGCGCCTCGGCCGTCGCCACCATGGGGCCGGTTCGTTGTTCCTATACGAGCCTAGACAGCGACCATCGGTTGGTCATAGACGGGGTCAGGTCCGGCGCTGTCGTGCTCGCCGACGGTAACCCGCTGGCCGCGCTCGACGAGAGCGATCGCGTCGAGATCACGCTACGCCCCCGGGCGTTGCGGGTGCTCCGGCCGGCCCGGAAATTGCTACAGTCCGCCGCCATGGAGGCCCCAGCATTTGGAGACCGAGCATGAAGGCGTTGCGGTACCTGGGGCCAGGTCGGCTCGTGATCGATGATGTCCCGGCCCCGACCCTTTCGTCGGGCGACGCCCTTGTAAGCATCGGAGCCTGTGGCCTTTGCGCGACGGATGTCAAGACCTACCGGCGCGGCCATCCGCGGATCGTGCCCGGGGCAGTGCTGGGCCACGAGATGGCGGGGACGATAGTGGCTTTAGCCGGAGTAGCGAACGGCGACAACCGGCCAGGTACGAAGTGGCGGGTGGGCGACCGCGTCGCTGTCCCGCCTTACCTGCCGTGCGGCGTGTGCGAGGTGTGTCTCTCCAAACGACCCACACTGTGCCCGCACCTCATGGAGATCCGACCCGAGCCGGGCGGCTTTGCCGAGATGGTCAGAGTCCCCGGCCCGATCGTCGAGCACGGCCTTGTCCGGCTCCCGGACCATGTGGAGTTTGCGGTTGGGACTCTTGTCGAGCCGCTTGCTTGTGTGGTCCACGGCTTTGACGTGTTGAACCTTGGCCGGGGGGATTCGCTCCTCGTGCTCGGTGACGGTCCGATGGGTCAGCTCCACATAGAGCTCGGCCGGCTTTACGGCGCCTCTCCGATCGTCCTCGTCGGAGCGACCGACGCCCGCCTCGCCTTTGCCCGGCCGCGGGCAGACATAGTCCTCGATGCGCGGGTGGACGACATCACGGACCGTGTGCGCCGGGCTACGGGCGTCGGTGCGGCCGGGGTTGCCGTCTGTGTCGGCAGCTCCGCTTCTGTGGCGACTGGTCTGGCTCTTGTCAAGCCAGGTGGCGTGGTGAATGTCTTCGCCGGCATGCCGGCCGGCGGTCCTGCGCCGGTCGACCTGGGCCGCATCCATTACGACGAGGTCAGCCTGCTGGGGACCTTTGGCTCCGGTCCAGCCGATTTCTCGCTGGCAGCCGGTCTGATCGCCGATGACCGGGTCGACCTGTCCCCGTTCATCACGGCAAGAACCACGCTGGAGCGGGCGATCGACGCGTTCGAAAGTGCCGTCAACTACGAGGGCATCAAGACCGTTGTCGTTTTCGATGATCGCAGTTCCCGGGTCACGTGAAGCGACGACGACCAGCAGCCACACCTGAGAACCGTACGTGAGGTTGCGTACGCATCCAGGGCGAGCTGCGAGAGCTCGGCATCCGGGTCGGGGCGACGTCGGTCCGACGCGTCCTCCGCCACCACGGCCTTGGGCCGGCACCGCGCCGAGGCCCGACTTGGGCCGGGTTCCTGAGAGCCCAGGCCAAGGGCATCCTGGCTACCGTTTTCTTCATCGTCGACACGGTGCTCCTCAAGCGGTTGTACGTCGAGCGGTTGTACGTCCTGTTCGCCATCGAGCACGCCAGCCGGCGGGCCCACCTCCTCGGGGTCACGGATTACCCGGGCGACGGCTTTGTTACCCAGGCCGCCCGAGAACTGGTGGGGGACCGGGCCGAGGCGGCAAAACGGCCCTGTTGCCATGGAAGGTGCAGAACACCTGTAACAGGATCCCGGCTCCCGCGGGAAAGCGGACGTCGTGGCGGGCAGGTCCTCGCTCATGGTCGCCGTCGACAACGCCACGGTGGCCGAGCTCAACCGCCTGGCCCGCTCCGCTCGGGTGGCCGCCGGCCAAGTGGCCGAGCTGGGCTTGGCCCTATCCGACGGGTCGGTGGCTCGGTACGACGACGGAGCTTGTTGACGGTTACGCCGGGTACGCGTCGTCGCCCCCGCATGGCGGGACTGGGGGTGGTGCCATACCGTCATAACCTCTCGACGCCTGGCTACTCGGCTCGCCGCTGATGGGAGCAGGCTTGTCTCCAACTGGTGGGCCGAGGGGCGTTCCCTCACGATACGGCTGTCACCCCGATGGTCGCCGAGTTCTCGTCTCAAACTATGGCGGTGTCCGGCCCAGCTGGGCCTGCAGGTCGTCGAACACGCTCTTGGGCAGGCCGTCGGGGTTGGCGTCGGTCTTCACCATGAGCGGGGGAACCGCACTGATGAGCGCTGCTTTGGCGACGCGGCTCTCGCCGTGCCGGGCGATGTAGTGGGCGACCTCCCCGCCACCGGTCGAGTGGCCCACATGGACGGCATCGTGGAGATCGAGATGCGCGGTCACTGCGGCAAGGTCATCGGCGTAGTGGTCCATGTCGTGACCGTCGCCCGTCTGGGAGGAGCGGCCATGCCCGCGCCGGTCGGCGGCGATGACCCGGTAGCCGTGGTTGAGGAAAAAGAGCATCTGGGTGTCCCAGTCGTCAGCCGAGAGCGGCCAGCCGTGACTGAAGACGATGGGTTGGCCCGAACCCCAGTCCTTGTAGAAGATCTCCACGCCGTCGGTAGTCGTAATGGTGCTCATCTGCATTCTCCTATTTTCGAGTTACGCGTAGGTAGAGCTTTCTTTCTCAACAGGATCCATCCCAATCGAGACCGGTGTGCCAGGGACCCCTGTGCACCATCGGAACTTCGTTTCAGAAGGTTCACTGGTGGACCACGGGTGCGGCCGCCGGACTCGCCAACATGTCACGGGCGTGCTGGAGGGCGAGCCCGTAGGCGCCGCCGAAGTCGGCAAGCACTCCGGTGGCTCCGGCGTAGGTGGCGGTGTGGGTCCAATCGAGCTGCCATTCGAGGAGGAGTTGGATCCAACTGGCCAACCGGACCCCAGTGACCGCCATCCGGTCGAGGGCCAACTGGTGGGTCTCGGGGCTGATCCCCGCACAGCAATCGGCCACGGCGACGACGTCGACGCCTCGAGCCCGCAAGGACAAGGCGGGGAATGCGACGCAGGCCTCAGTCAGGATTCCGGCAATGAGGATCTGCGATCTCCCTGTCCTGGTGAGTGCCTCGGTCACGTTGGTGTCGTCGGCGGCGTTCAGGAGATGGCGTTCGATGGGAGGGGTGGGGAGCAGGTCGGCTATGGCCGGCCACACCGGACCGCTGAACGCTCGGTCGCGGAGGGTCGTGGTCACCACGGGGATACCAAAGACGTTCGCTGTTCGGACCAGCGCCGTCACATTGTCTACCAGGATCTGGTGGGGACGGCTCTCGGCCGTCAGGGACAAACCTGGTTGGCAGTCCACCAATAGGAGCACGGCGTCGTCCGCTTGGATAAGTGCCGCAGGGGTAAGGTTTTCTGATGGCATCTCACGAGGTTG
>CAYZVQ010000031.1:0-26537 GCA_964481925.1 uncultured Acidimicrobiaceae bacterium
CAAAACGCTCTAGGTGCTGTTCGAGGGCTGGCAAAATGTGCCTTGGCATTGTCAGGGTACGAACGCCTGCGGCGGTCTTAGGTGGCCCGGTAAGCGTCACGCCCCCGGCCGTTACGACTCGCGCCCGCTTAACCTGGATGGTCTGGTGCAGGAGGTCCACATCGGAACGTTGGAGCCCAAGAATTTCTCCTCGACGAAGTTGGCACCAAGAAGCCAGCAAGAACGCCAATCGGTATTGCTCAGGCGCTTCCTGCACAGCCGCAGTCACTTCGGCAACAGACGCCACGGGGCGTTCGGCAGCCTTGACACTCCCTGCGCCGCGAACCATGCACGGCAATTTGGCCAGATCGCCATCAACGACCGCCGTGTTCAAAATGGCCCGGAGCGCCCGATACGCGTCACTAGCTGTCGCCTGATGGTCACGAGCAAGGCCGTGGTACCAGGCGCGCACGTCGGCTGGTTTGAGCTTCGCCAGCTCGGTTTCGCCCAGAGAGGGAAGAATATGGCGACGAAGCAGCCCTTCATATTTTGCCCGAGTCGTTGGCCTCAAGTCACTGCGGTTCGCAAGCCAACTATTTGCGTACTCGGCCAACGTCACCTTACCGGCTGCGGGGTCAACCCAGGCCCCGCGCAACAGGTCGGTCTGCGTGTTGGCGAGCCACGCGCTGGCGTCCGCCTTTGTGGCAAAGGTCTCGGGGCCCAAAAGAACCGCGCCATTCCACTTGTAGCGGACCTGATAGCGTCCGGAGGTAAGCCTGCGGATACTGCCGAATTGTCGTCGTGCCATAGGAGTCCATTTTACCAGGTTCGTGCCACTCGTCGTGCCACTAGCGCGTGGCCACGGGTGTCATAGGGCGTCAGATGACGGCAAGAAAACCCAGTCTGGACAAGGGTTTTAGTCCGCGACCTGGAGGTCTTTGTGACTCTCTCAAGGTGGAGGCACGGGTTCGAACCCCGTTGGGGCTGCCACCTAAAAGGGCAGGTCAGAGGTGCTGTGGAGGTGCGCACCAGGGACCCGGTACCCCAGGAATGTCAGAGGAATGTCAGATGTCCTAAGACGTCGTGGAGCCCGCTTGACGGGAGAGCCTTCCAGGTCGTTGCGTCCTCATGCCGTAGGGGTGCGCTAAGCAACCGCCCGAACCGGACCCATCGGTGCCTGAATCACCAGCACCTCGACCCGGGAGGGCAACGAGTGCTGGATTGTGGGAGACAGGTCGGCCAAGGAACGGTGGGGACCCTGCGCTCTACTAGGCTTCTAAGCGTCTTACCCCGACTAGCCATGTGCCTCTCGGAGACCTCGACGATGGGCTGATCCACCCTCAGCACCACCGGTCTCGTCGGGAGGAAGTCGACATCCCCAACCCTGGGACCCACTACCTCCCCACCTCCTCCCACCATCATGGGCCGACCCCCCAGGAAGACCATGACCCTGTACTCCGAGGGGCACGGCCTCTGCCAGCCGTCTTTGGCACCCCATACGCCAACCCGGACCGCTTCCCTCGGCTGGACGGGCGGCATCCCGGGAAAGCGGTAGAGACGAGGCGTACACCGCCCATCTCGCACCGCAGTGCTCAGCCCGGGCCTGCAGCGCACCGGCGTTGGTCCTGACCGTCTTGGGACTCGGTGTCAGTGACATCGTCTGGATCACCCGCTGAACATCCCGTACTGCTCCCCGGTGACCGAACCCGGGTCTCTCCGTCAACGACGCCTGTCCACGAAGGCCTGCCGTTCATTTTGCTCGACGTATTGTTCGAGGTGTCGGTAGTGGAAACGAACGTATCTGCCGACCTTCACGAAGCCGATCCGCCGGGTCGAGACGAGACGCCGGACCATTCTCGGTGCCACACCAAGCCACTCGGCGGCCTGTTCCATCGTCAGTAGACCCCGGCAGTCGTCGGACTCCTTATCTCGTCTACCCCCCAGCCCTACCGTCGCTCAGGACAGGGCACTTCGTCGCATCTGACGGACACAGTGCCACCTCCTTGCGGGGTAGAGGGGACCTCCATATGCACGACGGCGTGCACGGAGCCAAATAATTGCCAAGTATGTCACCCCCCAGGCACGAGTGTCAATTCGTTGCTCTTCCATCTACACACAGCCTCGCATTTATCAGAGCCCTTTTGACGGTCAAACGTTCGATTGACATAGACAATAATTGCCCGTATTATCGGTTGCTGTCACACTGTCTCAGGAACTCTCACACCCTTTCAAGGGCTAGCAGAAGGAGACCCAGTGAGTAACAGCAGCAACGACGGCCTTGCGGGACTGCTTACCATAAGACAAGTCGAACAAGATTTGCAGCTATCGTACGCCTCTGTCCATCGACTAGTCCGAGCGGACCAGTTACCTTCAATCCAAATCGGGGGATCTCGTAGGTTCCGTATTCAAGATCTCGACGCCTTCGTAGCTGCCCACCAAGTACACCGTCGACACATAGCGCTCTAACAGAACAACGAACCCCCCGACTCGTGGCTGATCGGGGGGTTCTTACACATCGACAGGAGGATGTTGATGTCAGTTCACTATACCACCGGGCCCGGCCAACAAGAGTCCGAACTGGAGTTTTCTGCAGCTGCTTCGGATAACAACTACCCGGAGTCTTACCTGGGCCCTCTTCCAGTTCCTACTAATAGCCCACCATCAGTAGCACTTTTTACCCACCCTGATACCATCACTGATGCCAGACATCTCCCGGCTCGTGAAGTCAATCTTAGTCTTACACCATCAGCGGTTGGAATTGATACTCTGGGTTCGCCGCACGCAGGACAGAAAGCAAAACCATCCTCTACCGTATGCCCATTGGGACAGGTCGCCTTCCGAAGCCTGAGGTCTTCCCGTGCCACTGGCGGGGTGGCCGCCACGGCTGCTCCGCCCTCGTCGCGCCTGGTTCCCAGCGAGTTCATAATCTCCACGACTTCAGGGCCGTCGATGGACAACACCACCAAGTCGGTTGCCACGAACCGGTGACGCACACCGGTGCGGATCAGGCCCTCGATCAACAGCGCACGTCGGGCGTCGGCCCACTCGTCTGATAACTCATAGACGAGTTCCTCGCCTGACCCAATGTCAAGCTCTCGAAGGGTGACGCAATCAGTCGTTTATCGCAACGTTGGCAGGTTCCGCGATTGGAAACTTCGTATCCACAATTGCTGCACCACCAAATCTTCCTACTCATGCAGCTCCCTCAAACAAAAACAATCGCCATGAGTATAGCATTGGGGGCAGCCACGGCCTATTCGTCGGGACTGGCGCGGCGTTCCGTCAGTTGGGCAACAATCGCCGTTGTCGGGACGGCGGGAGGCAGCGCCACCGCCAGCCGGTTGGCAACGCTGGTCACCTCCGCCAGCGTGAGCGGTCCTGGTGCGGCGATCATCTCGGCCAGCTTTTCGGCCCACGTCACCCAGACCCCGCCCTGCTGGAAGGGCTTGGCAAAGAGCTTCCATTCCGCCTCGATGAAGCAGAGCGCCGCGTGGATCGGTACGTCGGCGGCGTCCAGAACCGCTCGGACTGCATCGACCTGCCAGCCGAGACCCTTAACGATCTTCGTTCGGTCCCGTCCCCCCACGTAGAGGTGGTAGTCAGTCTTGAACCACCCCCCCTTGTCACGTCGCTCGACCAGCCCCGCGTAGTGCTTGGCGTCGATCACCCAGACACCTGAAGCGGCTATCGCCAGATGGTCGATGTTCCCCCTCGTCCGCGGTACCTTGCGGTCGTGCAGAAGAACGGCCCGGTCCCCTACCGTGCGGAGGAGGTGAGCAGCCCCTGAATCAACCGGCCCACCGGTATGTCTGCCGTAAATACAAGCGTCTTCCCGTACACAAAGGGGATTGACGTCCTTGAATCCCTGAATGACAGCGTCACGGCCCTACCGTGGTTTAGTGCATCGTCGCCAAACCGTGCTGAGAACTCCCCGTAAGCTTCGTCCAGCGGCCACGTGAGGATGCTGTACCCACTGCACTCGGTAGTCACCTGGAACCCGCTTTTACTGTCATAGAGTTTTCCGCCCACGTCGAGGTGGGCTCCTTGTACGACCGTCCGGTACCCGCCTCCGCCGTAGCAACCAACCTTTGCGGGGGTGCCTAGCGCCTCCAAGGTGGTGGGACGTGCCGACGCCGTTACTAACGCTTCAACTCGGCTCAGGGAACCCTTTACCCCTGACATCGCCCCCTCGACCTGGCCAACGGTGGCGGTAGCTGGCAAACCCCTCAGGCTCCTCTCCGCCCTTTGGATAGCGCTGCTTGCCGGGCCAAGGGCCGTAAGGTACTCCCGGACCAGTTGAACTGCCGGTGATGACCCACCACCCCGGAGCGTTCCAGCGGTGGCGGAAGCAGAGCCTCCCATGTTCGGTACGAGCACGCCGGTGAGGGCCAACGAGAGCCCCCCGACACCCAGCCTCAGCCTCCACCGGTTTACCGTCGCCCTACGACTCCTCGTTTTGCCGCTGAGCATTTGCGACCCTACCCTTTCGGTTCCGATTGACCACCTCGCGCTAGCCATGGCGGGCAATGACTGAACTCAGGGTTTGCCCAAAAAGGGGAGTTCCACCAATCTCCTCGTGAGCCCGAAATGCTTGCATTACTCGCACTCCCTGACCGGGACATCCCCCGGATACAGCCCGTCGTCACCGAACCCGATGGTTGCCCACGCCGTGGTGGTCCTGATGATCAGGTTCATCAAGTGCGTGGTGCCTACGATCACGAAGGTCGGCAGCCCAGCCACAAGCGTGGTGGCGCGCACCTGGACCCCATCAGCTTGGAACACCGTGGGCATACCCTTCGGTCCCACGAACGACAGTGTGGCTGGCTTGGTGTCACCCCCGGCGAGGCCGACACAGGCAGCGAACCCGGAGTAGTGCCCTCCCAAGTGCCACGTCCAAGTCCAGATAGTGGCGGCGCAGTACCCTTGGGACGAAACCTGGAAGCCTTCTGGGTATTTCGTCCCGCCCATCCTTATGGGCACAGTCCGAGTGGCCACCTGGTAGCGGTAGCAGCTCGCGTTCGTCACTGTTCCCTCGTAGCCCTCGGTGGGAGGGCCGAAGCGCTCCAGAGGCGTGGAGGGGTAGGCCGTGGAGCTTGCACGGGCTGACATGCCCGGCACCAGCGCCACGACGGCAATCGCCCCGAGGACAGCTCGCGCTCTCATGCCTTCTGACCTGGGGAAAGCTTACGTGTCTTCCGACCAACGAGAAATGGGCCGTTCGGCTCATCGGTACCGGGGCCAAACCATCGCCACTGCCATGGCCAGGCCCGTTGCAGCTCCTTTGGGGGTATTGGAACGAGGTGTGTGGCCGGTCATAAGTCCAGGTAGGCAGGTCTCGCGGGAGCATTGCTAGGGATCCCCGGGTTCGCTTCAGCAGAGCGACACACAGCGATCGCAGCGGTCCTCAAACGCCAGCCAGCTACCCGGTTCGCCCCTACACCCTGGCAGCGTTGGCTCTCAGCCTGGCTGCACAATCCCTACGCTACCTGGCAGCGCCACCACCAAGCCCACACCCAGCGTGACGTACAAGCGCTAACGGATCCCGAGGACCGCGGCGGTGGTAGCGACTCCAACAACTGCCACCGCTCGCCATGACATCTAACCTCGCAACGAGGCGGCATGTGAAGCCAAGTAAGCTATTATGCTTACCCGTGCAGTTGCCCAAGGCGCTTGCCGATACACCTATCGCCATCCTGACCGGTGCCGGGGCCTCCGTCCCTCTCGGCTTACCAGATACGAAACAGTTCCTTAGCCGATACCGCGGGCATGCCGCAAACGGGCAGATGGCCGAAGAGGCACCTTTTGTTTACACGTACCCGCAACACGCAGAAGACGACATCGAGGGTGTGCTAGGCCGAATCGAGAATTACTGCCGATGGCTTGATACTCTCCGAGTCGATACGTTTTTTGTCCGCAGTGTTCTTAATGACAACACTTCATTGCTCGACGCCTTCCGGGATAAATGCGCGCAGTTCCGCGACTCTATTTACGATGTCGTCATCAATACTTATGCCGCCGTTGACCCAGGGGCAGCGGCAGACCTCTATCGCGGGGGGGGGCATTCTCGGCGAATACCAGCTCTTTTTCGGCAGTCTTTGCGGCGGACAGCCCACCGTTCCCTTCTTCACGCTCAATTACGACACTGCCGTTGAGGTCGCTCTTGCCCAGCTCAAGATACGCTGTGTCGACGGCATACTTCCCGCTACCGACCACTTTGAAAGACGTTGGAACTCCGTCGCATTTACAAACTACGAAGTCCCACACGGCACTGGCACTTCGGTGGTCCTCGTAAAGCTTCATGGCTCCGTGCGCCTGGCCGAACGAAACACTCGCGATGGCAGTATCTTGGTCGAACTCACTGAAGGACTACCCCGCAACCCAGGACAGTTACGCAACGCGCTGTTGTATCCGTCGCTTAACCCGAAAGACCTCACGCGGGATCCTTTTCGGACTTGTTATCGCATCTTTGATGCCGTTATCAACAGAGACACCACCCGCTGCCTAATCATCATAGGCTTCTCATTCCGCGATCAAGAAGTCAATCTGCTTCTCCGCAACGCGCTGGAGGACAATTTCAACCTACACCTCGTCGTCATCGACCCCGCTCTCGATCACGCGGCCGTTGCCCAGCAAATCGGCTGTGAAACCTCCAGAATACGCGTGATCCAGACTCGCTTCGGCCCGGAGACTGCGGAGGACCTACGCAACGGCAAGGGTGCGGTGCTCTTGTCTGACCTACGTTACTGGGTCGGTGCGGCAATTGGTGAACAACTCCCGCCTGGTGACGGATTCGGCGGAACAGCATTCCGATTAAGCGAGAATAGCTAGGTCAACCCGGTGACGGGAATTGTGTCAGCCTCAACTTCACCTATTTGAAGGGCCCCGACGAGCCCCCTGGGCCCCCAAGGGCCTCGCCGCGCCTTCCTCGATTTTGCCACGGAACCGGAGCTGGCCCGAGTGGTGACCGCACGCATCGACGAGGGGTGAGGTGCAAAGACTCCCTTGTGGTCCCTGAGGGCTCGCTCACCGCACGTCCCCGTCCGTAGGACCCAGCAGGCGAAGTTTCGCCGCAGCGAACTCTTTGTCGTCCAAGGCGCCAGCAGCATGTAGTTCCGCAAGCTGCTTTAGCTGACGTACTAGGTCCAATGGAGACCGAGGAGCGCTAGTACTCCCGGAAAGAGTCCTCTTAAACTCAGCGCCCGTTATCGTCGCATTGGGTATTTTTGCCTGCCACGTTATGATCTCTTTCAATGTTCTGAGTTGTTCATGCCTCGCCTCTGATAAGTAACCGCTGAGCACGAAGTCGATGTGGCCTTTTCCATCAACAAACTCCACCCTGCAACTGCCCGAACCCTTGGGCGCCCCAACCGCCAGCACTCCAAACGCCAGAAGCCGCGTGCCGGTGATCCTGGCGTTGTGTGTCGCGTAGTACGTCATCGATCTAATAGACGGCCAAGAACCCCAGAGTTTGAAGCCTGGGCTGGCGATGGGAGAAAAGACTCGATATCGGCTTTCGAACTTGAAGCCCTTGCTATCATATCGGAAGGAGCCTTCAGCACTCGGGCGCTCCCCTAAATGGCCACCTACGTAGTAGACGTTCTTCCATACCGTCTCTGACAGTTGACCTCGCCAAAGATCGCGCCAGAAGGCCGGTTGTTCTGTGTTGCACGTCAGACACTTCCAGGTCGACCAGGACTCGTCCACTTCTACCGCTTTCTGGCACCGCCCCATGCACCTTGCAAAGTGCCACGCCTTGTGGCAACTCGCACACGTATAACGTCGCGCCGAGTTATCAAGGGTGTTCACCTGCTTACAGGATGGACACAGGACCGTGACCGTGTCGGGCGACGCTTGAACGAACGGCTCGACGGCGTCTGGTCCACTATTGGTCATAAAAATAACCCCTTGCATTATGACGGCGAAGTTGCACCAAAGCCGTCAGAGCGACGCCTGGGTGTCGCCGAGGCGTCGACGCCAACCAGAGGACATAAAGGATGACCTTCTAACGATGAGCGAGATAACGGAAGGTAATGCTACACGCCCCGGTCAGGGCAGACAATGGGGGCTCGATGGCGGCGCCTCGGCGGCTCTGACCCTCATAGATAACTACCGGTACGCGACCTTCACCCGCTCTGGCGAGTAGAAGTTCCGCCCCCTTCACCGCTGGCCCGACCTCGATCCGCTCGGCCAGGGCCTAGACCACCCGCCGCTTGTCCTCGATGCCCATCTCGTCCCAACTTGTCCCGCAGATCAACTGCCTCAGCCCGCGTGTATTGCAGAGCGAACAGTTAAGGCAACACTCCTAGCGACGTTCTCGCAACACCCGCCCCACCTGAACGGATGACCACCGCCGCCCGACCTTTGGCCGGTGACCAGCCTCTTCCAGACGAGCGGCGACCTGGCGGCTGCTCAACCCTTCATGGGCGAGGAGGCGGGCCAGAGCGATGGTCTCCTGCTCTCGCTCGTCGGGTACCAGCTCCTTACCTTCGGCACGCCAGCCGAAAGTAGGCCGACCACCCGCGTAGCCACCAATAGCCATCTTGGCTGCCCGACCGGCGGCCATCCTGGACCGGATAAGGGCGCGCTCGTACTGAGCGATGGCACCGAGCACCTGCCTGACTAGCACCCTGGTGGCGTCGTCGCTGTCAATGTCGGGCTCGGTCACGCTGAGGACCTCGACCGCGGCGTTGCGCATCCTTGCCATCAACGTCTCTTGGAGGACGAGGTCACGGGCTAGGCGGTCGAGCTGGTAGACGGACTATCTTTTCGGGAAATGGGCAACGGCCTTCACAGAACCATCACACGTAGGTCGACAACCACCCACAATGGCGTGCCAAGGTTCAAGCGCAGGGACCCTTTCCCTGAGCTGATGAGAGGTATCTGACGTGAGAAACCGGAGACTGTTCATCTAAAGCTCGGGGGAAGGGACACCTGAGGTTTGCGGGAGGTCATACACGAGGGCCAGCACTCGCAGTTTGTCGGGCCGATAGGAGTTTGCGAACTGACCTACGAGCAGCATCCGGATGATCCCGATCGAGACATCCGACGCCTTCGCTAGTGTCGCCCGGTTCATTTCGAGTTCGTACATACGGGAGTCCAGCTCCCCGGCAGCCGCGCTCGCACCCACCCGCGTTGGCTCCACGAGGTTGGCGGGTGCTCTTGGTGGCATGGCATCCTCGGTCCCGTCCGGCAACCAGAGGGCCTTGCCCGAATGTAAGGCTTGGGCACCGTTACTACAAGGACGGTCAAGGCGAATCGGTCCCAGGGCCTCACTACCATCGTCGGCGTGCAGGACTACGCCGGGGCCTGGACGTCCGAGCGAGGCCGGTGCCATCGCTTCGTTTATACCGAGGCGGATGGTCGACCTACCAAGTGCCCAGGGGCGCCGCTGAGGTTCAGGTTGGCGCCGAGACGAACAAGGCCGCTGGTATGCCGTCGACGCCTGCGCCCGGCACGCTTCCCAGCTTTTGTGGAGGCCCTCGACCCGGGAACCCCCCGCCGCATGCACTCGTAACATCAGCGCCCGATGCCCTTGAAGAAAGGGCTTTGCCACCAAGAAGGGCCAAACTGGTGTGCTGAGTGGCGGGCCAGCGGCCCGGCCGCCTTGGCGTACCAGCGGGGTGAGCTGCGGGCACCCGCCTCCCTCTCAGGGCTCAATAGGTCGCTACGTCAACCGCCCACCGCCTCGCGCTGGCTCTGTCCCTGCTCATGGGCCCGCGTGCCCCGGCAGCCGGAAGTCGTCGTCACTGCCCACTGCTCGCTGCGACGTGGGTACCCCGGGCTATCGAGGGTTTTACGCCCTATTTTGGCTTTGGGCGGTTGAGCCTCCATTGACCGCTGCCGGGAGGGGTGCGAGGATACCCCTAACGCCGTCCCGCCAGGGAAGGAGCCAACATGCCCGCTGTCCCTCACCGCCGTCCCGCCCGCCACGTCCTCGCTCATCGGGCCAGACGGCCCCGCCGGCCAGGCATCGCCGCCTGTGCCGCCGTCGTCGCCGGACTAATGGCAAGCCTAGGCCTCGGTGCCTCGGCCGCCTCGGCCTCGGGCGCAACGCCCCTTTACGTGGACGGGACCAATGGCACAGTTACCACCGGGTGCACGGCGCCCGGCACCGATGCCTGTGAGACCATCCAGGAAGCCGTTAACGCCGCGGAGTCGGGCACCTACAGCGGCGATGACGTCGCCATAGAGGTAGCGGCCGGGACCTACTCCGAGGCGGACACGATCAACGCCTCAGGGCTGGCGTCGCTCACGATCGAGGGAGCTGGCGCTTCGAGCACGGTGCTCACACCGCCGTCCGGGTCGAGCGGTTTCACGGTCAGCAGCGGCACGGTCGCGATCAGCGGGATGGCCATCTCGAACGCCACGGTCCCGTTCCCCGGGGCCGTTTATATTTACGGTGGTGGCGCGGCGATCAACAACGCGGCCGACCTGACCCTGAGCGGTGACCTTTTCGCCAACGACGACTCCCCGTCCCAGTACGGCGGCGCCATCGACTCGTTCGGCAACTTGGCCGCCGTCGACGACACTTTCGTCGGCGACTCATCTGGGTACGGAGGTGCCATCTACAACTCTGGGACAGCGTCCATCGCCAACGACACCTTCGCCGAGAACACTGCTCTTGGTATCTGCAGCACCGACGGTACAGATCCGTACGCTGGCATGGGCGGCGCGATCTACAACGCTGCCACGCTCGTCGGCACCTTTGACACCTTCCTGGACGACACCGGTTACCTCGGCCCGCCGGCAGGCGGCGGCGGACTCTGTGCGGGCACGGATGGGGGCGGCATCCTCAGTTCACAGTCCGCCAGCATGGCGTTCTCCAACTCGGTCTTCGACGGGACAACCGAGGCCAGCGACATCACAGGTCTCGGGCCGGTGACGGACGGCGGTTACAACTTGGAGACGGCCCCTGACACCTACAGCTTCAGCTCAGCGCACAACGACGTCATCCTGAGCGGCGCGACGGTCCCGGGCCTGTCGACCACGCTCGCCGCCAACGGCTCCAACGGCCCCGAGACGCTGGCCATTACGCCCGGGAACTCAACGTCGAGCCCCGCCTTCGAGGAGGTGGCGGCGAGCGCGTGCCAGCCGACCGTCCCGACTGCTACTGGCGGCACCATGACGATCACGAGCGACGAGCTGGGCAACCCGCGTCCCGGCGTCCAGGGCCAAACCAGCTGCGATGCAGGAGCCTTCGAGTACCAACAGAGCTTTTCGCTCACCGGCCCCGGCACCCAAACGAGTTACGACGGCCAGACCATTACCCCCCTCTCGCTCGAACTAAGCGACTCGGCGTCGGACCCGGTCTCCTACAGCGCGACGGGTTTGCCGCCCAACCTGAACATCAACCTGAGCACCGGTGCCATCTCTGGGACGGTTGCAGATAACGCCGATACGGCCAGCCCTTACTCGGTGACGGTGAGCGCCACGGACACGACGACCAACGCGTCAGCGAGCCAGAGCTTCTCTTGGGATGTCTCGGATCCCGTCTCTCTCACTAACCCCGGCCCTCAGACCTCGACCGTCGGTACCGCGGTGAGCCTTCAGGTCAACGGGTCAGACGCAGAAAGCCTCTCGCTCACCTACAGCGCCACCGGTCTTCCCCCTGGGCTCAGCATCAGCTCGACAAGCGGGCTCATATCCGGGACGCCCACCGGGCCCAGCAGCCCCTACTCGGTGACGGTGACGGCCACGGACGGCAACGCCAGCGCCAGCGCCATGTTCAACTGGCAGGTCGACCTCCCCACCCAGCCGCCGTCCATAACAAGCCCCAGCTCGACGAGCTTCGTAGTGGGGACGGCGGGGTCGTTCGCGGTGACGACCACCGGGGACCCGAGCGGCCCGGCGATGGACATCTCCGAGTCGGGCAAGCTCCCCTCGGGGGTGAGCTTCACCAACAACGACAACGGCACCGCCACCATCTCCGGGACGCCGAAGACGGGGACCAAGGGCGCTTACCCGCTGACCATCACCGCCTCGAACGGGGTGGCGCCGAACGCGACCCAGAGCTTCACCCTGTACGTGAAGTACCCGACGACGCTCTCTGTCCTCATAGCCCCGAGCCCCGACAAGGTGGGCAGCGCGTTGATAGCGGCTGCGGTGTTGAGCGCCGACGACTCGGGGGGGACGGTCAGCTTCTTGGTGTCCTTTGACGGCGGGGCCTTTTCACCGATCACGACCTGTCAGAACAAGCCCGTGTATATCGTCGCCTCTGACTGCACGTACACGCCCACCAGCCAGGGCACTTATACGATAGACGCCTCTTTCAGCGGGGACACGAGCTTTGCCCCTTCGTCGGGTTCGGCGTCGGTGAAGACACTTCTGCCCACCACGCTTGCCCTGAGCTTTTCGGCCTCGCCTCACAAGGGGTCGGCACTCGTGGTCAGCGCCAAGGTGAGCCCGACGCCGAGCTCGGGGACGGTCGCGTTCGCCGTCCGTGCGCCGAACGGCCAAAAGGTCTCGCTGCCCGCCTCGTGCTCTTCGGCGGCCCTCAGTGCTGGGGTGGCGAACTGCAGCTTCACACCGTCTCAGGACGGCACCTACACGGTCAGTGCTGCCTATTCGGGCAACAGCATGGATGAACCATCGTCCAACAACGCGACGGTGAAGGTGACTGGCTAGCTCTGACCCAAGCCGCATACCTGCTAATACGGAGCAGGCCCGGCCCCAACGGTCCGGCGGCTGGGATGCCGGCGGTCACCAGCGGGCACCTGAGGGTCGCCGAGTCGCTTGCGCAGTCCGGGAGACCACCGCCGCCACACCAGGTGTGTCCTCGTACTCTGGAGGCTCTTTAGGGATCGGCCGCCCCTAGCATCACGTTTTCAATACCTTCGCCCCCCTGCGGCTCTCTCCCAACCAGGGTCGTACTTGTCATCCGCCTCGTATGCGGACCCACTCTCTTCACCCGCTTCCAGGCCCCCTTGCGCGCTGTGACCGTGGCCCCCCAAGTCCTACCCTTCACGCCTTGGGGGGCCACTGACATTGACTGGACAGGCCCGGCCCGACGGCTAAATCGTCGACTAGATGAAGGTGCGTCGGCCGGCCTCGAGGTGACTGAGGCGGCGAGGCGGGTACGTTGACCATGCCCGGGAGCATCAGCCCGAACGCCGTGAGCATAAACAAGCGAGGCTCCGGTTCGGGCGCCATCCTCATTTTATCGCACGCCAGCTGGCGTAGCCCGCCCTCGTCGACCCTACGCCATAAGAAGATGGCCCCGTCGATAGACTGGCCCAAGACACCAGATCCTCGGTAGGTCTTGCCCGTTTTGACCGTGTGAGACACCAAGAGCATCCCACAGCCGTACTCGGTGGCCAGAGAACGCAAGGAGCGGATCACTTTTTTTACAGCAGTGACGCTGGAGATTGAGCCGGACCACAGCGACGTGAACGAGTCCAAAATCACCATGTCGGGGCGCTCAGCGGCCAGCAGTGCTCGGCACTGGGCCAACCCCGTAGCGATGTCAAAATCGTCGGCTAGGCGGACCTGGCAATGCTTGGCCCCAGCCACCGTCAACCCAGCCGCCTGGAGCCGACCGCGGACCAGGTTGGCCCCGTTCTCGGCGTCCACGATAAGGACTTTCCCGGCCCGGACGGTCAGGCCAGCGCAATCGTCCTCGTCCAACGCGGCGGCGGCGGCGTTCGCCATGGTCACCGCCAAGTGTTGCGTCATGGCCGATTTCCCGGCCCCGGCCTCGCCCGCCACCATAGTTATGGTACCCCGAGCGAGGAAATCCTCGACCAGCCAGTCGACCGGCTCGATCGGGCCCAGGGGGTCGAGCGGCGTCAATGCCGTGCTCTCCCCCGCCCACTCTGCCGTGGGGTCGAAGGGCTCGCCCATGGCGGCCATGATGCGCTGCACAACGAGGTGGCTTGGGTTGATAACCCCAGGCTCGTACTTAGACAAGTCACCCTGGCTGACCTGGGCCATCCTCGCCAGGTCGACCTGAGTCAGGTGGTGGGCGTTGCGCACCGATTTGATCCGTTCTCCAATGGTTGCCACTTAAGGGTTCCTTCCGTTCAGTAATGTGAAACAAAACCCGGCCCATAAAATGGGAACGTCAACGATCGTCAGATGAGCCCTGCAAGTGCGTAGGTCGGGTGCTTGTCCAAGTTGTTGCGGGCCCGGTTGTAGCGCTGCGTCGTCCGCGGGTCGGCGTGGCCAGCGGCATCCTGCACATCGTGGAGGCTTGCCCCAGCGTCAAGCGAGAGCGTGACGAAGGCATGCCGTAGATCATGGGGGTGGAGGCTTGTCGCCTTCAGCGGTACTGCGTCCTGAGCCATCGCTCGGAAACGTAGTCCTGGAAACCGGGGATGGAGAAGGCGAGCCACCCGTGCTCGGGCGCATGGACGATGCCCTTGCGGATCAGTGCGTCCCGAGTGGGCGAGACCGCGGACAGCTCGCGGTTGAGCGCGCGTGCAACATCGCCGGAACGTACGCGGTCTCCGCCGCCACCCATGCAGTCCGACATCGCGAACAGGTAATTCCGCTCGGCTTCCGTAACGCCTTCGAAGCGAGCACCATAGATCCCGGCTTCGATCTGGCGTTGCACGACAGGCTCGGCCGCATGCACGTCCGCCAGCCCGACCGTCTGCACGGCGCCGGCGCGTGCAGCAACCTCCCAGGCTTCGAACGCGTAGAGCTGAAGGAAGTAGGGGTACCCAGCTGCGGTGCTGACAACCTTGGTTAGTGCGTCTTCGTCCCAGCCGACTGCCTCGGCCGCTGCCGGCTCGAGCACGGCGGCTCTCGCCTCGTGATCGTGGAGCTTGTCGGTGGGCTCGTAGCGGAACCGCTCGGTGTACGTCGCCGCTTTGGCGATATAAGTGGGCAGGTGTGGCAGCCCCGCACCAATGAACGCGAAGGGCAACCGGTCGCGCAAGTCTTGAGCGACATGAACGAGGGCACCGAGGCTGGCGAGAGATACGGACTGCAGCTCATCTACGACCAGTGCGACGCCCAGGCCGTCGTCGTGCGCGGCCTCAGCTAACGTGGCAAGTACATTTGCCAGGTCGTCGTAATCCGGCGCGGGCCGTCCACCGCCGACATTGGCGCCATTGCCGAGGACCTGTAGGCCGCCCCCACGCCGCAGTAGCTGCCGCACGCGCCGGGTCAACTTGGCGCCTGGGGGAAGCTGAGCGGCGAAGCGGTCGGCGACGGCACCTAGCGCTGCGTCGACGGCCAATCCTCGACGCAGCTCGAGATAGGGCGCGTACCAGCCGGCGCGGGCCAAGCGATCGGCGATCTCCTTCAGCAAGACCGTCTTGCCGACACCGCGCAGCCCCACGTACATGAGGCTGTTCGCCGAATAGCCGGCCTCGAGCTGGTTACGTAGGCTCTCGGCGAGAGCCAGCTGGTCTGACCGCCCAACGAGGGCGCGAGGCCGGTCGCCCGCCCCGGGCGTGTACGGGTTTGGCCGGAAAGCGGCTACTGGCTTCATACTCGCCCAAGTATAGCATATGTCTATACTATAGGACCTATAGCGAGCCGCTCGTGCCCGGTGCGCGGCCTCGGTCGGGCGGGGACCGGTACCCGCTCTTCGTGGAGCCGGCCCGCCCTGCGCACGCACGCGAGCACATAACATCGCGGCAGAGAAACGGCGGCGATGTCCTTGGCAGGTACGCATAACGGCACTTATTTCGTACTGCCTTCTGCCGCGGTCACCGCGAACGGTACGGTCCAACCGTCCCCCGAGGGCCTGAGCTACCGGATGCACCGTGAGACGGTCTGAAGGTAGAGCGGGCTGAGCGTCGCTACGGCTCACCCGACATGCTGATCACAGCTGCCCGACGGGAGCTATAGCGATACTTGGTACGCACTACCTATTCTGCGCTCTCTTGCTAGCGCACGACGGCAAGTGCCTCGGGCAGCGTGAACGTGCCGGCGTAGAGCGCCTTTCCGACGATCGCGCCCTCAACGCCCGCCAGCGCGGCCAGCGTGCGCAGGTCGTTGAGGCTGCTGATCCCGCCGCTGGCGATCACCGGCCGGTCGGTCGCCGCGCAAACTTCCCGCAGCAGGTCGGCGTTCGGGCCGCTCAGCGTGCCGTCACGGCGGACGTCGGTGACGACGTACCGGGCGCAACCATCCGCGTCGAGCCGGGCCAGCACGTCGAACAGCTCGCCGCCACCACGCGCCCAGCCGCGGGCCGAAAGCGTCGTGCCCCGGACATCGAGCCCGACCGCGACCCGCTCGCCGCACCGCGCGATCGCGGCACGCACCCAGTCGGGCCGCTCCAGCGCCGCGGTGGCGATGTTGACCCGGGCGCAACCGGTGGCCAGCGCCGCGTCGAGCGAGCGGTCGTCGACGATCCCGCCCGAGAGCTCGACCGCGACGTCGAGCCGGGCGACGACTTCGGCGATCAGGTCGCCGTTCGAGCCGCGACCGAACGCGGCGTCGAGGTCGACCAAATGGACCCACTGCACCCCAGCGGCCTGCCAGGCCAGCGCGGCGTCAAGCGGCGCGCCATAGCTCGTCTCCGACCCCGCCTCACCTTGTACCAGCCGCACTGCCTGGCCGTCGACCACGTCGACCGCAGGCAGTACGACGAACGAACGGGCGCCGACGGGCACGGCGACACGCTAATGCACGCCTCCGTCGATAGTGCACGCCGCAGGCAGGTACGAAGATCACGGACCGGCCCATGAAGGTCCTAGGTCACATCGACGAGCCCGACGACTGTCGGCCAACGAAGTAGTCGGACGAGCCCTTCACCGTCGGGACCGCCCGACCGCTCGCCCAGCCGGGGACCATCGTCGCAGGCCATCTCTGGTAACCGATTGTGGGAGAGTGGCCCGGTCGACCGGCCCCGTCGGCGTCTTGAGCCCCTTGGCGACCCGCGCCGCCTACCCCGCCCGCCCCAAGTCCCGGCGCCACCGTTTGCCCCGGTTCGCAAGCCTCTCCGGGGGCTCGTGCCACCTCGTCCCAGCCCGGCACCTGGGGCAACCTCCCGAGCATGCCTCCGCTGTACTATCCGCTCCCGTGGCTTGACAGCCTGCTCCGCCCCTCTCGCCTCCGCCCGCCGGGCCCGGCTGTCTCTTTCGACCCCCTTCCCAGTTCCGGCAAGGTGGCAAGAGGCCGTCGCGGATTGCTCCAAATTGGTGACGGGGTTGCAAGCCTTTGCCAACGCGGGCACCCGGGCACTCGCGCGCTACAACGCGCGCGACCATTTGACCCCACCTTTTGGGGGTAGAGGCACGACCCGTCCCCCGCTGCCGGCTTGCCAACATTCCGTCAACGGACTTTGGGCCGCAGATGGGTGCTAGGACCGCAAGTCCCGGCCGAGGTGCGGCCAACGCCCTGCTCAGCGGCCTGTAACGGCGATCCGCCCTCTCTCTCAAGGTGGAGGCACGGGTTCGAACCCCGTTGGGGCTGCGTGAAAAAGAGCAGGTCAGAGGCCATTTTGTGACCTTTTGGCGCTTCGCGCTAAACCCCCACCAACCCGGCCTGCCAACGGAGTTCCAAAAACGTCGTCCCCGGGGAGGCGAAAGAAGCGGCACGACGGGCTTGGCGGGTAAGTGCCGCAACAGCTACGAGACGCCCTACACGCCCGACAACCGAGCCAGCGCTCGGCCCACCGAGGCGCGCCTCACCGAGCCGATCGGCCGGCCTCTCACGCCGGACTGCCGGCAAGGGCCCGAGGGACAAACCCGCACGGCGCGGCCCCCACCGGCGCCTGCGCCTCCACGGGCAGTCGCTATCCCAATCAAGCGCACCAGCTGGAGGCCGGTCCCAAGTTGCTGCAAGCAGCGTGAGCAAGGTCCGCGACGTCCTGGCCAACCGACCTCGGGCGAACTGCTGCGGCCCGACGTGTTGGACGAACATCCCCCCAGCCACGGTGACGTCGGCCCAGGCTTCCCATGGGACGCCTCCCACGGGCCCCGCAGGCGCGTCTGATGGCCGCCAAGACCATGTAGGGCGCCCCGTTTCCTGCTCCGCTGCCCTTCAACGCAGTCGTCGGCGGCAACGGGTGACAGCGCTGCAGCTTGGTGGCTATCCCTTTTGGCAAATCCAGGTCTCCACCGCGATAGTTACAGCCCTGTGCAAGGGCCCCGCGAACAATAGTGCCGATCGGGACTAACGACACGCGAGATCGCCGGTTCTGTATCGCCACAGGCGAGCGGAGATGTGCCGTTTTCGCGTTATTATGAGCGGCAGAAGCCTTCGGTTTCGTCCTCGTGATTATGTATGTATATTCTGTTCGAGTGACGGCCGCCTGCCTGTCCTAGTTGACTGGAAACGCGCGCAGTAGAACCGTCCCCGTGTTACAACGAGAGCATGGGCGACCACAGCGGTAGCAGCAACAGGGGGGGTCCGGGGGGGAATGCACAGGCTGTGGATCTGTGGAAAGCCAATAAGGACAACCGATCTGAGCTGCTCCGACGGGCTTCATAGGAGCTCACTGAATTAGCTTTTCTCGAGCCGTGCCATTATGCAGACCGGCCCGATATGCGACGGAAATGCTGTCTTCGGGCGCTCGGGGCCGTGGCTCAGCACCCCAAGGCAGCGCCGGCGTTGGCGCATCCTTCAGGTGTTGGTAGGTGCCGTGCCGCCAAGGAGCCTCAGGTCAGAGGCATCGGCCTGGCCGGAGGCAGGCGCCTGGCGTAGCTTCGAAAGCCGGGCCGAGGGCTGGCTCAAGCAACCGTCTAGGCCCCCCGCACTGACGGGGTGCCTTTATAACGAAGTGCCGCCCCCGGCCCTGCTTTCGAGGACCGGACTGACTTTATAGCAGCGTTGGCAACTCAACGGGGACATGTCGACCGGTCCTTTTCAACATCCCAACAATAAGTCCGGAGGGGGAGAAGACGGTGACAAAGGCGTCGGCGAGGACAACGGCAGCCAGGACGACAGCGGCCAGGACGACAGCGGCCAGGACTACAGCGGCCCAGGCCGCCCCCGCCCGGGTGGCAAAGACCCAGGCCGAAAGGGCCGAGGCCAAACCCTCGCCGGCCAAGGCGCCCCGGCGCCGGCGCGGCCCGGCCAACATCTTCGGTGCCGACCCCCACAAGCGCACCTTGACCGCCACCGTGCTCGACTGCAGGGGCGGGGTGCTCGGGACCCGCAGCTTCAAGGTCTCCGGCGAGGGCCACCGGGCCATGGAGGCCTGGGCGCTCAGTTTCGGGCCCGTGGAGCGCTGGGGCATCGAGGGAGCCTCGGGCTTGGGGCGCCACACGTCCATGTACCTGACCGAGCGGGGCCACGACGTGCGCGACTGCTGCCCCAACCGCACCAACGAGCGCCGCCGGGGACGCCAGCAGGGCAAGACCGACGCCTCGGACTCGCTGCGCATCGCCAGAGAGACCCAGGCCGAGCCGGGCATGCCCCGGGCGTTCAAGCGGGCCGAAGGAGACGCCGGGCCCGACGAGACGACCGAGCTGCTGGCCCTGTGGCACAAGGCCCGGCGCTCGGTGCTGAAGAGCCGCCAGCACATATTGAACGAGGCCGAGAACCTGCTCTGCGACCTCCCCCTAAAGGTGCGCGAGCTCCTGCCGGCCACCACGGACGTGAAGGCGCGCCTGGCCGCCCTGGCCCGCTTGCGCCGGGACGCACGCACGGACGCCCCCACCCGCCTGCGCCTGGGCTGCTCAACGCCTACGCCAAAGAGGTGGCCGAGCTCGACGCCAAGGAGAAGCAGGCCGTAAAGGAGCTGGCCCGGCTCACCAAGACGGCCGGCTCGAGCCTGGACGGCCTGTGCGGGATCTCCACCCGCTCGGCCGCCGAGCTCCTGGTAGAGGTGGGAGACCCCCGACGTTTCGTCGGCGAGGGAGGATTTGCCCGCTTCAACGGCACCGCCCCCATACCGGCGTCATCGGCCGAGGGCGACGGCGAACCGGTGCGCTACCGCCTGAACCGCGGCGGCAACCGCAGGGTCAACGCCGTCTTGCACATCATGGCCGTCACCCAGCTCGCCCACGACGAGCGCGCCCGGCGCATCTTCGACGACGCCCGCCACCGCGGGCACTCCAAGAAAGAAGCCATGCGAGTAGTGAAGCGGCACCTCTCCGACGTCGTCTACCGGCGCATGTTGGCCGACTTGGAAGCGACGCCTCGCGACCGCCCCGAACACCCAGGTAAAGCAGGTGGCATGACGCGTTTTCAACAGGCCAACAATTTTTCCGGTGTACCCCTTGACATAGCAGCTTCGTTACGATCGCAGTGGCGGGTGTCTCGCGACAGAGCATTATCCGCTCCGATCAACTATTCGGGGACGCTTGGCAAAGTACGCAGCCAGTCAGCGATCTGGGAGAACACCATCCCGCAGACCCGGCGCTACGGGGCACTTGGTCAGCTACGATATGGGATGCTCAACGGATGACCTTATGGGACAAGTCCTAAGGGTTCGACTCCCGTCACCTCCACCAACCAAGCTCTTCGTCTGGGTACCTGTCATGCTTGGACGATGATCGACATTCCGATCGGCTACGCCCGCAGCGGCGAGGTAGAGATTGCCTACCGGACGCTGGGAACTGGTCCGATCGATCTGGTGTTCGTCCAGGGCTGGCTGACGCATTTGGCTGTGCTCGCTGAGGAACCGGCGTACCGCCGTTTCTGCGAGAGCCTTTCCGGATTCTCACGCCTGATTCTCTTCGACAAGCGGGGGATGGGCCTATCGGATCGGACCGAAGTCGGGACGCTCGAAGAACGTATGGACGACGTTCGTGCAATCCTGGACGCCCTGGGCTCCGAGCGAGCGGTCTTGCTTGGCGTCTCGGAGGGCGGACCGATGTCGATCCTTTTCGCGACAACGTATCCGGAGCGCACGCAGGCGCTGATCCTCTGCGGCGGCGAAGTGAAAGAGGAGCTCACGGACGTCTGGCCGTGGGGCGAGTCGACTCGAGAGGAGCATCAGGCGCGCATGGCCATGGTGCCCGAGATCTGGGGCAGCAGTCGAAGTCGAATGATTGATTACATCTGGCCAAGCGCGAGCGGTGACGACTCTCGCCATGCATGGATGCGTCGCCTGCAGGTTGCGGCCGCGACGCCGCGGGTCGCAGTCGCGTTCATGGACATGGCATTCGGGATTGACGTGCGCGACGTCGCCCCGACGGTCAACGTCCCGACGTTGGTCCTCCACTCTCCGCATGACCAGGTTTGCCACGTCGAGAACGCCCGGTTCCTCGCGCGGGTGATCCCGGGAGCTCAACACGTTGAGCTCGCCGGGACGGATCACGTTCCCTGGGGCGATTGCATGGAGGAAGTGGTCGCACACATCCGAGAGTTCCTGACAGGCACGCGTGAGCCACCTGAGCCTGAGCGAGCGCTCGCCACCGTTCTGTTCACCGACATCGTCGACTCGACGCAGCGCGCTGCCGACCTCGGGGACAAGCGCTGGCGCGAGCTTCTCGAACGCCATCACGAGGCGATCCGCCGCGAGCTCGCGCGCTACCGCGGTCGCGAGCTGGGCACGGCCGGCGACGGCTTTTTCGCGAGCTTCGACGGGCCTGCGCGCGCCGTACGCTGCGCAGCGGCCGCGGTGGCCGCCGTTCGCCCGCTCGGTCTCGAAATCCGCGCTGGCCTTCACACCGGCGAGTGCGAGCGGGTCGGAGAAACGCTGGGAGGCATCGCGGTGCACATCGGTGCGCGCGTCGCCTCGGCCGCGCACGCAGGAGAAGTCCTTGTGTCGAGCACGGTCAAGGACCTCGTCTCCGGTTCAGGCATCGAGTTCGAGGATCGAGGCGAGCATCAGCTCAAGGGCATCTCGGATAGGTGGCATCTGTTCGCAGTGGCTCGGGACCGCCACACATGACCGTGCCGTCGCTTACTGAAGGCGAATACGAACCCCGTGCGACTCGCGCCGCGGAGTCTTGGCCCCGGAAAAGTCGCCAGTCACGACTGGGGCGGCATTGCCTGCTCGAGCGCTGCTATGGGGTGGCGAGCAGACGCTGCAGGACACGAACGGCGCCCTCATGAGGTCAACAGCACGGTGCTGCTATTCCGGAGTAATCGGAACAAGGACAGGAGGGACGATATTCAAAGGGCGGTCTACTCCTTCATCGCCGGGAACCACTATGTTCGTGCTGCGCCACGTCATTGATCCTTCCCAGTCGGTCGACCCAATGTCGCTCACTTCGCACGAGCACGCGCCGTATCCCATTATCCACGATGTCGCCGACGCATCATCCCAAGTGCCGCGAGGGGCGACGCCGACGGCGCTTGACTTGACATGCTTAGCATCGAAGCGATCACCACGGCGGGCAGGTGCCCCGGCGGCGAGGCCTATATGTACCTGGGCGACGCCGGTGCAGCGGGTGCGTTCGCCCGGGCCCGGGCCCTAGCCGAGTCAATTGACGACATGTTCAACCTGGCGTGCGCCGACACGGGCCAGGGCCATCTCCAGGTCTCCATGGGCCACGACGACGGCTACGAGATCCTGGAGGGGGCAATTCGAAGTTGGAGGCGTTCGGCTTGGCCCGCATGTGTGTGGACAACCGGGCCGTGCTCGCCGAGGTGGCCCTGCGCCGGGGTGACCTGCACGCCGCCCGGTGCCATCTCCAAGCTTGCACCTGGCGGTTACCGAGGAGGCCCGACCCCGAGGGTGTGCCTGTCCTGCGGGCCGAGGCCCGCCTGGCCCGGGCGGATGGCTCGTGGCCGCGCGCCCACGGCTTGGCCTGTGACGGCCTAGAGCAAGCGGCGGGTGCCAGCCACGGGGTGTGGGCCATCGACCTGCTCGAGCTGGTGGCGATTACCTCGGCCGACCTCGGGCGCTACCCCGAGGCGGCCCGGCTCCTGGGGGCAGCCGAGACCCAACGCTAAGCCACGGGCTACCTTCGCTGGGCGCCGGCCCGGGACGAGCTCGCCCCGGTTATCTTGGCCGTGCAGACAGCCATGGGACCGGAAGCTTTCGACCAAGCCAAATCAGAGGGCCGGGCGCTCACGCTTGCCGAAGCTGTGGCTTATGCCCGCCGAGGTCGAGGCAGCCACAGCCGCTCGGTTTCGGGCTGGGACAGCCTCACCCCGACCGAGCGCCGGGTCGTTGCCCTCGTCGCTCAGCGCCTGACCAACGCCGAGATCGCCCACCAGCTGTTCGTTTCTACAGCCACGGTGAAGAGCCACCTCACGCGGGTGTTCGCCAAGCTCGGGGTGGCCGACCGCCACCGGTTGACTGAGATGTCGGCAGTACATATGACCGCGGGGCACCCGTAGGGACGAGCAAGCAAGGCCGGCAAAGAGCCGGGAGCCACCGGCTGAACGCTGTTGGCTAGGGCCGACAGCTGGCCAGCGCTCAACCCGTTGTTGCAAGCTGCCACCGGGGGCCCCTGGCGTGGTCGAGGGTAGTAGCGGAAGGGCCATCACGGCGGGCCTTTCTTAATACCCCGCACCCACGAAATCTAAGACCTGGGGCCACGGGATTTGCGACCTGAGCCGGATGCTTATCGGCCTCGCTGCCTTCAAGGTTTTACTGACCGATAAACACCCCACGCCGACGACCTCCGGTCCGACCAACCGGTGGCGCGGCAACGCCCCGGCAGAGGCGGTTCCAAGCCGACGTAACCGGCAGCTCTCGCCGCTCAAACCTAGGAGCCGACATGAAGATAGGCAACATTGCCACGCTGGTGGCCACCGCGGCTGCCGCCCTCGTGCCGTCCGCCGGGGCGCCGGCGGCGACGGTGCCGACGGCCTACGTCACCAACTTCGGCTCGGGCACCGTCACCCCGATCAACACCCTGACGGACACGGCCGGCAGCGCCGTCACCCTGGGCGGCACTCCCAACGCCATCGCCATCACCCCCGGCGGGACCACCGCCTACGTGGTCAACTTCAGCGCCAGCACCGTAACGCCGGTCACCATGGCCACGGGCACTGTCGGCCGCCCGATCAGGGTGGGCATTGGCCCCTTCGCCATCGCCATCACCCCCAACGGGGCCACCGCCTACGTAACCAACTATGGCTCCGGGACCGTCACCCCGATCACCCTCGCAACGGGCACCGCCGGCACACCGATCACCGTGGGCAGCGAGCCGGGCGGCATCGCCATCACCCCCAACGGGGCCACCGCCTATGTGGCTAACGCCGTCCCCGGCACCGTCACCCCGATCACCCTCGCCACGGGTACTGCCGGCACACCGATAACCGTGGGCAACGCGCCGCTCGGCATCGCCATCACCCCGGACGGGGCCACCGCCTACGTGGCCAACTATGGCTCCGGGACCGTCACCCCGATCACCCTCGCCACGGGTACTGCCGGGCCCCCGATCTGGGTGGGCGCCGGCCCCAGCGGCATCGCCATAACCCCCAACGGGGCTATCGCCTACGTAGCCAACGCCCTCTCTGGCACCGTCACGCCCATTGACACCGCGACGAACATGGCTGGCCACCCGGTCCCGGTGGGCACCGCGCCCCTCGGCATCGCCATCACGCCCGACGGGGGTACCGCTTATGTCGCTGATTACGGCTCGGGCACTGTGACGCCGATCACCATCGCCACGGGCACAGCCGGCCACCCGATCACCGTGGGCACCGACCCCTACGCCGTCGCCATCACCCCTGAGGAGGCCTCCCCGTCGCCTCGGGTGGCCATCACCTCGGCGTCGGCCACGGTGTCGCATGGCTACCTTGGGGCCATATTGTCCTGTGAGGACGCCGCCTGCGCAGGTACGATCGAGGCGACCGAGCAGGTCGTCGTAACGGGTGGGGAAGGTAAGACGACCCGCTTGAGCACAGAGACGATCGTCCTCGCCGAGTCTTCGTACTCGATCAGCGAGGGCACCCAGGCGAGAACCGAGCTCAAGCTGACAAGCATGGGCACGAAACTGCTCACCGACGTCAAGGCTCACCCGGTTCGCGAGGATCTGGTCGTCACCGTGCACGGCGGGACCAGCACGACGATGGCGATCAGTATCTCCTGAACTGCACCGCCTACTTGGTGGAGCGGACGGCCTGCGGTGCATGACGGCGGACAGGTGGCCGGGGCGGAAATACCCCTCCGTTGGTATCGTTCTTCGGGTTGGTTTTGTCCCGATGATGCTGCCATCCGATGACGTCAACCGGGAGCCACGGCATACTCCGAGCGCAGCGCACGATGACCAGTTCGGTGCGGGGCATGTGAGCCCTCGTCCCAGCCACGAGCGCGCCTTATCGACGGGACTGGCGTCCCCCGGACCAGAGAGCTCCACGTACATATTGTCCGGACGTCAGGGCCTGTGGCTCAAAGTCCGGCGGTGGTGATAGCTGGAGACCAGGCGCACCCCTGGAGAGGCCCCCGAAGGTGCCCCCGCCCGTGCCCAGGTCGCGTCCGTCGCCGGGTTGGTACAGTCTTCTACCAAAAGGACGCGCCCGCTACCCCAGGCAGGACGGGCAGGTGAGCAGTTCAGGGAGGGGACTTGCGATGCGCGTGCCACGGGTTGCCCTGACGGGGGAAAGGACAGGCGTTCCGGGCAAGTGGTCGGTGGCCGAGGGCCGCTTGCGCCGCGCGTGCGGACCGTGGATCGTGGTCGGGGTCGCGGTCGTCGGGCTGGCCGGGGCGTTTTCGCCTGCCGCCCCGTCCGGTTGGTCGGCTCAGCCCACCCCCAACTCCGCCGGAACGATCGGCGGCGAGCTCGATGGCGTGTCGTGCACGTCGGCCACGGCGTGCACGGCCGTCGGGTTGTCCGTGGTGAACAGCGCCGGCCTGCAGGGCACTTTGGCGGAACGTTGGGACGGGTCGCGCTGGTCGGCCCAGCCCACCCCCAACCCCGCCGGAGCGACCGGCCGCGGGTTCGGCGGCGTGTCGTGCACGTCGGCCACGGCGTGCACGGCTGTCGGGTCGTTCAACAGCAAGGCCGGCAAGAGCTTCACGTTGGTGGAGCGTTGGGACGGCTAGGCGCGCTTGCCAACTGGGCTCGTCAGTCTGAGGCCCTGCCGCCTGCCGGCAGGGGTTTCCTGGGTAGCGGCGCCAAAGTGGCCAACAATGTGTCCACGAACCCGTGTTACTGGGCGCCCGTTGGTGTTCGGGTCCGCCGTACTAACGGACTGAAGACCAGCGTGCGATCGCCAGGCCCGTGACCCTCGCCTCTCCCGCCTGTTGCTGCCGGACGCTGATACTGCTCGGGGCACCCACCGAGACCCAAAGGACGTAGCGGCTCCACAGAGCCACCAACTGGCTCGTGACCACGTCTTGTGCCCCGAGGACGTAGGCAGCCCTGTCCCCGATGCCCGGTGCTGCGAGGGTGTACTTCGGGCCGCCCCACGACTTGAGGATGCTGGTGTAGCCCGCCAGTGCCCCTGCGGGAGCGTCGTAGGGACCTATCACCATCGCCTGCAGCGAGACACGGTTGAGGTTGTAGGGGTTCGAAGACTTGAACAGGGCAGGGCCACGCCAGGAGCAAGTATGGACGGCTTGGGGGCTGGCAACGGTCGCGGGTTCGTTGGTCTCGCCGGTATAGGTCAGTGGCTCACCGAACGCCGTGTCCACCTGAGCGGTTGTGAGCAGGGGTGCCGACGGTGTGGGGATCCCGGGCAAGACGCAGACCGAGCGTGCACTTGCTCCCGAAGCGGCCGGGGCACCCACCAGAAAGGCCAAAGACATACTCAGCGCGCAGAGGATACAAGTACCGAGCGCCCGCCAAGGCGTCGGCGGAGGCCGGTCC
>CAYZVQ010000032.1:0-26467 GCA_964481925.1 uncultured Acidimicrobiaceae bacterium
GTGGAGACGATGGGACTCGAACCCACGACCCCCTGCGTGCAAAGCAGGTGCTCTAGCCACTGAGCTACGTCCCCGGGAGCATGTAGAAAACTTGGTAGCAAACCCGGTGTAAAACCCGACGACAAGCCGAACTCGGTCTTGACGGCCGTTTTGGTCCCGCTCTTCGTCCCTACTGAGCTTATCCCAGCGCCACTGTGAGCCTACCCAGGCCTTGGTCGTGGGTGGGGGCTGCCTAGCTAGGCCAGCCGCCCGGACTTCCTGGTCAGGCCGCCTGTGGCCCCTGCTGCGATGCCCGAGCGAGGCGGGCGCGGCGGCGGGCGACGGCGTTGACGACGAGGCCGTAACCAAGCCAGTCCAGCAGGTGGCGCTGGGCGTCCATGGACTGGGCGCGCCCGAGCCAGAGGCTGTCGTCGAGGGCTCGGTTCTGAGCTTCGGCGTCGTTGCGCCGCCCGTAGATCTCCTTGTAGTCAGGGTCGGTAGGCGGGATGGAGCGCAGCCGCTCGGCCTGGTTGAGCTTGCTCAGCTTGTCCTCGTCGGTGTCAATGACCGGCTCTCGGAAGGTGCCGCCGCCGGGGGCCTGCCACAGGTTGTACATCCGCCACGTGCCGTCGGAGTTCTTCCGGCGCTCGGTCTTGAGCAGCTTCGCGGGTAGCAAGACTTCAGCTCCTGCGCTGTCGACCTCGAGGATATGAGCGGCACCTTGGACCCCGTAGAGCTGAGTCTCGTGGATGGTGCCGTCGGGGCGGGTAATGCTCACCGGGCCGACCCGACGAGGCTTGTAGACAGCAGCTTTGTCGGTGGTGTGGCCGCCTAGCCCCGGGGTGACGGGGCTGATGAGATGGATCCCCAGGGCCCGGCCCAGCTGGCTGGCATGGGTGCCACGGCCGGCGCCATCCCATACGAGCCCTTGCAGGCCCGGGAGCCGGGGGGCCATCTGGGCCAGCGAGGCGAGGGCGAGGCCCATCTCGTCCTTGGGGCAGTGGTCGAAGTCGAGCAGTACCCGACCATGGGGTCTGGGCTGCGGCCCATCACAAAACAGGTCTTCAGGCCCCGGACTTGCTTGCCTCGTTTCGTTGAGCGCTCGGGCTTGGTGGCGTCCACGGGCTTGGGCCTTCGGCTGGCGGGCTCTTCGTCCCCACCCACGATGTACCAGGCGGCGTCGGGGTCGGCCCGGCGGGGTTTCACTTCCCCGGTGCGCCGGTCTACCCAGGTCTCGCCCGGCGCGTACTTGGACAGAGGCTTTACCACCTTGCCGTCGCCGTAGATGAGCCGGGCCCGATCGGGGTGGGTGAACGACCCCGCTCCGTCGGGGTCGAACAGACCGATCTCCAGCGCGGTGGCGATGGCGGCGTCACGGAAGCTCTCCCGCATCTTGGCCCAGGCCTCCTCGCCCACCAGGCGCTTGGCATACTGCCAGTGGTGGCGCCGGGGCGGACGCACCGGCAGCGGCGGCTGGTCGGGGTAGAGGGCCGAGAACCGTTCGCGGAGCTTTGGCCAAAAGAACGGCAGGTTCGTCTCCGTACGCCGGGCGCTGGTGAACACGGTGCACAGACCATCGAATAGGACGAGGGCCCACCCCGGGTACTGCCGGGGACGGCCGCCGGCCTGGGGCGGGGGATCTGGGATAGCGGCCGCGCAGTCCCACAGCGCCTCGTACTCAAGGAGCGACTCCATCGCCTCCCAGATGGAGACCGGCGCGGCGGTTGCGGACAGGGCTCAGGCCTCCGGGCTCTGCCAGTCCTCGCCGATGAGCAGGAAAGTCCTATCGACCGAGCGCATGCCCAGCCGGCGCGCGACCCGCTCGATCGGCTCGCCTTGGTCCCGCATGGCCCGGCCCAACCACGCCCGGACGGACTCGGTGGTGACATCGGCCTCTCGGTCGAGGCCAGCCTGGGTGTAGATGCGCCGAACCGCGCCCGCCAGGGTTGAGCGTCTTTCGGTGGCGCCGTCCCCGCCATAGACGAGGGGGACGCCAGGCGCCAGCGTGCCGTAGCGACGAGACGCTCGAGTTGAGCCGCTCCCCAGCCAGTGAGCGGCACGATGCGCCGCAGGGTGCGGGGTGACCCTCTCAGTAGCACGAGCCCCTTTTCCAGGTCGACATCGCTCACCAGGACGTGGGGTAGCTCCGTCATCGTCGCCCCCGCCTCCGCCAGGGCCCACACCGCCGGGTACCGCCATGATGTGAAGTCGGACCGGGACGCCCACCGGCACTCGTCGACCTCATCCTCGTCCAGAGGTCGGTTGGCCAATGCGGTACGGGGCGGGAGCTTTATGTCGCTGGTCGGGTCCTGCGCTGCCTGGCCCGTGGCTCGCAGGAAGTGGAACAACTTGCGGACCGACGTGCGACGAAGACGCTGCGTGGCAACTGCCGGGACCGTGCCCGACCCGTCGCGAGCGGCGAGCCAGGCCCGGACCACTTCAGCATCAATCGTCGGCGCCGTGCTGTACCCCTTGGTGGCCGCAAACGCCACGAACTTGGCCCAATGCTCGACATACAAGCCGACCGTTCGAGTGGAAATCTCGACCACAGCGTCGTTATCCAGGCGACGCCGTACGACCTCGACTTGCGCCAGCGGGCTCGGGTCTAGCTCTGCTTCGCCGACTGGTGCTCTAAGTCCGAGACGCCCAGATGTTGGGTCGAAGAAGAGGTACACCACGACGTCGGCATCGAGACGGACGGCCACTGGCACTTCTGTATCGGAGATGATCGCCTCAAGTTCTTCCCATGAGATCCTCGGCCGCGCGGTCATCGTTGGGCTCGCGCCGCCTCGACGAGGAGCAAATTGAGGCGAACAAGCCGTACTTCGAAGCTGGTCGACCAATTGCGCCGCGAGAGGTCATCCTTGAACAGCAGCATCAGGAGAGTTTTTACGAGTGGGGCGTCGCCGCTCGACGCGCGTGTACCGTAAAGCACCGCGTCGCGGTAGTCGCTGTTCAGGTAGATCGTGTTGGTTATGGCATCGAGCCTCACGAACTCAGACGCCGCGAGTTCTGAGCTCCATGCGAAGCGCACCTTGTCCTCATCGTCCTCGGCCTCGCCAAGAATCCGCTGGAACCGGACGGAGAGGTCTTTCGTCATGCCGGCGACCGGCACAAGGCCGACACGTGTGACCTGCTCTGGCTTTTGATCGCGATAGGCCTGCTCGGCATCAGCAAGGTAGTCGGCGAAGCGCTTCGTCCCCGACCGCGCCCCTCGGAGCGCCTCGAGCAGCTCCTCCGGCATGGAAATAGCCGACTTCTGAACGGTGGGCTTAAATACGGCGTCGAGGGAGGCTGGAAGGTTGAATTCGATGCGGGCGAGGGAGGAGTGGACCTCCGCGTCGTTGCGGAGCCCGTTCCACCCGCCCGCTTGAATTATGCGGTCGTTCCGGTAGACGTAGATCCCCTGGCGCTTCGCCAGCCGGCCCCCGCCAAGCCTGAAGCCCGCGTCGCTGGCGTTGCGCTTCCATATATACGCCCGAAACGAGAGTGCGTTGGCTCCAGGCGCCGAAAAAGTGAAGTCGCGCGGGTAGCCCTCCAACCCGGTGAACCTGGGGAACGGGTTCACCGGATCAACGTCCTGGGCAAAGCCACGGGCACCGGAGGCCACGTCGACGGCGTCCATCCTGATTCGCAATCGGCCTTCCTCAAGGAACCGGTGGAAGACGAGACCGAGATGGTTCGAAAGCTGCTGGAACCGCGTCGCGATCATTCGCTCCGGACTCTGCATCGAGTGGCTGAGGGCGTCGAGCCCGTTCCACTCGACTAGGGTTCCGTGGTCGCCGACGGCGAGCCGGTCGGAGTGTGTACGGAGGTAGGACGCTGCTGCTTCGGGGCGCAGGACTTCACACAGCCAGTCGGACTTTACCTTCTCCGCTGTCCACCGACGGCCCTGCACTTGTCCGTTCAACGATGTGATCACAGTCAGGACGTCGCATTGGCTGAAAGAGGCGGACTTGAGCCCCATGCCGTACTTGCCGAGGCTGTCGTCGCCTTTGCCTGTGCGCGCCCCGAAAGCCATGGCGGCGTCGAGCTCCGGCCCCGTCATCCCCTGGCCGTCGTCGATCACCAGGACGCTCTGAACGGAGCGGCCGTCGTGGATGAAACGGACTAGGACATTGGGGGCTTTGGCGTCGATCGCGTTGTCGATCAGATCCGCCACGGCGTGTTCGAACTCGTACCCGATGCGACTGATCGCATCGAAGACACCCTCTGCGTCGGGCAGGATCTGGCGAGTGCCCTCCGCGGCAACCCCAAGGGCGTCGTGAGAAGGGGACGTTCCGGTCACGAGTCGCCCCCCGGCTTCCTAGCTCGCACGTGCGTCGCTGGACGCCCATCTTGTCACTGCCCGCGGCTGAACCCGCACTCCGGCGACGGCAAGACTGTGATCAGCGATTCATGTCGACGCGCCAGGACCCCTCCCGATGCCCAACGGGGGTCACCAATAGATGGCCCGACTTGGCAGGCCTGGCGGTGACAGTCGTCGTGGGTAAGAGGCCAGCCCTCCGGTTGCGAGCTGACTGACCAGAATACATATAATAGTACCTAACTACATGACATAACACCAGTGCACCGTCGGCGCCGAGGTGACGACAAGCTGGTCCTCGAGAACACGGTGCGCCCCGAAGGGCTCAGTCGACATCCCCAGGGAACCCACAGGTTGGTCCTCTAGCTCCCCACAACGTCCCCGACATTCCCGTCAGGGCTTTGACTGAAAGGGGGCCGCCAGGATGGCTGGATGATCGGGAACGTGAGTTGCGCCCAGTCCGACCAGCAAGATCGGTGCGCGTGGCTCACGGGCAGCCGCCGGAATCGTCACGATGCTCGCCGTGAGGACAGTTACCATGGGTCTGGTGAGTGCGACGCCGACGCGGTCCGAGGAGGAACTGACCGAGGACGAACGCGCCCGGCTGGAGAACGCCCACCGTCGCCTGCGTGAAGCCGTCAGGGCATACGACGAGTTCATCGGCCGCCCTCTCAAGATGGGTGAACCGCTTCCTGCCCACGACTTTGACAAGGTCGCGCTTGCCCAGGCGGAGGTCGAGGCCGCCGAGCGGGAGCTATGGCAGGTGCGCGAAGAGGTGCTCCATTGGCCCCGACCGGCCTGGGCGCCAGGGGCAACCCTTGTCGCTGACTGGTTCTCCGACGACGACGCCGTCTACGACGAAGCCCCCGGCGCAGGTGGGCGATCGCGACTATAGAGCGGGGCCGAGTAGTGCTCGTCCCCTTCCCGTACTCCGACCTGCGTGGTTCCAAACGTCGTCCAGCTTGTGTCGTTTCGGCGCTGCCCTACAACGACCAGAGCCCAGACGTGGTCCTCGCCATGGTCACTAGCAGTAGCGCACGCGTCCAGCAGCCCGGGCGAGGTGATGTTGCCCTAAGGGGTTGGCGCGCCGCCGGTCTTAGGCTCCCATCAGTGCTCAGAGCTGGTCGCTTGCTCGTCTTGGAGCAACGCCTGCTAGGTCCGGTACTCGGCGAGTTAACATCCAGCGACCTCCGCGGCGTCGATGCTTCGCTGCGACTGGTACTAGGGCTCTAACGGCTTATGTCACAGTGACGAAACCCTTCCTGTGTTGGGTGGAGCTACTTACCATAATGCACGTAATGCTATGTAACCACATGAAGCCCGTATTACGGGTGGCGAGCTCGTCGCGGCTCTTGGCTCGCTGCTCGAAGCAGTTAGTGCACTATGGGCCAGGGAGAGCGAGGCCTTGCGCCGGCCGCCTGACGAGCAGAGAGTCGGCGACGCACTCGCCGAGGCACTTGGGCAGCTAGCCACGGTCGAGAACCCGCCAGCGGGAGTCGTCCGCGAAGCCTCCGGTTGGATCGGGCACGAGCTCGATCTTTTCGCCGAGGAGTTCGCGAACTCGGCCGGACAGTTAGCGGGTAAGGCCGATGTAGTGGGCGTTGGTGCCGGCCTATTGGTTGCGATTTCAAAGGTGAGCGGTTTGAGCGCCGCCGTGCATAATCTCTTGGGTCTGCTTGGCGAGTGACCAAGAGCGGACGCACACCTGTTCGTATACGTCCTCCAGGCGCGCTATGGATGTCCTCATGGACTACGCCAATGCCGTGAGCACGGACCGCGGCTGCTTCCCCCTCACCTACGAGGCCGACGGGCGCCCGACCGAGTGCCCTCAGGCGCCCACCACCTCAGGCTGGCCTCCCCTGTGGAACAGTAGGTGACTTCCGGTGGACGCGGGGTTCCCAGGTCATTGGGGTACAGCCAAGATAAGACTGTGGACTCCTACCAATAATACATGACATGACATGGCATGTAATAGACGGAGATCGCTGGACGTTGCGGCCAGATGTTGCGCAACATCTTGCGCAAGACATACGGGCGGGGTAACCTGGACTACAAGGAAGAAGGAGTAGATGGCCTACCAACTTGGCGATCCCGGCCCGCTGGCCGGACTGGCGCCTCCTGTCGGAGCGCTTACGAGTACGCAACTACATGCCAGGACAGCCGAGGCGTTGAAGCGCGTACAGACCGACCACTGGTTGGTGATCACCCACTACAACAATGTCGAAGGGTATCTGGTCTCGCCCGAACGGCTCGAGTTCCTACGAAGCAGCGTCGTCGAGCTGGAAGCTCTTCGCCAAGAGGTGGCGGCCACGCTCCCTCTGGTGCTGGCAGCAGCACGTTCGGGGGTGGCTATACCGTCTGAGACCCTGAGGCGCCTAGCACCGGAGATGGCGAGCTCTTGGGCCGACGTCGCCACCTTTGCGGCCACGGCGCCGGTCCACATCAGCAGAGGAGAGTCGGGCGAGGGCTTGGCGCGTGGGCGGCTCCGAGCGGCAGTTGGCCGTGTCGAAGAGGCCGATGACGACGACCTGAACCTTGACGCCTGAGCTTGGGGCGCAGAAACCGACGCGGGCTCAGCTGATAAGCGACGCCTGGTACCCGCCACCTGAGGGGTATTGGGTCTCCGAGGCCGAACAGAACCAATACCCTTTGCGCTACGGCGACTTGTTCTTTACCCCGCCTGCTAGCACCTCTGGGCAGCGACTGGTCCGCGCTGGCGACGGGCAACCTTGGCATGGCGTGCTCGCCCTTTCCCCGAGCTGCGAAATGGGCGCCAAGGCCAAACCGACCTCAGCTATAGAAGTTGCCCGGGTGGTGCCTTTGTCTGCGCAGCCACAGGATGCCCAACCCGCCATCATCACCGGGTGGCAAGAAAAAGACGGCCGTGTACTAATCGCCTATGCCCACACCGTCTTCCTGGCTGGTGTGCCCTGGTCGGCTGGTCATCGAGATGGAATGTTCGTGAACCTACGCGAAACCGTCCGGGTGAGCATGGCAGACCTGTCCGCCGCCGGACGGGTCTCCGCCATGACCCACGATTGCCGGGTTTGCGTCATCCGTCGAGAGCTCTACTACCGCTACCGCTGGCTGGTAAGCCGCGAGGATGTACAGGCCAACGAGGCCAGCAGGGTAAGCAACGATTCGGACTTCGTCGGCCCCCGGCCTCAGTGGGGCGACGTACGTCGCGGATGATGTCCCGGCTCCCGTGGAACTTCGGTGACGGGCCCCGTGGTTTTCAGGCCACTTCTTGATCGTACTCGGGTGCTGTGACGGTTATCTATCTTGGCGACCTCGGCTTCGAGTGCTTTGGGCAGGACAGGTAGGTGCAAGAAACCGTTGACTTTCCTGAACTGTTTGGTAGCTTCGATCATGCCGGCGGCGCACCAGCGCAGGGCCATCTGACCGTCCCGCCAGCGTTTTACGTTGGCCGAGTGGTCCCTGCAGATCTCGATCATGGACTAACGATGGGATTAGTCGTGCGCAGCGTGCGGGCCAGGGTGGGGGCTACACCGAGGCGCATGACGGTGAGGGTCTCGGCCAGCCCCTCCCGTAGCGAACCGGCAGCCCCGGGGTGGGACTTGGCCAGGTCGCGGGCCAGGGCCTCGAGTGCCGCCTGAGCGGCCAGGGCGCTGTTCATGCGGTAGGCGGCGCGCATCTTCTTGGCCACCGTCGAGCCCAGCGCCTCGGGCAATTTCGAGACCACGTTGCGGATTTTGTGCAGTTGGCACCGCGCCATGACGGGATGGTCGAACACCGCTCGCACCGCCGTCGACAGCGCCTTGGAGCCGTCGACGACGACCAGGGTGGGCCTGGTCACGTCGAGCCCCCGGTCGCGCAAGCCCACCAACAGGTCGGTGACCAGGGTGGCGTTCTCGGTCGAGCCCTCGACTACAGCCATAGGGTGCTTGGTGCCGTCGATGCCGACGCCCATGGCCACGACCAGCAGGTGGTCGGCCAAGTGCACCCCGTCGACCATGAGGGCCACCAGGTCAAGGGCCGACAGGTCGGAGGCGAGCAGCTCGCCCAGGGCGGTCTCGGTGGCCTCGACGAACCGGCGGGAAACGGCCGACTTCGACGTCGAGCGGGCCGTGGCCTCGACCTGCGCACCGACGGGCCCGAGGCCGGCCCGGTAGCGGCGGGTGGACAGCTTGGCCAGCATCTTGGCCATGGCCATCTCGCCCAAAAGCTCGGTCGAGCTGCACAAGTCGTAGGCGGGGACGGCCAGTTCGCCCGAGCCGTCGGCGGCCCTCACCCGGGGCCGGCGTACCCCCACGCGCCGGCCGCCGAGGGTCACCGAGCCGTCTTCGGCCCCGTGGCGCACGGCGCTGCGCCCAGGGTCATGTTTGCCCTTGGGCCCGCACAGGGCGGTCACCGATTCCTCCATCAAGCTGGCCATGACGGCCAGGCCGGCACTGACGGCCATGGCCAACAAGCCCTCTCTCATCGTCGCCGCGATGTCGGCCATGGCCACGTTCACGCTCGTCGGCACCGGGATGGGCGCGTCGGTCTCTTGGGTCTGGTAATCCTTCATGTGGTGGTCCCTTTGCTCTCGGTTGTCGTGGTGGACACCCGAGGCCTACCAGACGGCAGGCCTCGAGCTGGGGACCGCCACCTCAAAATCCACGACTAGCGGGACAACCTCACGTCGCGTCGGAGATGCGGGGCCCAGTCACACTGAAGGGAGAGGCCGGGGGCAACCGCCCTTGACTTGGTCGCCGCAAACGTAGGACTAATGATTTGTCGGACAAGCTCACGGGTTATCCGGCTTCACACGTTGGCCAACCCGCCGGCGTTATTCAGTGCTACGGTTCAGTCACGCCGTGGACTACTCAGTGACGGGTCAAATTTCACACCGGGGCCGAGCCGCAGCTTCCGTCACGCGGGTCCACAAGAGCGTTCGTTCGTGCCGACGTTCCTGAGCCGTCGGATGACCAGCCGTCGTCGTACCTCCCAAGGGGTGCCGCCCGAAACCCCACGCACCCAGGATAGCCATACATTTGCTGCGCCGACTCTTCCATCGAGCTCGGGAGGTACCGGGCGTGGGTCCGTCTGAGGTAGGCAATGGCTGCGTCGCGAGTGGAGCGGTAATTGAGGTTGTCCTGAACAAACTGGAGACGGCGCCTGCAGTCCTCGAACACCTGGCCCCATTTCCGGACCCAGATCGTGAAGTCCTGGCCCCGGTGGATCATGCCCTCAGGAAGGTGGTCCTGGTGCGATCGCTGCCATGCGTAGTCGGTCATGTCGTTGGAGATGACCCAGAACTCCCACCGAACGCCCGTACCGCTGAACCGTTCGTCCGCGGCTACCGCGAACGCGTACTTCTCGATCTGGGTGATCTCATCAACGCCCACCTTTACAGCCGGGCGCTTGAGTTCTACGACTAGATGCTCCCGTGCGCGTGGAAGCTCGAAGGCTTTTGACAGCATGAGGTCGATGATCCCGTGCACCCCGTCTTCGGTGAGGACCTTCTCGTCCACGTCCCCGGCCAGGTCCTCACGCCCAAGCAATGCAAGGTGCCTACGAAGAACCTGTCTAAGCGCCTCGTCGTCCACCGCTAAAGGGCAGAGGTTTCCGGCAGAGGCACTAGCTGGCTGGTCGGACAACGGTTGTGACTAGCTCGCTACCTACGGAGATGGGGGCGAGGTAGCGCAACACGAGCTGGCGCTGTACGGGGTCGCCGACCGGCCCGGTCCAGTAGTGGTGCCAAACAGTGGGACCGGCGCAAATGGGGCAAAACGTGTCGGTCGGTCTCTTCGCCGCGCGTCGCGCTGTGATAGCGCTGGGCTGCCCTGAGGGCTGCGCCCATACGCCAGCCGACTTGTAGGGCCTGTGTACTGTTCGCCCCGGCGCGCTGCGCGCCTGGCCCTGGCGGAAGCGCGACCCGGCGGACGTCCGGGCCTTCGCTGCAGAGGTAGAGCAGCATGGAGACCGTAGTCGCCAGCGCCCGGCCCCAGGGCATGCCCACGACGGAACTGAGCTCGTCCGGGACGAACTGGGCGACGCCCGGGCTTACGTCGGCAAAAGGTGGCGACAGGGAGTCCGGGACCATGTCGTTGGCCAGTAGCAGTTCATGCTCCAGCGGGGCATCGTCTGCCAGCAGCCCTGTGTAGGTAAGTAGTACGTGCGTAGTGTGCAGGTCTGGCCCCGGGTCCAGGCAGGCGAAGACGCCGGCCCCGGGGGCGAGCCACGGCAGGTCCAAGTAGAGCCCCCACGCCGGCAACCGGTAAAGCACCGTTGCCGGGATGGGCTGTTCGATCGGCGTGCTGGCGAGGGATTCGAGCAGCGTGGTGTCGTAATAAACAACGGTGCGGCCGGGCAACCAGTTGACGACCGTGGTCATTGCGGCTGCGAGCCGGCAGTACTTCTCAAGTTCGACATCATCGGTCTGGTTTATGTCGATGCCGTTGGTGGCGAGCAGGTCCTCGACGAAGATGCTGTTCGGTAGCCAGGACCAGCTCGGCCAGGCTGTGCGCTGTGCCACCTGGGCCCGCAACGACCGCAGGGCGTCGAGGTCGAGCGGGCCCGTGCGCCCGAAAGCCTGCGTGTGGAGATCGCCGTGCTGCGCCACCAGCTCGCTGTCCTGCGCCGCCAGGTGGCACGGCCGCGGTACTCCCCTGCCGACCGCGCCGTCCTGGCCACGCTGGCCCGGCTGCTCAGCCGGGAGCGCTGGGGTATCTTCCTGGCCACGCAGGCAACGCTGCCGCGCTGGCACCGGGACCTGGTCGCCCGGTCCTGGACCTTCCCGCGTCGCGGCCGGGTTGCACCCAATGCCCTCGACGACGAGGTCGTCGCCCTCGTTCTCCGCTTAGCCCGGGAGAACCGGCGCTGGGGTTACTTACGAATCGTCGGCGAGTGCCGCAAGCTGGGTGTGAGCGTCTCGGGCACGAGTGTGCGCAACGTGCTGCGTCGTCACCGCCTCAAGCCAGCGCCGCGGCGATCGGGGCCGTCGTGGTCAGAGTTCTTGCGAGCGCAGGCGGCGGGCACTCTGTCGTGCGACTTTTTCCACGTCGACACCATAATGCTCCGACGCGTTTACGTGCTGTTCTTCATTGACCTCGACCGACGCAAGGTCTTCCTGGCCGGCGTGACTGCCCACCCCACCGGGCCATGGGTCACCCAACAGGCCCGCAACCTGGTAACGACCCTGGAAGACCAGAGCCGAGCCCTCAGGTTCTTGGTCCGTGACCGCGGCGCTAAGTTCGTCGGCCCATTTGACGAAGTGCTCCGCTCGGCGGGCGCTCGTATTATCAAGACCCCCATTCGAGCTCCCCAGGCGAACGCGTTCGCGGAAAGATTTGTGCTCACGGCACGAACTGAGTGCCTGGACTGGCTGCTCATCCGCAGTGAGCGCCACCTGGACCGCGTGCTAAGGGAGTTCGTGGAGCACTATAACTGTGCGCGCCCTCACCGCGGCATCAACCTCGAGGTGCCCGTCCCCCACCTCACCGACCAGCAGTTCAACGGGGCTGGCCGCATAAAGCGAGCGGACCGCCTTGGCGGTCTTATCCACGAGTACCGCATCGCTGCCTGACTACCTACCGAGAGCTTATTGTGCCTCATTTGGACGGGAAGAACCGGTCACCCCTGCCTCGCCGCCTTTTCGGGGCTCCCGTCCCTGCATTATCGCCCGACCACACGGCCACATCGGTGCCGGCTCATACGCGACATTAGGATTCCATTCGTCAATTCGCTGCTGCAGGTTCCCGATTCGCGTGGTTGCACCCGACAGGCCCGGCTCGTGCTGGGCGTCGCGCTGGACGGCCGAGTCGAAGTCCCCCAGATGCGCCTCATGCCGCTCATCCAGCCACACGTTGGCCGGAGCTACGTCCCGATGGATAAGGCCGTGGGCATGTACGTGCGCCAGCCCACGTCCTAGCTGCCGGGCTAACTTCAGGAGCTCGCCGGCAGACAGCGGCCTCCCATCGGCCCTCCGCTCGTCGAGGTACTCACGCAGGGTGCCACCGGGCACGTAGGAGAGGACCAGGTACTCAATCCCCTCCGCAATGCCGCGCCCATGGAGGCTAACCAGGTTGTCATGGCTCCCGGCACGCGCGAGGGTCTCGACCTCTCGTTTCGTCCGAGCAACCGCAGAGGGTCTTCGATGCCGTGCGTGCCGTCGTCGATGCCACCGGGGTTCTAAAGGGCAAGGCCCGCCGAGCGCTTGACTCGACGCTGCTCGACGATGCCGTCGCCACCCAGGACACCGTCACCCAGGCTCGTTTCGTCAGTTGCATGGAACTGCCCGGACATTTTCTAGTCTCCCACTTATGGGAAGCGCCTTCGGCACGCTCGATGACTCGTCAACCCTCCCGGCAGGCGTTTCCGCGCCCAGGGACCGCAGGATCCCAAGCGTGCACCCCTCACCTCGCAACCATCTCACGCGTCAAGGACGACTACATCACCAACGCGCGGCTTGCAGTAGCCGCCTGAAACTTGTCACAAGATCCAGAGACCACAACTCCAAGGAGTTCTAGTGCGGAGCCGGCGTCAGCATGCCCGGGAGGGTCAGCGTGAACGGCACCGACTGACCACTACCGCTCAACGTACCGGTCATGACGAAGGTGATTGCGCCGGTGGAGGTCATCGGCGAGCCGGAGACGGCGCCAAGTCGGCTGTTCGGAGCCGCGACATTCCGGTGCGTCGTCAGCATTCCGGAGGTCGTTAGCGTCACGTTGCTCGGCAGAGGGAAGGGCAGCCCCGTCGACGCGGCAAGCCTGAGCTGAACCGCCACCGAGATCTCGGTCCCTTGAAGCGTGTTTGCTGGCGTGAAACTGAGGGCACCGGCGCCGCTCAACATAGCCGACTGCACCGGCGATGTCAGGCCAGACACGGGCCAGATAGTCGGGATCGAGACCTGCCCGACTACCTCGTTGACGAGCATTGTTCCCGTCACCATGCCAGGCGCCAACCGGCTCGAGAGGAGGGTGTTCTCCACGATCGCGTCGAAGACCCCTCCGGTATTCGTAAAGGTCGTCGGGGAACCGAAGATCGCCGCCCTGATGGCGTCGGCGTACTGCAGTGCGCCGAGCTGGTTGGGATGGCCGACCGAGGCGTCGTCGCAGAAGGTTTGCATCACGCCGCCAGCCGGGAAGGCCACCTTGCAGGCGACAGCTCTCGACGCCGCGACGGGGTCCTCGGGAGTGCCGTCAGGGTGGATCCCAAACAGCCAAGCTTGAGACGCGGTCGCAGCGTTTTCGGCCGTGAACGGTGGATCGGCGAAGACGACACGCGGGACACCCAGGCCCGAGAGCAGCCCGTTGGGCGCCGGTCCCGAGACTGGTGCAGCATTAGCAGCGGTAACTGCGCCATTGAGCGCGACAGAAGACGATGTGAAAAACGTCTGGCAGTTACTTATGATCTGCGCGATCGCGACAGCCTCGAAGGGGAGGGCGAGCCCGGGCACGAGCGCGTTGAGGAGCGGTGCGACCATGAGCGCGACGAGCAGCACGTCGCTGTCGGAGCTGAGGATCGGGAAGTAGCCGGTCACCACGACCTGTGCGTTCGGGCAGGTGGCGAGCACCGTCGCGAGGAAGGCGGTCATCGTCGACCCGCAGGCCGTGTTGGTCGCCGTGGTGAGCGTGCCGCCAGAGGTAGCAGGATCGAGGATCGTGCCGAGGCCCACGTCGTTGATGCCACCGTCGAGGATGACAAGATCGATGTCGTTCGGGCTGCTGAGTGCGGCGAGCTGGGCCGGGATGCTCGGCGCCGCGTCGGGAACCTCCCCCGAGGCGGCCGGAGCACCGGAAACAGGCCCGAGCGTGGCAGCCGAGTGGGCGCGCAGGTCGACGAACGTGTCGATGTCGCCGAGGAAGTTGGACACGGCGTCGCGTATCAGGTCAACGAATTTTGCCGAGGGCGGAGCTACAGGGAGGCCCTGCCCCCACACCACGGAATCTCCGATCGCGGCGATTCGACAGATCGCCACGGGAACAGTCACCTTGTTCGACGGCGCCCCGGGCGGCGGTTGGGTGGCAAGCAGTACCTCGACCGTCGCCGTCGACGCCAACGGGTCGGTGGCCCCCGAGCCGATGACTTGGTCACCGCCCGGTCGAGTGAAGGCAAGCGTCAGGGTGTGCTCGTCCAGGAAGGTGCTCGTGGAGTTCGCCCCGTTTATGAGCACACGGCATCCCGGCGCGAAGCCGCTCCCGACAACTGTCGCGTCAGAGCCCCAGACAATCGCTCCCCGTTTCTCGCGATTCGAGGACACCGATACGATGGCGGGTAGGACGGTGAACGACGCCGGGTTGGATACCGTCCCGTCGCCGCGCTGCACGACGACCTGGACCTGGCCACCTTGCCTGTCAGGGACCGCGAAGGTCGCCAATGAGTCGGCGGGGATTGTCGTCGCCGCCGTCACCCCCCCTACCTGCACGACGTCGCCGGGCTCGAGGTTGCCGCCGCTGAGGGTGATGCTGTCGCCGACATGCCCGAAGTATGCAGACAGAGACACCACGTGCGGAGCGGTGAGCTCGGCGATAAAGTCCGCGGTGGTGATGGCGTTGAACAGCGGCGCGGCCTGGGGAGTCCCGGCGGCGCCGGCGCCTCCGTTGGCTCCGGTTGACCCGGAAGAGCCGGCCAGCCCGTTGGCGCCCGCTGCGTTGTGCGTACCCTTTCCGACCTCCTTGCAGAAGGCGTCCGCCCAGACACCGAGCGCTCCGCCCGCTCCACCGACGCCTCCCGCTCCCCCCAAGCCTCGCGGCCCAGCGGTACCACCGTCGGTGTCGAGGACGAGTCCTGCGCCAATGTATGTCTGCTGGAACGCCGCTGGCGCGTAAAGGGCGAACTGCCCCCCGTTGCCGCCGTTGCCGCCGACGCCTCCGCTGCCGCCCGCGCCGCCTGCTCCGCCCGTCCCGCCGGATCCCGGCCCGTAGCTACAGCCCATACCGGCAAAGCCACCGGTGTCGGACGGTCCCCCTTGGCCTCCCGCGCCGCCTGGCTGACCGTCCTGGCCACGGCCCCCAGGCTGACCGTTCTGCCCAGAGAGGTCCAGGTTGAGAGTGCCGCTCAAGCTGAGCGTCCAGATCTCAACATCGGGGCCGTTGAGACCGCTGGCGCCGTTGCTGCCATTCTGAGCCGCAAGTGGCGACCCCGACGTGCCAGCAAAGCCTGTCGCGCCGCCCTTGGGTTGCACTTCCGGCGCCCCGGGTGCTGCTGCGACGACCCCGGGGGTGGCGCTGAAGTAGTCCGGCGAGTCCCACGGCGGCTGGGACCAGGTGAAGCTCACGTTGCTGCCGATTGCCAGGTTTTCAGCAACGATCAGCAGGTTGGCCGCCCCCGGCGGCTGCAGGATAACGTTGGTGTCGTCGGCGAGCTGCAGGGTCGTGGCAACGATAATGGCGTCGTAGATGCTAAGCGGCGGGGAGTGGCGCGTGAACTGGGCGAGCCTGACCGCCGGGAGCGGCGTGGCTGTGCCGGCGAGCGAGCGGACCTGCAAACTCCCATCGCCCAGCCGGGTCACCTGCTTGGCTGCGCCGAAGGTGACCAGCCGGCCGACAGTTGCGATAGTTCCCGTCCCCGGCGTAGAGGGAGTCGTCGCCTTGGGCGGGACCGTGAGACCGCCTTGCACCAGCAGGTTGCCGGACAGACTCAAGGTGCCGAGTGACGACAGATCGTTGATACCCAGCGACTTGAGCATCAAGCGCAGCGAGCTGAGACGCGAAAGGACGGCGGCGTTGGTTGTCGATGCTGCGGTCGTCGACCCCACGCCGAAGGTGATGCCGCTGACTGCCGTACCACCAGACCGCTTGACGACACCGGATCCGAGCACGCTGAACGTGGAGCTGCTAGCCATCGCTATGCCGCCTCCTGACCGTCGACGAACCCGCCGACTGCTCACAACTCTACGAAGGGACAAGACTGCGGGCAAGAGACTTCTTCATTACGCGTGAAGATCGTCAGGCCACTCATCACTGCTTCACCGAGCGCCGGGCTGGTACGACAACGGGTACCCGACCATAAGGGAGGCCCTCGTCGGCCCAACTGTGATGTCCGCCAGACCGGGGCCCAGCCAGGCCAGCAAAGCGCTGGCGGTAGGTGGACGCACGGATCCGCGCCTCGGGTGCCGGCCCGACATCCTGGTCAAGGTCCTGACTTCACCAAGCACGTCGTCGGCTACCGGGCCGACGGCGCTGGCCGACGGCAGTGAGATCCTGAGTATGCCGGAGAGCAAGATCTGTGGGGTCCGCCACCTTCTAGTCGCACTTGACCCACACACTTCAAGGCCCACTGACATGTGTCGTGTGTGCGCAGGCATAGCTGCACGAACGGTGCCGGCCATCCGGGCCGAGATCACGCCAAGCTTCATCACCTAAGCTGAGGGACTGGAACAACGTCGTAACAGCTTTGATAAGAAAGAACCCGCAGGACCACTTCATACACCCACGGAATTAAAGGCCACTGATTTCAGAATCGATAACACTATCCACGAGAAACTCCCTGATAGCTCCCCGCCGCCAGATCACGGGACGCGCGGCGAGCTAACAGCTGTAATTGTGGTGCCCGCAGGCGTCGCCGCTCTGATTCCGTAGCGCAACGAAGCTCGCCACTCAGGAGCCGATCCATGGACCACTTTGTAACCTCATGCTGGCGCGTTTCGAATCGAGTCGATGGGCCTTTTTATCCTCTTTGTCGTGAACCGAACGTCCAGTCCCGTTCGCCTTGCGTCCTCTAGCCATCTAAGTGCCTGGGGCTCGGGTATTCCCGCTAGCACCAGCGCGTCGTGCAGCAGCTGGTACTCGGTGGGAGTGCTCGAGTTGAAGACCAGTGGGTCGTCGGAACCAATGCACACCCGAAGAGCGGAGTCGCTCGCGTCCGGCGGACAGAGCCGCCACAACGGATGGCTGGTCAAGTCCCCGAGATCGGCAATGAGGAGATTGGACGTCGGATTGATTTCGATGCTGATTCCCCGGTCGATCAGCTTCCGACGTAGGCTGCTCTGGAGGATCTCCATCACTAGCACTTCGTCGCGGGCGTCAACCCAAATCGAACGTCTGCCAATCGCGAACAGGGCGGGGTCGGAAAGGTACCTCGTCAAGTGTATTAGGCGACTCGGCGTGGCGCTGCCGCGTAGGCCATTGGGTTACCCGACTTCTTGAAGCTTTTCCGGAGTCGCGAGATCTAGGGTAAGTAGCTCGAGCTCATATGGATCAACAACCTCCCCGAACCAACGGTGGCTCAACTCTCGGAGTGTGTGCTCGAGGAACAACGGGCGGCCAGGCGGGGGGTCGGTGCCGCCCCTTCCGTACGAGGACCACTCCCAGCACAGGTCCAGCACTCGGTCCTCAAGGGGCATAGGGAACCGCCCAGCTCTGGCAGCCCAGTCGACGGGACTAAGACCGATGGCGACAGCGTGGCCGAGCCGGTCCCCCTCGCGAAGGGCAAAGACCTCGATCGCCTGGTCCACGTTGCGTAGGCCAGTCAGAAGGTGAACGAAGTCCTCTCCGGCGTGGACGGTCGTGCGGAACGGGGGAGGAACGGGGTACCGACGTCCTCTGAGCGCGTTCTCAGCGTTGCCGGCGGCGTCGCGAACGATCGCAAAGTGCTGGCGCAGCACCCACGACGGCACGGCTAACTCATCTGAGCACACATCCAGACCACGAACGACCTCGAGCGAGAGTGGCCAACGCTGAAGAACAGTGGCCAGTGACCGGGCCTCCCTCAGCCGGCTCTCGAAATACTCCGCGTAGCGCATCCCAGTGGCGTTGGCGGTCGGGTCGGCACGGGTCCCACCTGAGTGGGGTTGAGGTTGACCTCTCCCGGCTCCTCCTTCCCGGCTCTTCGTGAAATGATAGACGATGCCGACTTCCTCTGGGGACGTCCTGTCGGCCACGTCGCAGATGAGACGGAAGATCTCTTCCTCGCTCTCACCTGGAGAAGTCCGCACCTCCAAGGCCCGCAAGCCAGATCCAAGGCCGCAAGTGTTGGCCGCCGCGTCGATGGTGAACGTGTTGCCGATAAGGTCGTTCCCGCGAACGGCCGCCATCCGGCCGTAGAACCGAACGAACCACTGCAGACCCGGTGTTAGCGGGCGCTGCGTTACGTGCCGGTACAAGATATTCCTTACCCGGATGTATTGCCAGAAGAGCTGTTCCAAAAGAGGATCTGGAGAGATCGTCCCGTCCTTGCTCAACGTGTGCAGCACCGCACGCAGGAACACCCTCTCCGGATCGCTACCCAAGCCGTCGGTAGCCAGGCAGGCTATGGGGTCGCCACGGGCGGCGTCAGACAACGCCCCAAATGGTGCAACAGCGGGGTCACCGCAAAGGAAGCGGTACGCTCCAGCAAGCGCGTCATCTGAGACGCCCGGCGAAAGCCGACCCGCCTTGAGGTCGTCCAGAGCCACGATGATCACGGTGAACGCTGCCGGCCCCGCCCATTTCCGGACCGAGTCGCGCATTGGCCCGTAAAGTTGATCCTGCACACGACGCCCGCTTACCGCGACCGTAGATGCCAGGGTTTGGCGAGCAATGGCCGCCCTCAAGAGCCAGCTCCTTAGTTCGAGACCCTCGTTGAAGACCGCGCCCGGGGCGTCCAAGTCGGGTAGGCGGGAAACTTGGGCAAGACGGGCCATGAGCACACTCCAGAGGGTCCCGAACTGCAGCGAGGCACCAAGGTGGAGATGGGTCTCGGCAAACCCGTTTTCGGACAAAGATCTTGCTACAGCCGGGCACATAAGGTCGACTAGTGCCACCGGTTGGCGAAGGTCGTCTAGAGTGGCAAGGAGAAGATCAACCGGGAGGGCAAACGTCGCCCACATCAAGGAACGGCGCGCGAGTGCCGAGCGAGGCCCGGATGGCCAGTCGTCTTGTCCGGGCTCTCTGGGCACAACGACACTGCCCCGGCGCTCGAGCCAGCGCTTGGCTATGGAACGGAGAAAATCTGTTAAGGACTGGCTACGGCTAGGCGGCCCGGAGAACCAGACGGCGTCTCGCACGGACACAAGCTCGTCGAGTGACACTCCCGGGAAGGCCTGGACGAGATCGCGTTCCACGCCTCGCCACAGCTGCGCCGTTTGTCCTTGGGCATCGGCATCGAGCTTCCTCAAACCAAGGTGCAGACTGGTCGCCGACGCGATCGGTGCGGCTGCAATCTCAGCTAGAAGGTGCTCAAACGGCAGTTGTACTCGCCTGGGGGACACGTAGCGTACCTTGTCAAGCACGCCGCTACGCTCCCATAGCTTACGGAGTCGTCCCCGTTGGGCCCTGCTCGGCCCACACTGGGAACAACCACACCATGATCTCTCTGAATTCGTCCGGGAAGTGGGTACTGTTGTCCGCCACGGCGCCACGGACTGCCTGAAGGGCGTTCTTTGCCACAGGCGTTGTGCTCTCCACGAGCCTCCGCACCACGGCCATGATCTCTGCCTGGTCGATTAGCCTCAACCTTGGCTTGTCCGTAGCGCTTCTCAGCGACGTCTCGGCGCCCCACAGAGCCAGCTTCACCCATGCCTCGGCCAGGTCTTTGACCGTAGTGGCAGTCTCGAAGCTACGGTTCCACGCGTCGGTCACCCGGTCCAGGTCGGCCGTCGTAGCCACCGTCACTGCCGGCCAAGTGAAGCTCTTGAGACTCGGAGTGCCCGTCGGGTCGATCGACGGAACGGTCGGCTCTGTAGAAAGCACCGAGGTCATCTCATAGCTCGGCTGAAATGTGCCGCCGCCTGAAGCTACTCCAAGGCCGAGGCTCTGGATCTCGGAACGGGCCAGGGCCTTGCCGGTGCTCGGGTCGATCACGGACCGGCGAGCCACCATCTGCGCTAGGGCTTGCTCGCTCTGACCCTTGAACGTCTTGATTGGGCCGGTGCCGGTGCTGGAGACGACTTCCGGGACCGAGACGTCGCTTTGGTCAACCCAGGTAGTAAGTGTCTCTGCCAATACTGTGCGCGGGTCCTCAGACAGTCGATTCCACAAGTCCGCCGCTGATCGAGGGCGCAACGTTACAAGGTGGCCCGTCGACCTCACGAGCTGTCCCACATCCGCCTCCCATAATGGAGAAATGATCAAGCGGTCTGCGACAAAAACGTCCCTCAGCTTGGGCTCCTCGCGACAAATCAAGTCACCCAAGGCGGGGACGCTCTCTTTGGCGTCTAACGGCTTGAAGCCCCACGTCTCTTCGACGGTGAGCTGGCGTAATTGAGCTCGCTGCGCCTCGGGGAAGTACTTCCGTAAAAGTTCGTGTACGGGGTCGTACCCGGTGAGCGGCGGGGTTCGCACGTAACTGTATGGCATAGGGCTTGCAACTTGGGCGAACCCACTGGCGATATTGAGGCTGATCGTGTCCCTAAAGAGCTCGAGATCGCCCAACACAACCACAAAAAGCCTAGGAGACAGGAGCGTCCGCAATAAACGGAGGAAATCGCGACAGGCGACCGGGTTAAGGTCGGCGTCGTCCACCGGAAGGACGAACACGGAGGTTCGCATGTCGCGGCTCCCAGTTACGGCCAATTGGTCTAAGGCATCCCCCAGCTTCCTACCCACCCCAAGACGAGAGCGCTCGGCCCGGTGCACTTCTGCCGCGTAGTTGTTAGGGTCAAGATGGCCCTGGCGGGCCGAGAGGTTGCCGTCCCATCCGACGGCGACCTCGGTCGCCAACCTTTGCAGGTTCAAGAGTGCGTCATGGACGCTCCCGGCCGGCTCGACCAGGGAGTATCGTTCCTCCTGTGCCGTGCCTCCAAGGGACGGCGGAACGACCACATCCTCGATGCGGGCTAGGACCGCGCTAAATATGTTCCCATCGGAGGGGAACGGCTCCAAATCCAACGTCTCCAACCAAACGAGGTTGTCACGGAGGTACTGTAAAGGCAAAGCGCTGCCCGTAACCGATGTTGTCGAGACTGAGGACTGAAACCGGTCAGTCATCGCCCGGGCCGTTAGCAACAGTGTCGTCTTGCCACTTCCTCGCTCTCCTGCGACGAAGAACGTCCGACTGTGACGGTTCTGGTGCACCGCCGATGTGCCGGTCGAGGATGTACCGGTCGCGACGGTCTCCTGGACTTCGGCAACAGCCTCTTCGAGGCACCGAAGCAGCAGCTTAAGCGCATGTTGTTGGTCCGTATCGAGGCGGGTCGTCTCCACCGGGAGCGCCTCGGTACGCAAGATGACCCTGTCCAGCGAGCTCGGCATCTGCTCCTCCCTGACTAGGGGCTGGAAGTGCTTGGTGAAGCCCGTTGTCGACATGATAGCGATTCGACTGGGCAAGCCGCTAGGTCTCTACTGGGTTGTCGGCACTGTCGTCTCCAGCGTCTCTAGAGGCCCTTAGGACCGCACTCCGGGGCCGTGATTGGGTATGACGCAAAGTCTGTTGGCACTTCTGCTCGCCCGGCTGTCGGTGGTGTCCGAGGTAGGCGCGACGGACTGGCTCGCGGCGCACATCAGGGACCCTGCCATTCAGCCTTCGTCCGCTGAATCGTTAACGCCTTATTCCGCACACCTAGGCATTACCCCGAAACACTTCTGACTAGGGGCCGTTGTCTGAGGTTGCCCAAAGATTGTGGACACGGAGTTATGTAGCTTGCTGCCTGCGGGCCAATGTTAGCTCGTAGCGGATAGGGCTGAGGTTGTCCGCTTTGGCACACCGGCTATGGTGATTGTAGAAGTTGATGTAGCTGGCGATACCGGTTCGCAGCTCTGCCATGGTGGCGAAGACGGGGCAGTAGAAGTACTCATATTTGAAGATGGACCAGAAACTTTCGGCACTGGCGTGATCGAAACAACTGCCGGTGGCACCCATGGAACGGACCAGGCCTGCCCGGTCACAGAACTTGGCCGCCTTGCCGTCGCTGCTGGCGTCCTCGCGGACACGAGCGCCACCGCCTGACGGGACGAGGACCACGAGACGCCGGCTGGCCTTGCAGTCCCCCGACAGACGCCGCCCTCCCCCGCCCCTCGCGGAACTCGACGAGGCTCTAACTTGCGCTCCAGCGAAGGTAACAGCCACAGCGATAACCCAGGTGGGGGTGATACTCACCCGAGATGGGAAGATCGTGCTGGACGAGCCGGTAACCCGCATGTCAAGTGGTTCCGTCTTTGCTCGATCGGCACGGGCTCCGCTAACGCCTCGCATGAGTGCGGCACCGGCCCTGGGCGCACGGAAGCGGCCCGGCTCACCGAGTCACGGGTCGACCGTGAAACTGGCGCTTTCGATGGAGCCGTCGGGTGTCGTGATGGTGACCGGCCCTGTCTCGGCACCTGGAGGTACGGAAACCACGAGCTCTGAATCTGACGCGACTTGCAACCCTGGGGCTGACAGGTGGCCAAAGTGAGCTGCAGATGCGCCGCTCAGCCCCGAGCCCGACAGTGTCAGCTTCGAGCCTACCCGGCCATGGGTTGGGTTCAGGCCCGTCACCGTGGGCCTCGCTGGAGGAGTGTTGTCGCTGCCCGGCGGAGGTTTCGAAAGCAGGGTCTCAAAAACGGCTTTCAGTTTTTCCGAGGCCTGCGACGAGAACAGGCCCACGAGTGCGGCAATGGCGGTCACACCGTACGGGTTGATATCGGTCGCCGCGTCCTGACCCGCTACGAGACCCCCTCGTAGAACCAAATAAAAGACCGTCGCCATGAGCGCCCCTACCGCGGGGAGCAAGGCGTAAAGGAGCAGCCAGCTCCGGCGCAGCGTCCTGTTGCCGACATACCAGCTCACCGAGCGCATCGAGTGGATGAAACCCCCGATCGCGCCCGCAAGCGCAACGAGGGCGAAAAGGTCGTTCTCGGCCGGCAAGCTTACGTGGACGCCGAGAACGACATAGGGATAAGCCTCGGCATCGTTGATCGTCGTCGACCCCGCCGGCACTGTCAGGGTGGATGGCGGGCTGGAGGTACGGGCGGAAGCTGCTTTCGTCGGCGCGGTTGGGGCGGTGGCGACCGATGGACTGGCCGAGGTTGCTGCCGGAGGCCAGAGCTGGATGAGGGCGACCAGGGCGGCGACGGCGCCCAGAAGTAGGGCAGCCCCGGTCGCGAGGACGCCAGCAGCGCGCACCAACTTGTAGCCGGATCCCGATACGGAGATATCTGCCATAGCGTCTCCCTTCGTTAGCACTCGGCCGTAAAACACCTCACGGCCGCACGACGAGCAGTACGGCAAACATTCTTGCCGGTCCCGAGCGCGCTCGTCGCCCCTTGGAGCACGTACTCACGTTAGCGGTGCCGGTCCGAACTTATGATCGACACTCGGACCGCCCGGAGGAGAAGCCATGTCACCGATCGACGTGATGATCACACCCCCACCGCGAACGGATGGCTGGCATCGGCCGGGGGGAAGATGCTCTCGGACGTTCGCCAGCCCCTGAAGGCTCACCCGAGGACCCTTTTCGCCGCCGGGCCCGAGTCAGCCTCGGCAGACACCGGAGAGAACGCTCATACTCCCTGGCATTGCGGCCGCAACGGGGCTCCCCGGCCACCCCCACCGACTCAGCTTCTCTTCAAGACGCGGCGGGTACTCATCGTCTGGTTTACCCCCTGGGGACTGGCCGCCACCGACGGAGAACTGCCACCGCCGATCCGGGTCCACAGTGCTTCAGCAGAAACTCGCTTTCCTCCAGCGAAGCCGGGACAGGCCAGATACGGGAAACCCGAAAGGACCCGGGATTTTCAAGTTCTCGACCGTACGTTCGCAGATCGACGTTCCTCGGGAAGCGTGTTCGTCGACGACAAGGCCGCCTTCCGGAGATAGGCCGTAGGTCCGGACACGCCGCCGTCGACGAGATCACCCGGTCCGGCGCCGAGTCGGCCGGCCGAGGGCCTCATCCCAAGTCGACGCACTCAACTCTCGGCGCCTCGACTCCCACGGTGGGAGCCCGTCAGAATCGGCGCCGGGCGAGCAGGCTCCTCGACCATGCCGGTATCGCCCCGCTCACACGGCGCTGCATAGCCCAGCTCGCCACCCCCGCATTTGATGGCCGCGACGCGACGTTCGATGGCGGTTCTGTCGATCACTTGTCATGGCAACGTGCCCAGTGCCCAGACCGAGCAGGCGTTCCGAGTGGCGAGCAGCTCGAGAGGGTGAACAACGACCTCGTAGTTTACGATGCCAACTGACGAACGCGGATCGTCCGAGCGATTAGCGAGGGACATCGGAGCCTGGTTCCTCCTGGCTAGTGGCTGAGTCGGCACCCTGCGTAGCGCGCTGAAACCCAAGCGTCCCGTCACCGTCCTTCTTTGCTAATGTCCTCGGCAGATAGCTCCTGGTGAGGCTGTCCTGCGAGAGGCAGCTTGCCCGGGCAGTGCCCGACTCACAGCAAAGAAGGCAGTCGCGTGCAAAGATGCTTCCTACCCGCCCAGAGAGCGACGAGACGGTTGATAATGTTTACCGAAGATTCTTCTCCGAGGGCGACCGTCGGTCCGAGACGCTGCCTAGACGATCTCTTCTAACCCTTACCATCACCGCTCGCAATCCGGCTAGCAAAAGACGCCCTGTTTCGTTTCTGCTGAGAAACATCGGTAGCCCCCCCTAGAACAAGGAGTGGTCCGTGGCAACAAGTCCTTACTATAGCGTCGCTGACTACGGCGTCGTTGGTGATGGCACGACGGACGACAGCCACGCAATTCGTCTCGCGATCACCGACGCCGCGCCCAAAGGTGGAATTGTCTTTTTTCCGAGTGGCAGGTACTTCGTCCGCTCCAGTCTGACGGTCCCTTCGGGGTTGACTTTGGAGGGTGCCGGCTGGAACACGCCGGGCTCGGAAACTAACGTTTTCACAGGAAGCTGGATCCTCGTCGAAGCCGACGCCGGCTTCAGCCCTGTTACGGTCCTGGGGAGTAGTGGTGCTGTCCGCAACCTCGCGTTCAATGTCACTAACCAGAGCAAGACCGGTCCGCCAGCCAACGTTCAACCAATGATCATCGTGACAGGCGCCAATGTGTTGATTGAGGACGTATTCCTTTACAACCCTTACGATGGGATCTACGTGTATGGTACGGGGCGCGCCGTGATCCGTCGGATCTTTGGCCAGCCGCTCCGCTACGGGGTCAAGATCGACTATTCACAAGATACCAATTATATCGAGGGTATCCATTTCTGGCCGTATTGGCAAGGGAGCAGCACCGACGCAGGAAAGTACCAGCGTGAGTACGGGACGGCGATCAGTCTGTTCCGCTGCGACAACCCGCACATCAGTAACATTTTCGCGTCAAACTACAATACGGGACTCAGCATGGCTACTTCATCAACTGGAATACCTCACAAGGTCCATCTTGCTAACGCTGATTTCGACGATTGTGTGACCGGGATCCATGTCGCTTGTGCGAGCACGAAACCCGATTCACTAAGCATTCAAATGGCCAATGTGACGATGCAAGCTCCCGAAGGAGCTCCTGCCACTAGCTACGGTGTCTGGGTGGAGGCCGGTCCAGCCAGCACGGTTATACAGGCCTCCAACCTGCGCCTTACTGGCTGTGGTGCAAGCGCCGTCCGAATTGAGGCTAACAACGTGCTTTTTTTTGGGGAGAACGTCTTCTTAGAGGACTGGGGAAAAGCCAACCCGGCCAGTGAAGGATTTTCTATCGCGCCTGGATGTGCGGCCTCTATTGCATACTTGGGCCTTGGTTTTTACTACACTGGGACCGGCAGACCCTATTCTCCCGGGCCTCAGTTTCGGAGGGTCGAAGTGGCGCCATAGCTGTCGAGCGAGAAATTTGCCAACACGGACGCGATTCAGGCCGAACAATCAGCCCGAGCTTGCGGCACTCGCCCACGATACGCAGGTAGCCCCAACGAGGGTTCTCCCTGGCCACGTGCAGAACAGCTCCACGATCTCTTCCCGAAGGGCGTTGGGGGCGGAGCGACCGTGGTTCGGGTAAGTCCATGACCGGGCGACGAGGTCCCGGTGCCAGCGCAGCAGCGTGGCCTGCGTCACCAGGAACACGCCCCAGCGCTCGCGACTGAGAAAGCGGGCGAGCGTGCCAGCAGGGCGGGGTCGGTCGGCGAGTACCGAGGCCGTGCCACCTGGCGGCGCAAGACGGCCAGCTGGTGACGGAGCACGGCGGTCTCGACGTCTTTCTGGTCGGCCGCTCTTCCTGGCCACCCTTGCGGAGCCACTCGTGGGCGAGCCCGCGTGCCCGTCTGCCATCGCGCAGAGCGCGAGCAGCCACGCCGCGTGCCGGCGCACACTCGGCGCACCGGCAGCGAGCACGACCCGAGCCATCTCGATCGCTTTCGCCCTTTGGGCGCGATCGCCCCGATGGAGCGCGATCTTCC
>CAYZVQ010000033.1:0-26180 GCA_964481925.1 uncultured Acidimicrobiaceae bacterium
GCCGCTCGCCACAGCAACGAGCCCGGCAGGCGGTCGACGAGCACGGCGGCGGCGAACAGGCCCAGGGCGATCTGCAGCGGGACAGTCACCACGACGAACAGCAACGAGTTGAGCGCCGCGGTGCGCACGATGGGGTCGTGGAAGACCTGGCTGTAGTTGGACCAGCCCACGAAGGGGTTGGACGCGCCCGGGAAGATGTGCCAGTTGAAAAAGCTGATCTCGAACTGGCGGAAGACGGGGTAAATGGTGAAAGCGGCGTAGACGACCACGGCCGGCGCCAGCAGGAGGTACGGCGTGGCCTTGCGCCGTGCTCGTTGCGAACGGCTGGAGCGGCGCGGGGCAACGCCCGGCGAGAAGGACGCCGGGCGTTGCTCCAGAGTGGTCGTAGCCGTCAACTGTCGCTGATCAACCGGCAGCCAAGGCCGCGTTGGCCTCCTGCGCCGCGGTGTTCATGGCGTCCGATACGTCGAGCTTCCCGGCCTGAATTTCTTGCAGTTCGGCCGTAAAGTCGGCGTCGAGCTCAGGGTAGCCGGGGGCAACGGGTCGCGCCTTGGCCGTGAGGAGCTGTTGAGCGAAGATGCCGAGGTACGGGTTTTCCTTGACTTCGCGTGCGGCGTCGGCCGTGTAACCGGCCATATCGCCTCGGGCGGCCATCTGGGTCTGCGCGTACGGCTCGGCGAGGTAGGCGGCCAGCAATTCGGCGTCAGCGATATTGGGAGCGTCCCGGGCGATGGCGAGATCCTCGCCACCGACGGTCGAGATGGAGCCGCCGGGCCCTGACGGGAACGTAGCGACCCCGTAATTGAGGCCCTTTGCCTCGCCGAAGGTCGGCACGGCCCACGGGCCGTCGATCTCGATGGCGTACTCACCCTTTGAGAAGCCGGTCTCGTCCGACACCGCTCCTGATCCTCCGACGAAGTCCGAGCCGATGTCTCCTGCTTTGTCCAGGCTGACGAGCTCGCTGATGGCCGACTCGGTGGCGGTACCGTTCATGTAGCCGGTGGCGCTGGTGAGGCTCGAATTGGTGAGCGCTCCCCCGTCGCTCCAGATGAACGGGGCGACGTTCCAGAGGTCGGTGCCGCCCACGCTCAGGCCGAACTGGCCTTTGGCTGAATTTGTCAGGGTGGCGGCGTCCGACCACAGCTGAGCGAGCGTAGTGGGGGGCCCGGACAGACCGGCGGCGGCGAACTCCGTCTTGTTCCAGAACATCGCCTGGGTATTGGTGTCATCAGGGATCCCGTAGTAGCTGCCCTGGTAGTAGTTGGTCGAGAGCGGGCCCGGCAGGGCGGCTTTCAATATCGGCTGCGCCCACTTCTGGCGCGACATGTTGAGCAGTACCCCGTCGGCCGCCAGAGTGGGCACCCAGGCAATGTCGGAGCGCAGCAAGGCGGGCGGGTTACCGGCGGCCGCAGCGGCAATGAACTTCGCCAGCAGGTCAGCGTACGGGACTTGGACGGAGACGACCTTGATCCCGGGGTTCTCCTTTTCGAACCTGTTGAGGATCCCCTGCATTGTGCTTACTTCTGACGGTTTTCCGACTGGGTTGTAGGTGTTCCAAAATTGCAGTGTGACGACCGGCGTCGACGCCGAGGCCACAGTCGGCGACAGGCCCAAGAGCGCAGCGGCGGCGGCAAGGGTTGTACAGGCGACGCCGGCTCCCAGGGACCGCTTCCTACCTCGGTTGTTGTTATTGGTATGCAACGTTCCTTGCCTCGTCATTTCGTGTTTCCTTTCCTGCGGTTCGTTGGTGGGCTTCATTGTTGGGAGCCAAGCGGCTCAGTTTCTGTGGTGAGATGTGGTGGGACCTGAGGCGGTCCGAGCGCAGTCGCCAGAACGACGCGCATGGCATGTGACCAAACAAGGTCGGCGGCGGGAGGGCCCCAACGGGCAAGCCACTCCCGGTAATGCTCAGGGTCGCGTTCCTCTCCGCCAAACTGCTCGGCCAGGCGCCCGTGGTCGTCCACCCGCTCGGCCACCCAGTCCAGGCACCGCTCGGCCGCCGTGAGGTCACCGGCGCGGGCGTAGTACAAGCCAAGCGACGCGGTCAGCACGGGCCAGGCGCCACCCCCGTAGTAAGTGTCCGTCGGGTACCGGCGGGTACCGCCCTCAAGGTCCAGCTCGGCGGCGATGGCGCGCACCGTCTCGACGAACGCCGGCTCGTCGGGTGCCACAAGGTGGAACGGTTCGCACAACCACAACAAAGCGGCGTCGACCCGCTGGCTGTGGTCGGACTTGGCGAAGCGGCCCACCCGTCGGCCCTGGTCAAGGAGGGAGGCCTGAAGAGTTCCCGCCCGCTCGGCCAGCTCGGGGGCGCCGAGCATGGAGGCGGCGGCCTGCAAACCGGCGGACACGCACCCGAGCGTGGCCGTGTGAACTGAGTCGCCCGACTCTTCCCAAACGTCGTAACAGGGTGACGTGCCGAACTCGACCAGGTAGCGGCCGACGCTGTCGACGGACGGCACCAGTCGGGACGGGAGAGCCTTCTCACCGCTTCTTTCGAGGTGCTGTTGCAACGACCATAACCAAGTGCCGTAGCCATCGACCTGGAAGTTCGGCCAATCGTCCCCCACCGGTCGGCCGCTCAGGTCGAACCGGGCCGGTGGCATGCGGAACGGGTCGATCGGCTCACCCGCGGCTCGCCTGTCCAGCGCGTGCGCGATGACGGGGGCGATCCCTTCGATGGCGGCCGCCGACCACTCGTGGAACGCCCGGGAGGCTTCGTGCTCGCCTGCGCAGTCCAGGGCATAGGCGGTGAAAGACCCGTCTCGCAGCCAGCAATAGCGGTACTCGGCGAAGTCCGGCGAGGCGATGAACGCTCCGCCCGGTCCCTGGTTGCTCAGCATCCTGGCTACCGAAGGGGCGACCAGACGGGCGAGGTCGCCCTCTATGGCGGGACGCCCATCCTCGTCGAGTTTCTTCATGCAGCATGTAAAGTAAGTCACGACGCTACGGTTGTCAAGGCACCATCAGGTCTGAATTATGGAGCTTTACTATCCACGCCCTGTGTCCCGGCGCGGCCAATTTCGACTGGGCTTTCTACAGTGACTAACGTAAGACGGGCGATGAACGACGAAGATGTCGGGGGCAGCGACTTCACCCGCATGGCCATCCTCGACTTGCTGGGACGCGACGGGCCGGCGTCGCGTGCCACCATTGCCAGGGATCTCGACCTGAGCCCGGCGACCGTCAGCCAAGTGACCAGGCGACTGATCCACCAGGGGGTGGTCGAACCGCTCTACTTCGCCCCCTCCGAGGGCGGGCGCCCGGGCCAGCTCCTCGGCTTGGTCGCCGATGCCGGCCACGCCGTCGGGGTAAAACTGGCCGCCGACCACCTCATCCTGGTCGATGTCCGCCTCGACGGGCACGTCTTGGCCGCCACCACGGAAAACTTCGATGCTTTGGCCGCCGATGCCATTCCCCGGCTGCTGGCGAGCCTGAGCGCGTTCGTGGGGACCAACGCCACCCGCCTTCTCGGTGTCGGGGTATGCGTACCGGGCGTGGTCGAACACCCTGACGTCGGCGACGTCGACGCCGAGGTGCTCGGCTGGTCGCGGATGCCGCTCGGCCGGGAGTTGCGCCAGGCCATCGGAGTACCGGTGCTGATCGAAAACGACGTCAAGGCCCTCGCCGTGGCCGAGCGCCTGTACGGCCGGGGCCGCAGCCGCCGCAGCTTCGTGGTCGTCACCGTGGGCCGCGGCGTCGGTTTCGCCTGCGTCAACAACGGCGTCCTCGAACGTGGCTCCCACGGTGGGGCCGGCGAGGTAGGCCATGTCGTGGTGTCCAACAACGGCCCGCAGTGTGCATGTGGCCAGCGCGGTTGCCTGGAGGCGTACATCGGCTCGGACGGGCTGGTCGCCGCCGCCCGGGAGGCCGGGCTCCTAAAGGCAGGGCAGGGGCTCGACCGCCTGACCGGGCTGGCCGACCGGGGCGACCCCGGCGCCCGCCAGGTCTTCGCCCGGGCCGGGCAACGCCTGGCTTACGGTATCGCTCCCGTAATCGCCGCTCTCGACCCCGAAGTCCTGCTCGTGGCGGGCGAAGGTACGGCTTCCTGGCCGCACTGGGACACGGCCTTCCGCTCCAGCCTGACCCGGAGGTTGCCGGGCTGGATGCGCGCCACCCCGGTCGAAGTCGACCCGTGGGACGAGTCGAGCTGGGCCCGGGGTGCCGCGGCCATCGTGCTGGCCACGCCCTTTGACCGCAACGGGCTGGCCGGCCAGCAGCGCCTCCAGGTGCTGGCCCGCCTCCACGGCGACGGCCCCGCCGGGCCCGACCGCCAGCTACGCGCCGGGCCCCCGTAACCGGCGAGGCCAGAGTCCGGCAGCGCCACATGTCGGGCACGGGCCGGCCGCTAAGCGCCGAGGACGGCGTCGTGGTCGCCCCTGGGCGTGACTACATCGGGGATCCGGGCCATCAGCGGAAGTGCCGCCCGAGCTCGTTGGCGTAGTCGGCGCCGAGAGTGGCACGGTGCTCGCTCACCCACTCCGAGACGCGGACGGTGCCGGTCGCCGGGGCGTCGGAGTCGGCCAGGCCGTCGGCCATGGAGCGGTACTCGTCGGGCGTGAGGAGCACGTCGTGCAGGACAGCCCCGAGCACCCGGGACATCCCCAGCAGGACGGGCGGCGGCACCCGGACGATACGAGCGCGGCTGCCCACCGCCTCCCGGATCCGGCTCACCAGTTCGACGAACGTGGGCCGTTCGGGGCCCACCGCATCTACCGTCCGGTCGTCCGGCCAGGCCGCCGCCTCCAGGGCGAGGGCGGCCAGGTCGTCGACGTGGACAGGCCGCACGCGGTAGCTGCCGTCGCCCCCCACAGCGAAAACGGGCAACCGGCGCAGCAGCCAGGCGATGTTGTTGAGCAGCACCGCCCGCTCGTCGAAGAGCACCGAGGGCCGCAGGACGGCATAGGGCAGCCCGGTCTCGGCCAGAGCCCTTTCGACCAGGGCCTTGCCCCGGAAGTAGGGGTAGGGCGAGGCGGCCGAGGGGTGGAGGATAGAAATGTGGACGATCTTGCCCACGCCGGCGCGGCGGGCCGCCTGGAACAGTGCCCGGGAGTTGTCCACGGCCAGGGAGTGGTCGACCCGGCCGTGAGCGAAGCGCACCCAATACGTGTTGTACAGGGTCGTCGCCCCGGCCAACGAAGCCACCAGACCGGCCGGGTCGTCGAAGTCCAGTCCCCTGACCTCGATCTCGGACTGGTCGGCGCCCCGTTGGGGATGGCCGGTGAGGGTGCGCACCTGGCGCCCCGCCTTTAGCAGCGCCCGGCTGATAACGGCGCCCGAATAGCTGAACGCGCCCGTTACGGCGTCGAGCCCCGTATCGCGGCCATGGTTCATCAGCCCCGCGCCGTGGTCTTGGCTCATTAGCCCCGTGCCGTGGTCCTGGCTCATCACTTTTCCTCCGTGGTTGTCGGTGATGTTTGGTCTTTCCCCGTCCACAGGCCGGCCATGTCGGCCAGCGGGGCCAGGCGCCGGGCCCGTTCGAACAGGGCCAGGGCGGGCGCGGTGTCGCCGTCGAGATGGGAGAGCAGCTCGAGGCCGAGGTACAGGGCCACCGTGGCATGGGCGATCTCGCCCGCACCGGCCAGCCCGGCCAACGCCGATCGGCTCGAGATGGGCTCGAGCGCCGCCGCCGCGAACTGGGCCCAGGGCACCAGGCGGGCCTTGACGGCGACGCCCAGCCCGGGCGTGGACGTCGCCCCGGCGATCATTTCCACCAGCAGCGCGGCATCGCCGCTCTCCAGATCCTCGGCAAAGATGCGGGCGGCCAGGTCGACCAGGTCACCCAGCCCCCCCACTCCGGCGAGCGCCTCCTCGTAGCGCCGCCGGCGCTGTTCGCTCACCTCGTCCAGGGCCGCCAGCAGCAGGTCCACCACCGACCCGAAGTAGTAGAAAACGAGGCCCTGGTTGCAACCGGCGCGCCCGGCGACAGTCCGCGCCGTGGCCGCGGCGAAACCCTCGTGGCGCAGCACGTCCACGGCCGCATCGACCAGCGCCTGACGGGTGTTGCCGGCGCGGGCCGAGGGGCGGCTGGCGCTCCCTGTTCTCGGCATGGCCCTTCCTTCGGTCTTGAGCGCCCGCTTTGAGCACTTGCTCAATACTAGGGCCGGGAACGAGCTAGCGCCTGGAACGGGTGGCGCCGGGCGACAAGGAAGGGTGGGCCGGGCGTTGGAGGGTTCAGCCTCGACAGTCGGCGGCATCCGTGGGCGCCAACCCCCACAGGGCGAGGACGGCCGGTGGGACCACGGACAGTTCGCGGCAAAAGATCGGCAGCGCTGACCCGCGGAACTTCCACCCCCCATCGTCGGCCCGCGAGAACACCCCGTAACCACCGGCGTCCTCCATCATGGAGGGAGGGTCGCCCTTGGCGGGGAAGAACGCCGCCTCGGCCCAGTAGGTGTGCGTGGTCTGGTCGTAGGCGTAGTAGAGCGACCCGGGCGACATACCGGCCACCTGGTCCGGTTTCAGGCCCCAGCCGGCCACGAACGCCGCCACCAGCTGGCTCTTGACGCTGGGCGTGGCCACGATGTCCTGGACGCGGTCCAGCGGTGGCTGGGCGATGGCGAAGGCCTGGGGCAGCTCGCCCACGGGCACGGCCCGGCCGGGCAGGCCCGAGGTCGAGGCCACGGGCAGGACGCGGCCCGGCCCGTACTGGGGCGACCGGCTCTGGTAGGGCCCGATGACTAGGACGTAGACAGCGGTGCCGCCCGGCCCGATGGCCAGGGCCTGCGCGCTCTGCCCCACATCGAGGGCCTTGTCGGCCTTGCCTGTGGCCACGTCGACGCGGACAAGGGTGCTCTGGCTGGAGACCAGCGAGCTCAAGCTCGGGCTCTGGGCGATGGTGAGCACATAGGCCGTCGACCCGTCGGGCGCCATGGCCACCTGCCATGACACGGCGCCGGGCTCGTCACCGAGCGTGGCGACTTTGCGCACGACCCCGGTCGCCGTCCTCAAAAAGGCCAGGGTCACGTTGTCGGCGTACGGCGAGCCTTGCTCAAGGGCGGTGATAGGCGTACCAACCTCGGCCAGCGTCGAGCCGTCGGGGCTCACCGCCAGCGCCACCGGCATGGACGTGTGCAGGCCGATCACCTTGCCCGACCTGGCTGTCGCCGTGTTGACCGGGACGACCCCCGACGGCGTGATGGCGTAAGCCGTGGCGCTGTTGGGGCTGAAGACGAGCCCGCTCACCGGGAAGGGCGGGTACGGCGCCTGGGGGAGCTTTATCTCGGGCCCGGCCTTGCCCGTCGAGGTGTTGAAGGGGGTGATCCCGCTGGGCTCGCCCTGATGGCTGACGCTGGAGTCGACGACGTAGATCAGCTTGCCGTTGGGCGACATGGTCATGGACAGCGGGAGAGTGCCGACCGGGACGGGGCGAAGGGCGGTGCGGGTCACCAGGTCGATGGGCGTGATCGTCACCGGAACCGTCGCCGGCGTGGTGGCGGCGTCGTAGCCGTTGAGGACATAAGCCATGCGGCCATCGGGCGCAATGGCGATGGCTTGGGGGTCGGTGCCCACCGCTATGGCCTTGCCCAGTGTGTAGTTATTGGTGGCGAGCGGGACGACGCGGCCGGGCGACCCGTCCCCGTCACTGCCCACCTCGACCACATATACGGTCTTGGCCCCCGGAGCGACGGCCAGGGCGTCGGGAAGCTCGCCCAGGCCTATCGACGGCGCTGCCGTACCGGTGGCGAGGTCGATGGGCGTCAGGCTGTCCGACCTCAGGTTGGCCACGAACATGGTCGACCACGAGCCGGAGGTACCGGCCGCCGAGGCAGGTGAGGCCCCGCCCAGGCCGATCGCGGCGATGCCGGCCCCAACGGTAACTGCCCCCACGAGGGCGGTCGCGACCGCCCCGACCATGACGGCGGCCGGAAGGGACCGCCGGCGGGCGCCGGACGTCAAAGTTTCTCGGCCAGTTGGACCAATGCAGCCAGCTCATGGGCGGCCGGGGCCTTGATGTAGATGCCGGCCGAGTAGATCTTCGTGCCGTCTATCGCCGCCATCCCCTGCACAGGGGTACCGCCGATGGTGAACGTGTAGTAGTAAGCCGTCATGTTGAGCCCGGAGTACGGGGTGAACTTGAACTTGAGCGCCTCCGCCTGCGTCAACGCGTTCTGCAGTTCCGACCCCGTAATGGGCTGGGACGTCACCTCGTAAGAGAGGATGACGTCCTTGACCAACGCTTTCAAGGTGGTCTCGGAGCCGAAAATACAGGACTCGACGACGCCGGAAATTTCGTCGTCCTGCTTGGTCGCCTTCAAAGTGTTGCCGTAGTACGTCCCCGCGGGCACGCTGTGATGAACGAACCCCCCAACCTGTACCGCGCTGATCCGGCTACATGCCGACGTCGACGAGGGGGCCGAGTGGGGGGCCGAGTGGGGGGCCGAGTGGGGGGCCGATGCCTGGGCGACAGACGGGACAGCGACGACGCCCAGGGCGACCGTGCCGGCGAGAAGCAGGGCCCGGCGCCCGAAGAAGCGGGGCGCCGGGCGACCGGGGCGGTTGGAAAGCGTGCTGTCCGTCATCGAGCTCCTTTGTGGACCGGCTCTCGCCGCGTCAAGTGGACGCCAACCTTACGGGGTCGCGCTTAACAATCCCGGGCAGCTTATGGTGCCGGGGCCGGCCACCGGCCCGGACGACGGGACGGGAAGAAGTGCCCTTGGGCTCTGGCTCCCTGGCCCGGCCCTGCGATTTAGTAGACCGATGGGACGGTCCGGGACGCGCGTGCACCCGGGCGCGGCGCTGGCGGTGCTGTGCGCCTCTGTCCTTATTATCAATGTGGACAACACGATCCTCAATGTGGCCCTGCCCACCCTGGTGCGGGAACTGGACGCAACTTCGAGCGAGCTCCAGTGGATCGTCGACAGTTACGCCATGGTCTTTGCCGGGCTGTTGTTCGTCGGCGGCAGCCTGGCCGACAGGTTCGGGCGCAAGCGGTTCTTTCTCATCGGGCTGACCGTCTTTGCCCTGGGGTCGGTCGGTGCCGCCTTTTCCGGCTCGGTGGACCTGCTGATCGCGTGCCGCGGGACCATGGGGGCGGGGGGCGCCCTCACCATCCCGGCCACCCTTTCAATTGTCAACGACATCTTCCGCGACCCCGTCGCCCGGGCCCGGGCCATCGGCACCTGGGGCGGGACCATAGGCCTCGGGATCGCCATCGGCCCTATCGCCGGAGGCCTACTGCTGTCCCGGTTCTGGTGGGGCTCCATCTTCCTCGTGAACGTCCCCATCGCCGTGGCCGCCTTCGCCGGCGCCCTGGTGCTGGTGCCCGACTCCAAGAACCCGGCGGCCGACCGGCCCGACCCGGTCGGGGCGTTGTTGTCGATCGGCGGCCTGGGCCTGCTCCTGTGGGCGATCATCGAGGCCCCGGTCCGAGGGTGGGCCTCGGGTGCTGTGGTGGGAGCCGGCGTGGCCAGCCTGGCCGTGCTGGCCGCGTTCGTCGGCTGGGAAAGCCATAGCTCTCACCCGATGCTGAAACTGGGCTTCTTCTCCGACCGCCGGTTCTCGGTGGCCCTGGCCGCGGAGTTGCTGGGCTTGTTCGGCCTGCTCGGGGGACTGTTCGTTTCCACTCAGTTCCTGCAGTTCGACCTCGGCTACTCGCCGCTCGGGGCCGGGCTGCGCATACTGCCCATCGCCGCCACTCTCGCCCTGAGCGCGGCGCTGTCGCCTCTGGTCACACGGGCCACCCGGCCCCGGTTCACCGTTTTCGCCGCTCTGGCCGCCGTCGCCGGTGGCCTGTGGCAGGTGTCGCTCCACCCTGCGGTCACCACGACCTACCTGGACGTCCTCCCCGGCCTGCTGCTCATCGGGCTGGGTGCCGGGCTCCTGCTCCCCACGGCCACGAACTCGGTGCTGGGGTCGGTCCCCCGCGGGGAGGCCGGCGTCGGTTCGGCCACCAATTCGGTTTCCCTCCAGGTCGGCGGGGCACTGGGCGTGGCCGTCATCGGCAGCCTCCTGTCGACCCGCTACCAGGACCGCATGACCTCGGCCCTGACCGCCTACCATGTGCCCGCGGCGGCCACCCGGACGATCCTCGGCTCCCTCGGTGCCGCCCTAGCCGTGGCCGAGCACGTGAGGGGGGCGATGGGGGCGTTACTGGCGCTGACGGCGCGCTCGGCGTTCCTGAGCGGGGCCGGCGTGGCCCTGGGAGTGGGCGCCGCCGTCGCCATCGGGGGCGCCCTGCTCGCCCTCGCGGCGCTGCCCTCGGCGCCCGCCACCACCGCGCTGGCCTCGGCACCCGCTACCGCCGCCGAGGCCCAGGCGGGCCCCTAGCCAGGAACGGCCCAGAGCCGGATGGCCAGGCCGATCCCGGTGAGGGCGACCAGGGCCCGCAGCACATTGCCGGGGATCCGCCGTGCCACCGCAGGCCCGGCCATGCTGCCCACGAACGCCCCCACGGCCAGGGCGGCGGCCGCGGCCCAGTAGACGTCGCCCAACACGACGAACATGACCGCCGACACCGCCGTGGCCAGGCCGAGGAGCATGTTCTTCAGGGCGTTGGCCGTGGCGATGTGCTGGTCCACGCTCACCAGCAACAAGGCGAGGAGCATCACGCCCGACCCGGCGCCGAAATAGCCGTTGTAGCCGGAGAGCAAGAAAAGCCCGAGCGGCCACCAGGACCGGTCACGGCCGACCGGGTGGCGCGCCTGGCGCGCCGACAGCCGGGGCTGGAGGAGCAGGCTGATAGCAGCGAAGACGAGCAAGAACGGCACGATCCGGCGGAACGCCCCCGCCGGTGTCGCCAGCAGCAGGCCCGAACCCACCAATGCGCCGGCGACGGCGACGGGCGCCCAGTGCCTGAGCCATGGCCCTTTCCCCGCCAGTTCCGGCCGGGAGGCCAGCGCCGACCCGGGCCCGCAGACTACGAGCGCCACGATGTTCGTCACGTTGGCCGGTAGCGCCGGGACACCGACGGCCAGCAGGGCCGGGTACGAGACCAGCGACGTGATCCCTCCGGCCGTGCCCACGGTCCCGGCCAGTGCGCCCGCCCCCACCAGCAGCGCGAGGTCGGCGGTGGAGGTCACGGTCCACCGAGCGTAGGCCCGCCCACCGGCGCGTCAAATAATGTGGCGGCGTCACCAGTCACGGATCTCAACAAGAGGGCGGGCCGGGCGCGGGCGAAGGCCACGGCGCCGCCTGGGACCTGTCAGTCCTGACGGCGCGGGCATGGGCGCTCGCCGGGCCGGGCCGCAGAGCGGTGCTCGGCATCGCCGGGGCGCCCGGCGCCGGTAAATCGACGCTCGCCGGCCTGCTCGTCGAGCGGGTCGTCGACCAGTTCGGGCCGGTGGCGGCGCTGGTGCCGATGGACGGCTTCCATCTCGCCCAGGTCGAGCTCCAACGGCTCGGGCGCGCTTCAAGGAAGGGGGCGCCCGACACCTTCGACGTCCACGGCTACATCGCTCTCCTGGACCGGTTGCACACCGAGCTGGCCGAGACCGTCTACGCACCGGCCTTCCCCCGGGATCTCGAGGAGCCCATCGCCGGCGCCATCCCGGTACAGCCAGGCGTGCGGCTGGTCGTAACCGAGGGCAATTACCTGCTGGACGCCACTCCCCCATGGGACAGGTTGCGGGCGCGCCTCGACGAGGCCTGGTACGTCGAGCTCGACGACGAGGTGCGCCTGTCCCGGCTCGTGGCCCGCCACATCGCCTTCGGGAGGAGCCCGGACGACGCCCGCCAGTGGGCCCTGGTCGTCGACCAGCCCAATGCGGACCGGGTGGCGCAAGGGCGCGACCGGGCGGACCTGGTAGTCAGGGGCGGGTAAGCGGCACGGGCCGGTTTGAAGGACGGGCGTCGTTATCCTGAACAGGTAGCAGTGCAACCCTCCCCCTCCAGTACCGTGGCGGCAACGCCGGGATGGGTGAGGCGGTTGTGGGGCTATATGCTCCGGCACCGTCGCGACGTGGTGCTGTCACTGGCCGCTGCCGTCCTCGGGAGCACTTGCCAGACCGTCGTACCGCTGATCGAACGCGAGATCCTCGACGGCGTGATCATCGACCACAACACAGCCCTGTGGCCGTGGTTGGTGCTCCTGATCGGACTGGCCCTGGCCGGCTTCGGCTTCGCCTACATCCGGCGCTACCGGGGTGGCCGGGTCGCCCTGGCCGTGCAGTACGACCTACGCAACGACATGCACGACCATCTCCAGTCAATGGACTTCGACAACCTCAACCGGATGCCGACCGGCCAGCTCGTCGCCCGGGCCAATTCCGACTCGACCCTGGTGCAGGGGCTCCTCAGCTTCTTCCCCATCATGAGCGGCAACGTGCTGTTGATGCTGGTCTCCCTGGGCGTGATGGTCTACCTGTCCCCCTTACTGGCAGTGGTGAGCCTGACCGTGGCCCCGGCCCTGATGTTCGTTTCGTACCGCATGCGCTGGCGCATTTTCCCCGCCACATGGGACGGCCAGCAGCGTGAGGGCGACGTGGCCCAGATCGTGGACGAGGACGTCAACGGGGTGCGGGTGGTCAAGGCGTTCGGCCAGGAACGGGCCGAGCTCGAACGTCTGGCCCGGGCCTCGGCCAAGCTCTACGGCTCTCAGATGCGAGCGGTGCGCCTCCAGTCCCGTTACCAGCCCCTCCTGGAGGCCATCCCCGCCCTCGGGCAGGTGACCATCCTCGCCCTGGGCGGCTGGCTGGCCATCCACCACGAGATCACTCTCGGGACGTTCCTGGCCTTTTCGACCTACGTCGGCCAGTTGCTGGCGCCGGCGCGCCAGCTCGCCGGCGTGCTCACCATCGGCCAGCAGGCCCGGGCCGGCATGGAACGTATCTTCCAGCTCCTGGACCTAAAGCCCGCCATCGCCGACCCCCCCGGGGCCTTCGAGCTCCCCCCACTGCAGGGCGATGTGGTCTTCTCCGACGTGCACTTCGGCTACAGCCCCGACCACCCGGTGCTCCAGGGCCTCGACCTGCACATAGCCCCGGGCGAGCGGGTGGCCATCGTGGGCCCCAGCGGCAGCGGGAAGTCCACGGTGGCAATGCTCGTATCGCGCTTTTACGACCCCGACCGGGGTACCGTCCGGGTCGACGGCCATGACGTCCGGGACGTGGCACTGCGGTCACTGCGCCACCAGGTCGGTGTCGTGTTCGAGGAGAGCTTCCTGTTCTCCGACACGGTGCGGGCCAACATCGCCTACGGGCGCACTGATGCCACCGACGAGGAGGTAGTGGCGGCGGCCAGGGCGGCTCAGGCCCATGAGTTCATCGAGCGCCTCCCCGGGGGTTACGGCACCGTCGTGGGCGAGCGAGGCCTGACCCTTTCGGGCGGGCAACGCCAGCGGGTGGCGCTGGCCCGGGCCATCCTGTGCAACCCCCGCATCCTCATCCTCGACGACGCCACCAGCGCCGTGGACGCCCGGGTCGAGGACCGCATCCACGAGGCCCTGCGCGTCGTCATGGCGGACCGCACCACCCTGCTCATAGCCCACCGCCTTTCCACCCTGCACCTGGCCGACCGCATCGTCGTCCTCGAGGACGGGCGGGTCGTGGACCAGGGTGCCCACGACGAGCTGCTGGCCCGCAGCGACACCTACCACTCTCTCCTGGCCGGGCTCGAAGCCGACCTGGCCGCGAAAGTGGGTGACCGGATCGAAGCTCTGGCCGCCATTTCGTCGGCTGCGCAGGGCAGTACCACCGAGGCGGCGTGGACGAGCCGCGGCTACCACGGCAATGCCACCACCGGTGCGAGCCGCACCATCGGCCCGCCCAGCATCGGGCCCGGCCTGGGGGGCGGGGGGGGCGGGTGGCGGCTCAACCTGGCCCCCACCCCTGAGCTCCTGGCCCGGGTGGACGCGCTGCCGCCGGTGCGCGACGTCCCCGCCATCGAGGTCGCCGACGAACCCCCACAGGACAGGGACTTCAACCTCAGGCGCTTGCTGGCCGAGTTCCGCCGGCCCCTGCTCGGGGGCCTGGTGCTGGTGGTACTGGACGCCCTGGCCTCCCTCGCCGGCCCCGTGCTGGTGAAAACGGGCCTCGACAGCGGCGTGGCCAAGGGGTCGGTGGCGGTGGTGTTCCTGGCGGCCGCCGTCTTCCTGGCCGTCACCCTGGCCGACCTGGTCGACGAGATCTTCGAAACGTTCGTAACGGGCCGGACGGCGCAGCGGATCATGCTTTCCCTGCGGATCCGTATATGGGCCCAACTGCAACGCCTCTCGCTCGACTACTACGAGCGCGAGATGGCGGGACGGATCATGACCCGTATGACCACCGACGTCGACCAGTTCGAGTCGCTCATAGAGAACGGCTTGCTCTCCGCCCTGGTCTCGATAGTGACCTTCGTGGGCGTGGGAGTGGCCCTGGTGGTGATCGACCCCGAGCTCGGGCTGTGCACGCTGACGGTCATCGTCCCCCTGTCGATCGCCACCGTGGCGTTCCGGCGCCGGGCGGCCCGCCTTTACGACCTGTCCCGAGAGCGGGTGGGCATTGTCAACGCCGACTTCCAAGAGAGCCTGTCGGGCGTGCGGGAGGCTCAGGCCTTCGTCCACGAGGAGACCACCAAACAGCGTTTTCACCGCCTGGGGCACGATTATTTGGAGTCCCGGGTGGCGGCCCAACGCCTGGTCGCCACCTACTTCCCTTTCGTCCAGTTCCTGTCTTCGGTGGCCGACGCCATCGTGCTGGGCGTAGGGGCCGGGCTCATCGCCTCCGGGCACCTGGCCACGGGCGCGCTGGTCGCCTTCATCCTCTATATCGACCTGTTCTTCTCCCCCATCCAGCAGCTCTCCCAGGTCTTCGATTCCTGGCAGCAGACACGGGTCTCGGTGCAGCGCATCTCCGAGCTCATGCAGCTCGAAACGCGCACGCCCCCGGCGCCCGACGCGCTGGAGGCGGGCCGGCTGGCCGGGGCGATCGCTCTCGACCACGTCCGCTTCGCCTACCCCGTGGCGACCCCCCGGTCGCGCCCTGACGCGGGGCCCCCGGCGGGGGCCGCCCTGCCCCCGGCGGAAGCTCTGCGCGGCGTCGACCTGCAGATCCGGGCGGGCGAGACGGTGGCCCTGGTGGGCGAGACGGGGGCGGGCAAGTCGACGGTCATGAAACTTCTGGCCCGCTTCTACGACCCCGACGAGGGCAGCGTCCAGGTCGACGGCCAGGATCTGCGCCGGCTAGAGCTTCGTTCGTTCCGCCGCCAGCTCGGTTACGTGCCCCAGGAGGCCTTCCTGTTCTCCGGCACGGTCAGGGACAACATCGCCTACGGGCGCAACGACGCCGCCGATGCGGAGGTGGAAAGTGCGGCCCGGGCGGTGGGGGCGCACGACTTCATTGCCGCCCTGCCCGGCGGCTACCGCCATGAGCTGGCCGAGCGGGGCCGCTCCCTGTCCGCCGGCCAGAGACAGCTGATCGCCCTGGCCCGGGCCGAGCTGGTGGATCCCGCTCTCCTCCTACTGGACGAAGCCACGTCCAACCTCGACCTGGCCACCGAGGCCCGGGTGGCCGCGGCCATGCACCAGGTTTCCCGGGACCGCACCACCGTCCTCATCGCCCACCGGCTCCAGACCGCGCAAGCCGCCGACCGCATCGTGGTCCTCGACGACGGCCGGGTGGTCGAAATCGGCACGCACGACGAGTTGGTCGAACGAGGCGGGGCCTACGCCTCGATGTGGCAGGCCTTCGAAGGCCTCAGCGGACGGCGCCGAGGGTAACGCCGGCGATTATCCAGCGCCGAACGGCGCTGGCGGTGGTCACCCGCCACGCACGAGCTTGGGGCCCTACTGGATGGCGCCGAGCGTTATGCCCTCCACTATGCGGCGCTGAGCTAAGACGGCGACCACGAGGATCGGCGTGATGACGATCGTGGCACCCGACATGAGCAGGTCGTAGTTGGTGCTGAACTGGTCTTGGAAAACCGAGAGCCCCTGGGACAGGACCTCCATGCTCGTGGTGTTGACGACGATAAGGGGAAAGAGGAAGTTGTTCCAGTTCTGGAGGAACGAAATTATGGCAAAAGCAGCGATAATGGGCGTGGCCAACGGTGCATAAACCCGGCTGAACACCTTCCACTCAGAGGCGCCGTCAATGCGCGCCGCCTCGCCCAGCTCGTAAGGCATGCCCAGATAAAACTGGCGCACCAGGAAAGCGCCCAGGGCGGAGGCAATATTAGGGACTATGAGGCCCTGATATGTGTTGAGCCAATGGAGGTCGGCCAGGATCTGCACGACGGGTACGATGATAGTGCTGAAGGGGACCATGAGCCCGGCGATTAAAATGTAAAAAAGCACACGCTTGCCCGGGAAATCGAACATGGCGAAGGCATAGCCGGCTAGCAACGAACTGCCGATCTGGCCTATGGTGGCACCGACGCTGAATATTATGGTATTTATGGACCAACGTCCGAAAGGGGCCGAGTTCCACGCTCGCACGATGTTGCCCCATTCGAACTGGCTGGGCCATAATGACGCCCGCAAGTCGACGATCTGGTAGTTGGGCTTGACCGCTGTCCCCAGCATGTACACCAAAGGGAACAGCACGACCAGGACGGCCACGGCCAGCAGGGAGTAGATCAAGGCCCTCGACCAGAAGCGCGACCTAAACACTGCGGCGCGCCCCCCGCCCGAAGTAGCCCACCAGCACCACGGTTATGAACAGCGAAACGCCGAACAGGATGACGCCCATGGCGTCCGCCAGCCCGGTGTTGAACTGCACGAAACCCTGGTTGAAGATGTAGAACAGGGCAGTGGTGGTGGCGCCGTTAGGGCCGCCATTGGTGAGGACGAAGATCTGGTTGAACGTCTGCAGGCCGGTCAGGGTGGTGACGACGCAAATGAGGACGGTGTGCCGGCGCAGCAGCGGCCAGCGGATGTACCGGAAGCGCCGCCACGGCCCGGCGCCGTCGACGCCCGCCGCTTCGAGGAGGTCCAGGGGGATCGTCTTGAGACCGGCCAGGTACAAGATGACGCACTCACCGAAGAACTGCCAGACGCCGAAGGTCAACACGGTCAAAAAGGCCAGGGATGGCGACGACGTGAAGTCCGCCTGGGGGAGCCCGAGGGCGCTCAGGGCGCGGTTGACAATACCGAAGTCGGGAGCGAAGAGGTTGCCCCATATCAAGGCAGTGGCCACGGACGGTACGACGAGCGGGATGATGAAAGGGGCACGTAGGTGCCGTATGCCTGGTAGCTTGACGTCGAGCAGCAGGGCGATAGCCAGGCCGAAGCCCATCGTGACGACCACGAAGCCGATGGTGTAAATGGCCGTGACTTGCAAAGCCCGCGTCCCGCCCTGGGACAGGGCGTCGCTGTAATTCTGTAGGCCGACATAGGACAACGACGTGGCGAACACGCCGCCGCTGAAAAGGCTCCGCCATGCCAACATGCCCAGGGGTAGCACTGAAAATAGCGCCGTGAGCAACACGGCGGGGGCGATGAACAGGTACGACAGGGCCAGAGGCCGGCGGCCGACGCCACGGCTGCGGCTGACGCCACGGCCGCGGCTGTTGGTCGTCCGGGGACGGATAAGCCGGGCCCTCCCGGTTGGCGCTCGGCCCGCGTGAGCGAGCGGGCCCGAGCGGGCGCCGGGAGGGCTCGGGACCATTAGCTGCTCTTGGCCAACAAGGCGTCCGCCTCCTGGGCGGCAGTCGCGAGGGCCTGCGAGGGCGTGACACTACCTGAGAGCGCGTCGCTGATCTCGGTGTAAAGGTCGGCAGAAATGGCGCCCCACTCGGGTGATATAGGCCGTACGCCGCCGGAGTGCACGATGTTGGTGAACACGTTGTACCCCGGGGCCTTGGCCGCGATCGCCTTCAGCGCGGGCTGGCTGACCTGGGCCGGGGAGTCGGGCTCACCGTAGTCCTGTGACGCGATATAGGCACCTTCGCCCGGCGTGGACAGGAACTTGATGAAGGCGAGGCCGGCTGCGTCCTCGGTCGTCGTGGTCTTGAAGAGGGCGGCCACGGCCAGGCCGATGTTGGTGGAGGGGCCGGCGGACCCCGCGGGGAAGGGGGCCACGCCGTAACTGAAGCCCTTGGGCACGGTGGCGAAGTCGACCCATATGCCGTCGGTCACCATCGCCACGGCGTTGGACTCAAACGCATTGCCGCCGTCGTAGCTGCCGTTAGCGGCAAAGCTGGCGGCCGGCGCCACCTTGTCCTTGATGAGATTGACCCAGGTGCTGAGCGCCTTGACGCCGGCGGGGCTGTCGAAGGTGGCCTTGGTCCCAGCCGGATTGAGCAGGGTGCCCCCGTCTCCCCACAGGACCGGTTCCCAGTCGTATGAGATCCACTCGGCGTCGCCCATCGGGACGTAGAAGCCCCAACGCTTGGCCGACGGGACCGTCAATTTGGCGGCGTCAGCGGCGAGCTGAGCCCACGTCGTAGGAGGGGCCGTGATGCCAGCGGCGGCGAAATCGGCCTTGTTGTAGTACAGGGCTATATCGCCGAAGCCCGACAGCGCCATCCCCAGTTGCTGGCCCTTATAAAAGAGGGACTTCTTGATCACGGAGTAAAGGCTGTTCGTCGCCGGGACCTGCCCGGTGAGAGGGATCAGCTTGCCACTCTCCTGATAGAAGGGGAGGTCATAGGGCTGCTGGTCTATGACGACGGTGGGCTGGGTATTTGTCTTTAGCGCCGCGGTGACCTTGGGTAGGAACTCGTCGGACTTGGCGATGAACGTGCCACTGGCTTTGTAGCCTGGGTTGGCGGCGTCGAAGGCGTTGTCAATCGCGGTGATCTCACTGGTCCCCCATCCGCTCGTCCAGTACGTGAACGAAACGGGTGACGCGGCGCTGGCCGTGCCAGAGACCCCGACGGCGACGAGGGACCCGGCAACGACGGCGGATAGCGCGGTAGTTCCGAGCTTGTTACGGGCTTTGCGGCCCATTATGACCTCCTAGAAATACACAAAGATGATGGAGACAATGATATTTACCGGTTTTACCTTGCTCTGCAAGTCGTCCAGCCGCCCACGCCGGTCTACCCGGCGCGGTTGGCTGGGGCCACGGCGGCCGGAGGGTCCATGGCCGGATGGGAGCGCCGGCAGTCCCGGCGCCCGGGGACATTCAACATTACGGCGTCGAGGAAGCTGAACTCCCGCCGGAGCTCCAGGTCGTCGAGCCCCCGCCAGAAGGCGGCCAGGTCTCGCCAGCACGGGGCGGCGAAGGAACCTCCGATGAGTTTGACCGACTCCGACGCGCACAGGTTGGCAAAGCGAAGCCGCTGGGAGATGGGCCAGCCGGCCAAGGAGGCGTAGATGAAGCCGGCGTCGAAGACGTCGCCGGCGCCGGTGGTGTCCCGGGCCTCGACCGGCACGGCCGCCTCCCTGGTGGCCGAGCCCGAGCCCGGTTCCATCGCCACCGCGCCCGCTCCCCCGTCCTTGACCACGACCATGCGCCCGCCGGCGGCCAACTTGGCCGTCGCCTGTTCGAGGGTCTCGCAACGGGTGCAAGCCAGCGCCTCGGCCGCGTTGGGCATGAACACGTCGATGGCCGCCAGCGCGTCCGCCATCCCGGCGGAGCCGAGCCGCTCGTCGTCCCAGGCGACGTCCGCGAACACCAGAGGGGTAAAGCGGTGCAAGCCGGCCAGCCATTGAGGGTCGGCGTCGGCCAACGAAACGACGAAGGCGTCGGCGTGATAGCCCTCGGGCAGGCTCTTCAGAGTGACGGGCGGGACCTCTTCGTAGGTCACCATCTCACGCTCGCCGGCAATGGCCATCGAGCTGGTCACCGGCGTGCTCCAGCCTCCGACCCGGACCGAGTACGTCATGTCTATGCCCTCGTCCAGGAGCGAGCCCCACAGATAGTCCCCGAAGGTGTCCTCGGCGAACACGGCGGAGAGGGCGACGTCCAGGCCGAGGCGGGCCAGAGCGACGGCCACGTTGGCTACCCCGCCGGGCGAGATGCCCAGGTTGGCGGCGCGTACTTCGGTGCCCGGACGAGGTGGGACGGGCAGACCGGAGAACACGAGGTCAAAGCAGACCGGTCCGACGACGTGCACCCGCTGGGCCCGTCGCCCACCACCGTCAGGTTCTGGCTCATCACACGGGCATTGGGCGCTATCGGGGCTGGGTGTGGTCACATTTTCTCCGCCAGCAGCTTATAGCCCTTGTCACAGGTCATCTTGTCAACGGGTCGCCTAGGAAGGCCGGCCGGGCCGTATAAGGTCGGGACCCAGACTGACCGCTCCGACAGGAGAGGTATGAGCGAACCACCCACCAACACCGGCCCGCCCGGTCCCGGTCACCTCGGTGCCAGTTACACCGTCACGGTGCGGGTGTCGGCGCCCGCCCACCCGGCGTTGTTGGCGAGCCTGGCCCAGAGGGCGACATCGGTGGGTGCCGTCGTGGTCGGCATGGACCTGGTCGAGGTGGCCACAGCTGGTACGACAGTGGACCTCACTCTGCAGGCGGCCGACGAAGACCACGTCAGCGCCATCACCAGCTTGCTCGACCAGAGCGGCTACCGGGTCCGCCACGTCTCGGACCGGACCTTCCTCTACCACCTGGGCGGCAAGATCGAGGTCACGCCGAGAGTAGCGGTGCGTACCCGCCAGGACCTGTCGCTGGCCTACACCCCCGGCGTCGGCCGGGTGGCCAGCGCCATCGCCCGCCGCCCGGCCGACGCGTGGGCGCTCACGGCCAAGGGCAGCTCGGTGGCCATCGCCACCGACGGCAGCGCCGTGCTCGGCCTGGGCCCGCTGGGCCCGTTGGCAGCGCTGCCGGTGATGGAAGGCAAGGCCCTGTTGTTCAAGTACTTCGGTGGGGTCAACGCCTACCCGTTGTGCCTGGACACCCACTCGACCGAGGAGCTGATAAACACCGTGGCGGCCATCGCCCCCGGTTTCGGAGGCATCAACCTAGAGGACATCGCCGCCCCGGCCTGCTTCGAGGTCGAAGCCGAGCTCCAGCGCCGCCTCGACATCCCCGTCTTCCACGACGACCAGCACGGCACGGCCATCGTGGTCATGGCCGCCGTGTTGAACGCCTGCCGCCTGACCGGCCGGGACCTAAAAGACCTGAAAGCCGTGCTCGTGGGCTGCGGGGCGGCCGGTACCGCGGTGGCCGAAGCCCTCCTCGACGCCGGGACGACCGACCTCGTCGTGTTCGACCGGGACGGAGTGCTGGCCGACCGTCCCGGGGTGCCGGCGCACCACGCCCGGCTGGCAGCGCGCTCCAACCCCCGGGGCCTGACGAGCCTGGCCGGTGCCCTAGACGGGGCCGACCTGTTTATCGGCACCGCCCGGCGCGGTTCGGTCGACCCCGGGCTACTGGCCCGGATGGCACCCCGCCCGATGGTCTTCGCCCTGTCCAACCCCGAGCCCGAAGTCTTCGCCGAGGAACTGCGGGGCGACGCCGTCATCGCCACCGGGCGGAGCGATTTCCCCAACCAGATCAACAACTCCTTGTGCTTCCCCGGCTTCTTCAAAGGCGCCCTGGCCGCCCGCTGCTCCTTCGTGACCCCGGCAATGAAAACGGCCGCGACGCGCGCCATCGCCGGCTCGGTCAGCGACGAGGAGCTGGCCCTCGGCGTCATCGTGCCGTCCATGTTCCAGGCCCGGGTGCACGAGCAGGTGGCCGCGGCCGTGGCCGAAGCCTGGTCGTCCGAACACCCGGCTGAGCCAGGCCCTGGACCAGCTCAGCCCCCCGGGTGATGGTGCCCCCGCCGGCCACCGGCGGCGTGATGTCCCCCATATAATTTCTCGCGTCAATTTGTACGAAACAGGTTGGTCGGCCTCATTTTGTAATGACGTCACGGCTAGAAGGCGCCTGAAAATAGACAAACCCACGGCCGTAATTGCTGGGATCTCTCATTTCGGGCAATTGGCGTCCGAAACCATGCTCCAGCGAGAAGCCGCGGCGCCGATAACCCGTGCGCTACTGCTATGTGGCGCACCCGTGCGAACGCCGCGGGGGAGCGCTAGGGACAGGGCCTCGCGGGGACCGCCGCGGGCCCTTTGGCCCTAGTCCCACTGATACCCCCGAGGGGTATAGTGGCCAGGAGACGAAGGAGCCTCCGTGGCAGAGACAGTCCTTTACCGGGTCCCGGGCATGACCTGTGACCACTGCGTCAACGCCGTTAAGGTCGAACTGAGCTCGCTTGACGGCGTCGCCCAGGTCGAGGTCGACCTGGGCACCAAAGCGGTCAGGGTGAGCGGGGAAAGCCTCGATGACGCCGCTCTGCGCGCCGGCATCGAAGTTGCCGGCTACGAAGCACTGAGTTGACCCGCCGGGTGCCCGGAACGCTCTCGGGGGCGGTGGCGGTCGCCGAACGGCCACCGGGGGCCGAACGGGCCCAGCTGGCGATCGACGGCATGACGTGCGCGTCGTGCGCGGCCCGGGTCGAAAAACGCCTCAACAAGCTCGAAGGCGTGGACGCGACGGTCAATTTCGCCACCCAGGAGGCGGCCGTCTCCTACGACTCCGGCCAGGTCAGCGTGGACGAGCTCATCGCCGCCGTGGAGGCGGCCGGTTACCGCGCCCGAGTGCCGGCGCCGTCTGGCGGGGACGACGACCCGGCCCGCCCGTACCGCCGGCGCCTGATCGGGGTGGTCGCGGCCTCAATACCCCTGGTGGTGCTGGCCTGGGTGCCGGGGGGCCGCTCCCCGGGCTGGGAGTGGCTGTCGCTGGCACTGGCGACACCGGTCGTGCTCTACGGGGGCTGGCCCTTCCACCGGGCGGCGGCGGCGAACGCCCGCCACGGCGTGGCCACCATGGACACCCTGATATCAGTGGGCACGCTGGCGGCGTGGTCCTGGTCGGCCGTCGTCCTGCTGGCCGGCCTGCGGGCCCCCGTCTACTTCGACACCGCAGGCGCGGTCACCGCCTTGGTCCTGCTCGGTCGCTACCTCGAGGCCCGCGCCAGGCGCCGCTCGGGCGAGGCGGTGCGCCTCCTCCTAGGCCTGGGCGCCAAACAGGCCCGCCTGTGGCGGGACGGCGACGAAGTGCTGGTACCGGTGGACCGGTTGGCTGTCGGTGACAGCTTTGTAGTGCGCCCGGGGGAGAAAATCGCCACTGACGGGCTGGTCGAGTCGGGCGTCTCGGCCGTCGATGCCTCCATGCTCACAGGCGAGCCGGTGCCGGTCGAGGTGGGGCCGGGCGACCACGTGGCGGGCGCGGCCATCAACACCTCGGGCCGGCTCGTGGTCCGGGCCACCCGGGTCGGCGGGGAAACGGCCCTGGCCCAGATCGCCCGCCTGGTGGCACAGGCCCAGGCCGGCAAGGCACCGGTGCAAAACCTGGTCGACCGGGTCTCGGCGGTGTTCGTGCCCACGGTCATGGTCCTGTCGCTGTTCAGCTTCGTCGGACGGCTGGCGTCGGGCGCCGCGCCCGGTGCCGCCTTCACCGCCGCGGTGGCGGTGCTGGTCGTCGCCTGCCCGTGCGCCCTGGGGCTCGCCACCCCGACCGCCCTACTCGTCGGCACCGGGCGCGGCGCCCAGCTCGGGATCGTCGTCAAAGGCCCCGAGGTCTTGGAAAAGGCCCGGGACGTCACGGTCATCGCCCTGGACAAGACGGGGACGCTGACCGACGGCGTTATGAGCGTCGCCGCCGTCGTCCCGGCGGCGAGCACCAGCGAGGAAGAGGTGCTGGGCCTGGCGGCGGCGGCCGAGAGCGCCAGCGAGCACCCGGTCGCCCGGGCCATAACCGAGCGAGGACGAAGGCGCCTTGGCCGGCTCCCGGACGTGGAAGGCTTCGTCAACCACCCCGGCCTCGGCGTCGAGGCCGTGGTCGAGGGCCGCTCCGTGGTAGCTGGGCGGCCCGCCCTGATGGAGGACCATGGCGCGGCCTTGCCCGCCACGCTGGTGGCGCGGGCCGAGGAGCTGGAAGCGGCCGGGGCCACCGTGGTCTGGGTGGCCGCCGACCTCCGCTGCTGCGGCCTGATCGCCCTAACTGACCGGGTCAAGCCGACAAGCCGCCAAGCAGTGGCCGAGCTGCGCGCCCTCGGGCTGAGCCCGGTCCTGCTGAGCGGGGACAACGAGCGCGCCGCGGCCAACGTCGCCGCCGCCGTAGGCATCGACCGGGTGCTGGCCAACGTCCTGCCCGACGGCAAAGCAGCCGAGATCCGCCGGCTCCAGAACACGGGCCAGGTGGTGGCCATGGTCGGCGACGGCGTCAACGACGCCCCCGCTCTGGCTCAAGCCGACTTGGGCCTGTCGATCGGCACCGGTACCGACATTGCCATTGAAGCCGCCGACCTCACCCTTGTCTCGGGGGACCTGCGAGCGGCGGCCGACGCCATCAGGCTCGCCCGCCGCACCCTGGCGACCATCAAGGTCAACTTGTGGTGGGCGTTCGCCTACAACCTGGTCGCCGTCCCACTGGCCGTGGCCGGCGTCGTCCAGCCCGTCGTCGCCGCCGGCGCCATGGCTTTTTCCAGCGTCTTCGTGGTTAGCAATTCGCTCCGGCTGCGCCGGTTCCGTCCCCGCAGGGAGGGCCCATGACCGAGACCACCACCCCACCCGGTGCCGCCCCGGAAGGCTCAAGCACGGCCGCGCCGCCAGGCTCAGGCACGGCCGCGCCGGAAGGCTCCGAGAACACCACCTACGGTTACCTGGCCGACAAGGACGCGCTCATCAAACGCATGCACCGCATCGCCGGCCAGGTGGGCGGCGTCGAGAAGATGATCGCCGACGACCGCTACTGCATCGACATCCTCACCCAGATCTCCGCCGTCGGCACCGCCCTTGATGCCCTGGCCTTCACAATCCTCGACGACCATGTAAAGCACTGCGTTGCCCATGCCCTGGCCGCGGGTGACAAGGCTGTGGCCGCCGAAAAGAGCCGGGAGCTGCTCGAAGCTGTTCACCGCTTCGCCCGGGCCCGCTAGGGCCGGGCGCCTACTCGGGGGACCGACCGACGGGCGACTTCGGCCCGGGCACCGCCTCGGCCTCTCGGTTCGCGGTGACCAGGGGGTACGGCTCGTCATGTTCGCCCGGGCTGACCTCGCGTTGCCTGACTTCGGTCAGGACCCGGCCGAGCACGCCGTTGTGGTCGAGGAGCGCGTCCTCCACCTCGCAGGTCAGGGACAGCCCTTCGATAATCGTCGGCAGGGGCGTCGTGACCAGATGTCCGAGGGCCGACAACAGGCCGACCGTGAACGCGGCGTCGACCTGGCGAGGCTCCAGCTCCAGGGCCAGCGCGGTGACCTCGCACGCCCGGGCCCGGGCTATGACCATTTCGAGGTGCTCGTCCGCGCTCTGGCAACAACTGGCGAGGACCATGAGCGTCACCCAAGTGCGCAACCGGCGGGTACCCAGGGAGATAACGGCCTCACGCACGGAATGCAAGCGCGGGAAAAGGCCCCGGGCGGCGCCCGCCCCGGCCGCTCTCAAGAAGCGGTAGCTGAGGGCGGGGTCGGTCTGGACGAGGTCCTGGACCTCGCGGCCCGAGGTGCCCGGGTGGCCAAGCTCCTCGAGAATGCGCAGGCATACGACCCTGTCGGGCCACAAGGCGTCGCCCTCGACGACGTCGGGCCGGCCAAGCAGGTAGCCCTCGAACAGGTCGAAGCCGAGGTTCTGGCAGACCTCCAGCTGCTCGGGGGTCTCGATCTTCTCGGCCAGCAGCTCGACGCCGAACTTCGAGTTATGGCTGACGGCGTTCGAAAGTTGGGCCGTCGTGAGCGACAGGACGTCGAGCTTGATGATCGAGACCATGTCCAGCAACGGGTCGTCGTCATCGTCCCAGACGTAATGGTCCAGGGCCAGGGCATAGCCGTTTTGCACCAGATGGCGGCAACCGGCCACCACTTCGGGGGTACGGGCAACGTCCTGGACTACCTCGATGACCGTCTGGCGGGGCGGCAGCGGGAACTCGAGGTCGCCGACCAGGAAGGGGCGGGGGGCCTTGACGAAGACCCGCTTGTCGCCCACCAGGTCGGCCACCCCGATGTCGAGGCCGGCCCGCACCAGGACGTCCGCAGTCATGGCGATACCGTCGGTGGTCCGTGCGCCCGGGCCCCGGAAGAGCAGCTCGTAACCTCGGACACCGAGATTGGCCCCGTAAATGGGCTGGCGGGCCAACATGAAACGGCTCATCTTCTGCGCCCAAAGAGCGGACCTTTCAACGACATCCGGGTGCTCCTTTGAGAGGCTATGCCGGCTCCACTACCAAGGTATTTCGACCGGCACCTGCAGTTCCTGAACACAGCGCGGCCGACCGGGAAAGCCGTTCGGCGGAAAAAGGCGAAACCAAGGCCGACATGAACCGGCAGGCGCCGAAGACCTCTTGGAGCGCTCGCTGCTGGGCAGGGCTGACCCGCAGC
>CAYZVQ010000034.1:0-26074 GCA_964481925.1 uncultured Acidimicrobiaceae bacterium
CGCGGTCGGCACCGTCGTGGTCGTCGTGGTGGTCGGCACCCTCGTAGTCGTCGTCGCGGTCGGCACCGTCGTGGTCGTCGTCGCGGTCGGCACCGTCGTGGTCGTCGTGGTTGTAGACGTCGGCACGGTCGTACTGGTAGTCGTGGTAGTACTCGTCGGCAATGTCGTGGTCGTCGTACTCGGCGTTGTAGTGCTAGTTGTCGTGCCGGTCGTCGATGTCGTGCCGGTCGGCGACGTCGTGCCGGTCGGCGACGTCGTGGTGGTGGTGGTGGTCGGGAGCGTCGCCGGGGCGGGCTGCGGCGTTAGCCCGTTAAAGACGTAGCTGTTAGCGTTCCAGTTGGAAGAATCGTCACCGACCCAGATGGCACAAGGGTGAGCGGCGTCGCAGGTCACCGTCGAATTTGGGTCGAACCCGTTCGGGTTGGTGTTGTTGGGGTCATCCACGTCCGGCGTCGTAGCCGCATTGCCGGTGGGCAGGATCCACACATCCATGGTGAACGTGACACTGCCGTCAGGATTTGTATAAACCAAGTTCCCGTTCGTGTCGTTATTGCTCAGCGTTCCCCCGTCGCAGTTGCTCTGCGCCTTCGGGTTGAGGTCGCACTCCTCGAAGGTCACCTGCGCGTTCGGTGCCAGGGTGGAGTTGGCGGGGATCGTTACCGTGATCGTACCCCCGTCTCCTTCATAGGCCATGGCTCCCGAGGTGGCGAACTGGGCTACCGTCTGCACCGTCGTCGGCGTAACGCTGATGCCGCTCGCCTGGGCAGACGCCAAACCGGCAGCCGCGTACCCCCCCGCGCTCACCAGGCAAAGAAGGCCCACCAACCGCGCTGCTAGGGACAACTTGAGCTGGACGGGGACTCTCACGGGCAACCTTCTCTGGCAGGGCTCCTGCCTCCTCGATGTCCATGCTCCACCGCCCACATTGCCTTCGGGCCAACGGCGCGTAACGTGCGGGTAAACAGACCGTCAACAGTGGGTAGAGGCGGCTTGGCTACAGCCGTGATCATCTCACGGCCTGACGTCGCCGCCAGCCGATGGTCACCCCGGAACCAATGAGGACTGCCAAAGCGGCCAGACCGATGCCGACTGTCTCGCCTAAAGCGGTCCCCGGAGAGGTCTTGCCGCTTTGAGTGTGGAGCACGGGGCCCCCGGACCGTGCTGCTCTCTTGCTTCCTACCACGACGGGCGACGAAACGAGCCCTGTGGCCGCCCAGCGAGATGGGTCGTCCCCAATCCACAATGACGTGGGGTGACCGGGCCCAACTTGGATCACGCTGTACTTGTCCCAACTATTCGGTAACGGCGACCACACGAGGAAATGAACGGTGACACTTCCGTTGGCTGCCGCCAGCACCTGGATCTTGGTCAACTGGTCAAAGGCAAGTGTGGTGGTCGTGTCGCAGTCGTCGCCGCTGGTGGGGTTTGCGTCGCACTCCTGCACCTCCACCGGCCAGCCCGGCTGGAGCACGCTGTTCGGACCAACCGTCACCGTAACCACGGCGCCGGTTCCGGCAAAGCGCCGGGTGGTCTGGAAGTACTGGTCGGTGGGGTAAATAACCGATGGCGAAACGGTCACCTTCGGCGGGGCTCCCGCCGCCAGGGCGGCGTTGCCTATCGACAGGCTGCTCACCCAGACGAGCGACGCGCTTACCATGCAGCCAGCGGCCTTCGACTTAGTCATTTGTGGAGGCTCCTCTTTCCGGCTTCCAGACAAGGTCAGGACCGCGGAAGAAGCCAGCGGGGCGATTCCCCGCCGGCTTCTTCACTGTCCTGAGAGGGACTGACTAGAGGACTAGCTGTTCCAACCAGTACGTAATTACCTACTCGACATTGGGGGGACCTGGGTCGATGATCGGTCCGCCCACTTGCCCGGCATTGATGTCGATCGTGGGGGCGTACGTCGTGTTGTCGCCAGACGTGCCGTCAGCGTCACAGTTCAGGCGGGGGAAGCCCCAAGCCGTGAACGCCTCGGAGATTTCCGTGTCGAACGGTTGGCCTGTCGTCAGGTCTATCCCCTTGGGGTCGACCTCGTTACCGGCGTCGCAGACCCAGTTGACAAAGGCAGCCGCAGACGCCCGAACATGGTCGTTCAGGTAGTCGATCCACAGGTCACGGCCTGTAAGGACGGCATTGACGTTCCCGGCCCGAGGATCGGTCGTGACTGCGCTTGGGTTACCCAAGACGGCGCCGGTGACAGTTGACCCATTGATCTTGGTTGGGGCGCCTGATACTTGGTAGTTCGTCCCAATGATGTAGTCCGGTACGCTCCCCGCTGCCGTGGTCGGGATGGTGACCGCGGCTGTGAAGGGGTGCGAAATCGTGTAGCCGTAGGACATGAAGAACAGGGAGTCCGCAACTTCTTGCGCGACGCACTGCTCATTGCTCGTGTAAGCGGCATCACTGGCCGGGTCGATATTGGCCGAGTTGGGCGTAGCCGCGTAGCTCGATGTCCCCAGGCCCGTGCTTGATGTGCCGTTACCGCCGCAGAGGTCGATGTTCAAAGGGGCCGTGCCACCGGACGATGCGCCCTGACCGGCCACATTTGCCGCCGGTACCCCGGCGACGGGGGCCGTATTGAGCTCTATGGTAGTGCTGGCGTTCTGCGCCGCGTACTGCGACACCTGCTGCGCGTCGTTCTCGGTGATTTGGTGATCGCTGACAATCCGGCCGGTCGTGTTGGCACACCCCGCCCACTCATACCAGGTCGCCCCTGTGCCGGAGTTCTTCGCCGGCCCCCACAGGACAAGCGGTTCGTCCTTCGCCAGCTCCTTGGTAGTGAGGCCCAAGACTGCGTAGAGCTGGTTCCAGGTGGTAATCGACAGGGCGTCGGTGGCAGGAGCGCAGAACACCCTCCAGGCAACGTCGCCGGCTGTCTCCGGGCCGCCGGAAGCGGCGCCGCCAGCCAGGTTGATGCTCGTCCCCAACGGGGCGGGATCTACGACCCCGGTCGTGCCGTCAGTGAGGTTCACCGGGAAGGACAGGCCCACCACGGCGTCTTGGGCTACAGCTTCCTGGTTGAGGTCAGAGCAGACAGTCGACCCAGCCGATGTTAGGTCGGCTTCCGAGGCCGAAGCCCTCAGCAAATCGACCGGTATACCGTCGGCCCCCGAACTGGTTTCGTTATTCGGCGGGTAGACGTAGTACGGGTAGGTAGAGGGAAGCGGGCTGGGCTCGCTGGGTTGCTCGGAGGAAGGCGTGGTGCAGATGTCCGCCAGGCCAGCCGCTGAGCCAATGGCTTGGGCTTGGACGATCACATTGTGGTCGAAGTTGTCATAGGTGTCACTTTGAGGCCCGACTTCGTCGGCGGTATTGCAGAGGCGCTTGTTGCTACTGAGCAGGTTGCAGCCGAAGATCCCGGCATTGTTGTAAAGATTGCTCACCGACTCCAGGGCGTACTCGGCGGTCTCCGATCCGGCCATGTTCACGGTACTTGAGAAGCCCTCGAAAAAGCGGGGAGCAACCGGGTTGCTCCCCTCGGCGGCGACACTGAACGTGTAGGTGCTGTAGACGTCAGCACTGGCGACAGGAGCGGTGACCCCCATGCCTACGAGTGTGCTCAGTGCCGCGCCGCCGACAAGCAACGCCCGAGCCCTGTTGTTAGGTTTCCGCATTATTCTAGTTCTCCTTTGAAGGTGAATTAGTCATGGTTTGTTTTGGACGCACGTGACGATTAGGAGTTTGTCCTGCGGTGCCTGAGGCGATATGCGACCAAACCGCCACCGGCGAGCCCCAGTCCACCTACGGGCAGCAGGGGCACCAAAGGTGACTCAGGGACCTGGCCCCCGCTCGGCTGGGTGGTGCTCGTGGTGGCACCTGTGCTGCTCGTGGTAGCCCCCGTCGTGCTCGACGTGGCACCTGTGGTGCTCGTGGTAGCCCCCGTCGTGCTCGACGTGGCACCTGTGGTGCTCGTGGTCGCCCCCGTCGTGCTCGACGTGGCACCTGTGGTGGTGGTGGTCGCCGGCAGCGGAATCGTGTTGGGGAGGGGCGTTAGGTTGCTGAACGCATAGCCGTTGCTGAAGTCGGTCGGATCGGGACCCACCCAGATGGCGCAAGGCGTCGTGCTATTGCAGTTCACCGTTGAGAGGTGATCAAAGCCGTTGGGGTTGGTGTTGTTGGGGTCGTTTACGTCCGGTGTCGTGGCCGCGTTCCCCGTCGGCAGGATCCACAGGTCCATGGTGAACGTCACGCCGCCGCTGGCGTCTGTGTAGACGAGGTTACCCGAGGTGTCGTTGTTGCTCAAAGTGCCACCGTCGCAGTTGGCTTGCGACTTTGGGTGGTTGTTGCACTCTTCGAAGTACACCGGCGAACTGGGCGAGAAGATGCCGTCCGTGTTGTTATCGGGGATCGAGACCGTGATCACGCCGGCATCACCGGTGTACGCCATGGCCCCAGAGGTAGCGAACTGGGCTGACGTCTGGACGGTGGCCGGCGTGACTGTGATGTCGCTGGTTGTCTGAGCGGAGGCTGGGCCCGCCAAGACGGCCATGGCTGCGAACGCCGCCGTCGCCGCCACGGCGCCCACCCGCGCCATGCGATTTCTTAGTGCCAAAGTAGACTCCTTAGGTTGGTTTCAGAACGGTCTTTTGTGCTACGTCCCGGCACGGCCAAAGGCCGACGGGGCACAGCTGAGCACGGCACGATGAGCCCGCGCAACGACCGACGCCCGGTTTCAAGAAGTGTTGGCCAGCAGTTCACCTTCAGGTCCCCTGCCGGTCTCTCAAGGTCCTGATTGGTGCCCCAAGCAGGCCGATCTGTAGAGTGGGGTGCCTCTCCCAACCGGAGGAAGTTCGAGTGAGCTGGTCGCCCCTACCCCGTAACGAGAGCCCTCGCAGCGCCCCCGGTGAAGGCGTCCCTGCCCCCGGTTCGTTGCGGATTAAGGAACGGAAAAGTTGGTCGACTTTGGCATTGGTGGCAGCCGCGCTGATCGCGGGAGCGGTGGGCGCCGTCATCGGCTACTTCCCTGACCGTAGCTCCGGCAGCACGAGCCACACTTCGTTCTCGCCCGCTCCGAGCGGCAGCCCGACGACGGGGCGTTCCAGCGCACCCGGGTCGCCAAGGGCAACCTCGGCGTCGGCCACAGTCGTCCCGTCGAGCACGGTTTTGCCGTCCAGTACGACGGTGCCGTCCAGCAACGCCGGCTGACGCATTTATCCAGGCAGGCTTGAGCGGGATCGTCCAGTGGTATCGCGGGCCGGGCGAACCCTTTAGCTCCAACACAGCTCGAAGCCTGGCCCCGAAGACCAGCGGTCGAGTTTCACTTGAGCTTTAGACAGCCGGCATCTCGAGCTTTAGTAACCGACCGACGCGGATGCCCGCGACCTGAGCTTGGCCGGCATCCAGCTCGACCAAGTCCTCAGCGACGGCGCAATACACGGGAGCCTTGACGGGCACGTCCTCCTGCAGCGAAATAACCTTGTCTGCTGGCGACAGCCAGATCATGTCGAGAGCGAAACGCATACCCTTCATCCAAAGACAGCGCGGCCCGGACGAACGGAACACAAAGAGCATCCCGGAACTGGCGGGTACCCTCAACCGGTCCCCCAGCCCGAGGCGCTGCTGCGCGGGCGTCGTGGCCACCTGGAGTTCGTACCGGCGGGCCCCGGCGATAAGCACGGCGTCACCTTTCGGCATCGAGCCAACTGGGACGGTGCTCTTTCCCGCGCCAAAGGCGGGCACGGCCGCCCCGGTTACGATTGCGGCGGCAGTACCGACGGCCCAGAGCCGTCGCATTCTCGTCCGGGTTTCAGTGGTCACGGCGCTATCACTTTGAGGACCCACTGGCAGGCCGCGGCCGTCTCCACCTTGAGGCTTTGCAGGCCCGTCTTGGCCACCGCCCGGCTGCCCGACCCTTTCAGCTCTTTTTGCAGCACGGTCGGTGCCTTCTCGGGCCCGGACGCGGTGACAACGACGATCTCGAACGACTGCTGGCCGGCCGGTGCGGCCTGGCAGTCGTAGGCGTAGCCGATCTCGTAGGGCCCCTGCGCGATGGTGAAGTCGGGCGTCGACGATGGCCCGACGGTTTGCGGAGTCTCCAGTACGACGGTGCGCATTACCGGGAGCGTGGTGGGGCTGGCCATTGTGGTCTTGGGGCCGTGGAGGACCGTGGTCGATGTCAACTGCACAGTGGTGGATCGGGAGCGTAGCGTGGTCGTACCCACCGGCACGGAGGTGGTCGTGCTGGACTCTCCACGTGTCCTTACTGGCGGGGAAGTGGGCACGGTGGCGCGAATGCTGGAGGAGGGGGCGAGCGAGGTGAGCGAGGTGAGCGAGGTGAGCGAGGTGCTGGGCCCGCCGAGGGTTGTCGTGGGGCCGCCGGCGCCACCTCCCGAAGGAAAGGCAGGCCCGTTGCCGACGCTGGTACCGGCGCTGGCATGCGAGCTGTCGGGAAGGTAGCCCAGGACCATGCCCAGCACCGAGGCGACGAACATGACAGAAACGAGCATCCAGGTTGGCCACCTGCGCTTCTGGTTGACTATCCCCGGGACCACGTCGCTGGTCGGGGCGATGACGGGACCGGACTCAGGGGGCACGACGCGACCAGCTCACTTGACTACCTCCGGCGTCGGGCACTGAGCCCGGGCCGCAGCCAGAGTAGCAATCTGGGGCCGGCCGGGCACGATAAAGGGGCGCAGCGCCGCCAAAACTCCTGATGTGGTGGCCTGTAATGTTTTGTTCATTTGCCCGTCATCCACTCTTAGCCCACCACACATCGTGCCTTCAACGGGGAGTGCCAGGCTCTTGAGAGACGTTGCAAGTTTTCCTTGGCGCCGGGGCCGCCGCCACCGGCGCCAAGAGGGTCCATTTGAGAAGGCGTATTTTTTGAGGGCCGTTTCGCTAAAGACGCTCCAGGGTCGCGGCAACGGAGAAGACAACGAAAAACCCTGGAGTTACTTTCATATTGTGGCTCCCAGAGACCCCGGGCCGGCCACTCGGGACCAGTTGCAGTCACCACTTAGAAGGAGAGGCAAAGGGTGTTCCGTTCCTCACTCATAGCGGTCATTCTACTAACGGGCACGATCACCTCGGCCTACAAGACCGCTATCCCGCCCGTAAGCCAAGTAGATACTCACTACGCACAGGCTCACAGGTGCAGCTCAAGGCATGAGTGGCAAAAGTACACCACCGGCCTTGTAGTCGGGAGGTGCGGTCGGAGAGCAGAACCTACGACCGTCACAACCAGCTCAACGCCCCCAAGTACCATTACGGCCTTTACGTCCAGCCCGTCGACCACGTCCAGCCCGTCGACCACGTCCAGCCCGTCGACCACGTCCAGCCCGTCGACCACGTCCAGCCCGTCGACCCAGCCCGGGCCCGTTTCCTGGTGGGTGCCAGGTACCGCCCCCATCGAGTGGCAGTGGGAGCTGGACCACGCGCTCAGCCTTACGAGCAACACCGATATGGGGTACGACCAGACGACCTACACCGGCGCCCCTGCGCCTGATCCCACGGTCTATGACATCGACGGCATCGATAACCCCGCCTCAACCGTAGGTGCGCTTCACGCCCTGGGCGACAAGGTCGTGTGCTATATCGAAACAGGAGACATCGGTAATTATTACTCGGCCAGTGAGGAAGGCCTGTCTTCTACCTACTTCGCCCAGCTCCAGTCGGCTGGCGACCTCGGTAACCAGCAACAGGGCTACCCCGAGTACTACTTGAACATCAATGCCTCCTCGACACTGACGATCATCGAGGCCATGATCTCCCAGCAGTGCGCGGCGAAGGCCTTCGACGCCGTGGAAACCGATAACGACGAGACGTGGCAGTACGACACCGGGTTCTCAATTTCCGAGGCGCAGGACGAAAGCTACATGACGGCCATCGCCAACTACATCCACTCGCTCGGGATGGCCTGGTTCATAAAAAACCCGGACGACGTGGGGGACACCAGTTTCTCCGATGCCATGTACCCCTTGGCCGACGCAGTTATAACTGAGCAGTGCAATGAGTACGGTACCTGCGCGGACCTAGGGGACTTCATCGGTCACAAGGCGATCTTCAACCCCGAGTACGTACCCACCGCAGCGGCGTCGTTCTGCCCCTCTGACAACGCCGCCAACTTCAACGGCGTGTTGTTTGACGTGAACCTGGACGGCGATACGCGGGTGCCATGTAGATAGCGCTCTCCTGGCCCTTGTAGGCAGGCATCGACGCCGGCGCGGTCGCCATGCTGGGCCAGGTCGAAGGGGCGGACGATTTTGTGGTTTGTACCACGCCAGTCATCGCTCCAGGCGGCGACGAGGCCGCCCGTCACCGTTCCGCTGGGGAGACCTCGGTGCCTGCACCCAACCTGGCCGCCAGGCTGGAAAGGAACGCCCGCACCGTGGCGTCTGCCAACCTGTGCAGTAGTAACTCGTTCACGCGCCGGCCCAAGGCCCCGCCCGGCGGCTGGTAGCGGCCCATCAAGGTCAGCTCGGTCCTGTTCTTGCCTACGGGGCTGAGTTCGAGGTCGGCATCAAGGGTTGGGAACAACGAGCCCGACCCCGTTGCCTGCCATGAAAAGGCGAGCAGGGTAACATCGCCGTGGCTGCGCACCGGCCCGAACTGCACCTCGACGGTCTTGGCGAGGAGCACGGGCCAGTTTTCCGGGCCGACCTTTAAGTGCAGTCGATCGAGGTTCGCCTCGGCTTCACCTAGGGACTGGCGGAAGAGCGCGGCCGCCCCGTCCCCGAGCTCAGCGACGATCTCGTGACAAGGCCGTTCAACCATCATGAAATCCTGGACGAACAATTCTGTGGGACCTCCGCCGACCATGGTCACTCGTGAGGGCGCTCCTCGTCTAGGGCCGAAGGTCCCAGACCCGTCCCGTTCCCGGGCCGGCGAGCGGGCAATGCCACGCTGTCTCGGCCCGCGCTTCAACACCCACGGGACGGGGCCCTTCCTCGCTTCATGTGTTACAGATTTGGCCAAGTGCGGCGCGGCCGGCTGGGACCGGGCGGCGCTGGCAGTATGCCGCCGTGACGGCCCCTGCGCCATCCGCCGATGGGTCGCCAAGGATGTCCCTGATGATCCCTTCCAGCTCGTCGAGCGAGCCGGCGTTGAACAGCTCGTCGGCTTGGTCGTCCGAAAGGTCCAGGATGTGCGCGGCATAGGTGCTGACCGGTATGCGCAGGCCATCGGGTGTGTCGATCAGGGCCGTATCGGGCTCGTCGTCACAGTACACCGGAGTGGCACCGGCCTGCAGTGCGACGTGGCCGGCATAACAGGCCGTGGTGCCACAAATCCAAGAATCGAGGTCGACCCTCTCAGGGTGTTGCTTCAGATATTCAAGTGTGCCTAATATTTTTTCCCTGTTGGGCATTGCCTTGTCCTTCTCCCTCAAGCGAGGGTCGCTCCACCAGGCACGATCTCGCCAAAAACCGACCTAAGGGCCGCAGGGCCTGTCCGCTGCACGCTACCCAGGACCTGGCCCAGGGAAACGGAAAGCGATCGTAAACCCAAAAGAGGTACTCCGGGCTGCTCACAGTCCCACGACACCGGTCCAGTTCTCGGGGGAAGCGCCACTTCCCGCGAAAACCGATGGGATGGCGGGACCAGCCCCATGGGCCCGAGGACCATCAGAGCCCTCGCCCCCGACCGAGTGGCTCTAATAGCCGAGACAGCCGACGGCGTTCCCGTGGTCCGAGCCGACCCCGCCCAAAGCGAGAGGGCGCGGTCAAGAGAGCCGGAAAGGTCGAGGAACGGTCTCGCCTTGCTCCGGCCTCCGGGTAGAGCCCCAGAATGGCAGTGACTCCAGAGGGTACCCAGGCGACCAGCTCCGCTCCGGCCCTCGGCGTCCCGATCGGTCCGTTGCCCTTCGGGTTGTCTCGCCCGTGACCAGCCGCCACAGGCCACTCCATGAAAAAGCAGTGCATCGTCCACCCCGATGATCGGGCAACACCCTATCTGCCCCGTAGCGTACCACACCGTCCGGCTTCGAGAACCACGCTGAGTCTCTATAGCGGGGGCTCTCGAAGCTCTTCCTCCATCACAAGAGAGGCCCCTGCTCCGTAGCCCCCGCCAGCTGCGAACACCCGTAGAAGCTACGCGACAACATGGCACCACCTCGCGCTTGCCCCAATCGGTCCGAACCTCGCTCCTGGGCTCGGCGGTGACGTAACGCGATCGCGGCCCGGGACGTTTGTGCTGTCATCACATTGCGGGCCCCGACCGTGGCTTCTCGCCGCGTTGCCACGACTGCTCTCGGTGACGGGCTCGAAAGCAGTCACATCCCTCAGTCAACCACCGCTAGGCACCGCTGACTACAAAAGCGGCTCACTCGTTCTGATCTATGCCCTGACCGAGGGCCGAAGAACGGGCGAACCGCGAGGCAAGAGCCTCAGCCGGTAGGGGTTCACCCGTCGACTCGCGGACAATTAGGTGAGTGCTGAGCCGAATATTGTCCTCTAATGGCTCCACAATAGCACAACGGAACGCCATTCTTCCCACCTCGTCCATGGGTACCACAACAGTGCTAAGGGAGGGAGTCAATGCACGAGCGTAGGTATCATCAAAGCCAATAACGGAGACCTCATCGGGAACGCGGATCCGTGCGGCATAAAGGGCCTGCAACACACCGGCTGCCAAAATGTCGGAGGCCGCGAAAATTGCCGTTGGGACCCTCGGGCCAGCCAATATTCTCTCTGCATAGCCCCGACCCAGCGCCTGGAACTCCCGCTGTCCACTTATGAAGTACTCCCCCAGCACAACCTCAGAGCGGGCCTGGCCCTTTTGCATGGCATCGAGATAGCCTTCGAGACGCGCGGCTTCGACCGAGCCCGCCATGTCCCGGTCACTACTGAACCGCCTGCCTATGAACGTGATGTCACGATGACCAAGCGAAATAAGATAATCTGTCGCTTCCCACGCCCCGTAGTAGTTGTCAACCGTGACGACAGCTGACGGCGCCTCCGTTGGGCGCTCGACTTGCACAACTCTCACACCCGCACTGGTAGCTAATGCGACGTTCTCAGCCTTAATGGGCGTCGTGAAGATGATGGAGTCCGAGCGCCGACGCAATGCAGCCTGCACGGCCTCGCGCTCCACTTTGGGCGAGTTCTCGGCATCATAGGTTAGAACTTCGTACCCGTACTTCGTCGCCTCTCTCTGCAGCCCACTTGCAACATTCGTATAGAAGGGGTTGGGAAAGAAACTGTTAAGAATATGTGCAACGGTAGCCACCCGCTTTGTGCGGAGGCTCTGCGCGATCGCGTTGACTTGATAACCCGTACTATTCAGGATCCCCTGCACGCGCTCGCGAGTTTCTCCCGCAACCCGAGCGTCACCACGCAAGACGCGGGTGACCGTGGCGGTTGAGACCCCAGCGAGAGTAGCGACCTCGTGAAGGGTTATCGACTTCCGCATGACATCTCCTGGTCGACTCTGTGCACGGTTTGGCCACTTTAGCCTAGTGCACCCTGACGACCAGCATTGCGGGACGGCTCGTTCCTTGCGAACATGCTGCTGGACTGGGCGCCTTCGTCCGGTAGAGGCGAGCGCGAAGATCCCTCACGCGAGAGGCGTGGACCGTCAAAAACAGGGCGTCATCGGCGCACCGTACCCCCCAGGTTAGGTCGTTCTCTCGGCCCACAATCACGACCGGCCACGGCACGGCAGCTGCTACTGCCGCTGCTGGGCCATGGGCCGACCACCCTTCGACATCCGGCCTCCCTAACGAGCCCGCCTCCGACCCAACGCCGGTTTATGATGCTGTTTGCGAAACGGCGCGCCGCGGACGGTCAGGCCCGACTCGTACTCGACGCGGCCGCTAAAATCCCTAACGGCAACTCAAGCGGGCACGTAGCTCATCACGCCCGGCGATCGGGCCGACGCTCGGGACAGTTTCTGGCGGCACCGAAATATCCCGATGAGTTCCTAAGTGGATCGGCGAGCGCGCCTCCGAAGAGGTCGAGCGTGCGTGGACGACAACCTTCGTCCGCGTGGAAAGCCGGCGTTCCCGACCGAGCCCAGAGATGGAGGGGCTTCGTTCCTTAGGAGGAGGTGTGAAGTCCGCAGCGACCGTCAGACCGGTAGCCAAAAGAATTGTCATCGATCTCTTGACACCAGTGTTGCGACAGCCTAACGTCCATGTCATCGATGACATCACGGGTTCGGATCCCGCCGCCGCCTCTAACCACGAGGCAGTTCGGGGCCCGTCCGGGTGGATGAGTAGCTTTGGGGGTGAGGGAGTTAAGGGTCCCTAAGTGCTGTGGAGGTTACGGTGCGCGTTCGCACCGAGGGGTGCGGTAGCCAATCCTGACCGGGCTCGATTTGGACGCTAGAGCCTGAGCTGGTCCGCGCAACCCAACGCTTCTCCCAGTCGAGTCCAATGTGGCGATGCGGGGAGCGGGCACAGGGGTGCGCGCATGAAAAGCCCATACAGGTACAAGAGCCGGTGAAACGCGATTTACGGCTTTGGGCGCGAAGGACAAGGTCCCTTGTCACATGCAAGGGCCGAATATTCACAGGGGGGCGTGTAGCGAGTGGTAGTTACTCAAGCACATAGGCGCGCTCGTACGGCCGTTTTCACGGGGCCGCGTCAAGTTGAAGTTCGTGAAGAGTCACTGCGCGAGCCGGGACCGGAAGACGTGATCGTCCGGACGCTCTTCTCTGGGATCAGTGCGGGCACCGAAATGAACGTCTTCCGCGGGAGCGCACCCCAGTGGCGCACGCGCCGGGACCCGACGACAAAGCTCTTCTTTGAGACAACGAGCCCCGATTGGAGCTACCCGCTTGCCTACGGCTATGCGGCGGTAGGTAAGGTGGAGTACCTCGGCGACGCCGCCGCCTCTTTGGGTGCGCCAGCTGTTGGCGCTCTCGTCTTTACGTACTCCCCGCATGCTTCGTTCAATGTCGTGCGAGCGAGTGACGTGGTAGTTCTGCCCGCTCTGGACGACCCGCGGGTGGGCGTGCTGTCGGCCAACCTGAACACCGCCCTCAACGGGCTACTTGACGCCAGACCATCTTTCGGTGACGTAGTCGTGGTGAGCGGCCTCGGCGTGATCGGTCTCTGTCTCGTCCAACTTCTTCGACGGACAGGAGTTTCCGCCGTCGTCGGAGTCGACGCCATAGAGCACCGACGCCAGCTGGCTCAGCGCTTCGGTGCCAAAGTTGTATTATCCCCCCACGACGGCGTGGCCGAGAAAGTCCGCGCCTTGACCGGCAACAGGGGGGCGGATATCGTCATCGAGGTTTCCGGCGCCAGCCCGGCCCTGAACGAGGCGATCCGCACCGTCGGTTACAACGGACGGGTCGTTGTAATGTCGTGGTACGGAGGGACCTTCGAGTCGCTCAGCCTTTCCGGCGAGTTCCATCACAATAGACCGAGGATTATTTCCTCCCAAGTTGGAGGCATCAACCCCGACCTTGGTCCTCTTTGGTCCGTGGACCGGCGAAAGGTCCTGGCCAACGAGCTCCTCGCCCAGCTCGACCTGGGCCCGATGCTCACCCACACTGTGCCGATCGAGGACGTGGCCAGCGCTTACGCCCTCGTTGACAACGGGGCCGCTGACCTTGTCCAATGCGTTATCTCCTATGACGGTGGTGGTCAGTGATACGCCTGGATTGAGCCCTCTGCGGGCCCGTACTGGCGACATCGACATCGACCGGTTTGGCCTGGTCTGAGGGCCAACCAAAACAGCACGTCTCAGTCGCCCGGCTGTGACGTGGGGCTGTGGCTGCCGTGAGGTGCCTGTTCGTCTTCCGGGCCATGAAGGAGGAACGCATGAATCCAGTGAAGCGCAAGATCGAAGAGCGGCTATCACCATGCCTTGAGTGGATCTTTTCCGAGCCTGAAGAGATCGAAGCTCGAGTGGAGGCCGCCGCCAAGGCCGGCTTGCAGCAGGTAGAGTTCTGGTATTGGCGTCGTCGGGACGTTGCGCGCCTTGCCTCTGCCCTCAAAGCCAACCAAGTGGGGGTTTCCGCTGTTGTGGTCGATCCCCAAGCGGACATCGCCGATCGCGGCACTCACCAGAGCTGGCTTAAGAACGTAGAGGACTCGGCTGCCGTGGCGGCTCAACTTAGTAGCCCGATTTTGGTGGCCACGGCTGGCGGACGTCTCCGGGATGGTCCCAGTGACACCGAGCAACTGAAGGTTGTCACCGACGCTCTCGCCCAGGCCGCGGGCATCGCCTCCACGCATGGTGTGCGGATCGCCCTCGAACCACTGAACGACCGGGTCGATCATCCGGGGACGTTGCTCACGAGCTCGCTGACCGCCTCAGGGATCATCGATCACGTCGACCGCAAGTCATTGGGCATCCTATTCGACGTATACCACTCCCACGCCATGGGCGAAGATGTCCTAGACATCGCGCACTCTCTCGGCCCACGCATCTTCCACGTCCAGGTGGCGGACGATCCCGGGCGCAACGAACCTGGGACCGGCACCATTGACTGGCCTGCCGTCCTTGCGGCGCTCGACGACATTGGTTACGACGGGAGTATCGGTCTGGAGTACAAGCCCACCATGGCGAGCGCCGAATCGGTGTCTTTCGCCACTCAGGCCCTCAAGGGGAACCCAAGCACACAAAAAGGGAGGAACGAATGATAAGAGCACGTGCACAGGAAACGACGAGATGGGCAAGGTCAAGGCGGTTTTCGGCCGCGGGCCTAGCTGCTGCGACTCTGTTTGCCGTCACCGGGGGCGTAGTCGCGCAGAACGCCTCCGCCAGCAGCAAGCAGGTTGTGACTTTCTGGGAGTTCCAGACGGACACCCCGAGCATCAACGGCTTTAAGGCGAGCATTAGTAGCTTTGAGGCCTCGCACCCGGGTATTACGGTGCAGATGTCCATCGTGCCTTGGAGCGAGCAGGCACAGAAGTTGACTACGGGGCTTGCCACCGGCGCGCTCCCGGACGTTTCGATGCTCGGTAACGACATCGTGGCGGAGTTCGTCGCCGAGCACGAGCTGCTGCCGTTGAACCTGACCGACACCGCCGACATTACCCCGGGCGACAAGCTCTACTATCACCTGGACGGCCAGTGGTACGGCGTGCCGTTGGTCGATGAGACCCGAGGTGTGATATACAACAAGGCCATCTTTAAGGCGGCCGGGATCACAAGCGCGCCCTCTACCTTCGCCCAATTGTTTGCGGATGCCCAGGCGATAAAAGCCAAGACGGGGTCGATCCCCATCGTCCTACCAGAAGCAAAGAACGTTTACAACACCGTCCAGAACTTCATGTCGTTTTACCTGGGGTATGGTGCGCACTACCTCAACGCTAACGGCTCCTGTGGCTTCGACACGCCACAGTTCATGAAGGCTCTCACCCTTTATGCGTCGTTTTATAAGGACGGCCTCGACAGCCCCGACGCGGCGGTCGACCCGGAGTCGACGCTCGAAGCCATCTTCACTGCCGGACAAGCGGGCATGATTATAGACGGCCCGAGCTTCTACTACGAGCTAGAGGCTACCAATCCGACGCTCTTCAAGGAGCTCGGCGTGGCCCCTATCCCGGCCGGCCCTGCGGGCCGCTTCGGCTTCGATGGAGGATGGCCGCTCGTGGTCTGGAAGTCTGCCGCCAGCGGAGGCGTCCAGAATGCCGCTGAGGAGTTCGCCGAGTACGTCGGCACCGGAGGCGGCGGTGACATAGCCCTGGCCAAAGCGACGGGCCTCATCCCCGCCAACATCTCGGCCGCCAAAGAGGCACCCTGGAACAGCGGGTACCTATCGGTGTTCACCAAGCAGGTGTCAAATGACGCCTACCCCTACCAGTACCCCGCGCCCGAGATCCCTCAAATGGGTGCGCTGGAGACCGATACCGTCCAGACCGCAGTGCAATCGGTAGCGCTCGGTACGTCCACGGTGCAGGCCGCCACGAACACTCTTTGCGCCGCGGTCAATTCGGCGACTGGCAAGTAGAGCGATCATGACCTCGACAGGGGCCGCGCCCGTACCCCGAACCCCCCAACGGGTGGTGCGGCCCCTGCCTGGTCTCGAACCTAAGAACCGTTCCGAAGGCTGAGGAGGTAAAAGTGGCGGGACTGGCGTCACTTGACGACGCTTCCACACGGGAGACAAGAGCCGGGGCCCACGCTGAGCGTCGTCTCGGTCCGCGTTCTCGGTGGTGGAGCCCGGGCACCAGGAAGGCGCTCGTCCCTTACGGCCTCACCGGTCCAGCCGTACTCGTCATAGTCGTGGTTGCTCTGGCCCCCGCCGTCTACGGCGTCTGGCTATCCTTCACGAACTGGCAGTTCCTGCAAAGCACGACGGCTCACTTCGAGGGCCTCGCCGCGTACCGCACGATATTCCATAGTGCCGAGTTCTGGTCGGACCTCGGCCACACATGGTTCTGGACAGCCGGGACCCTCGTGATCGAGGTCGGCGTGGGCCTTCCACTGGGCCTTCTCTTGAGCCGCCCAACCCGGGTGTCGGGGATAGCCACCAGTTTTCTACTCCTCCCGTGGATCACTCCCTTTGTGGTGGTCTCTTACTCCTGGCTCTACCTACTGGGCGCGGGCGGCCCGGTGCATTCATTGCTCCAGGCTCTGGGCATAGTTGGCGCCGCCACGCCACTAGCAAGCACAACGCTGGCACTTCCGACGCTCACCGTGATCAGCGGCTGGAAAGGCCTGCCTTTCATGACCATAGCGCTCCTCGCCAATCGCAGGAGCATCGATAATGGCCTGTACGAGGCGGCTGAAGTCGATGGGGCCCGGATGTTCCAGCGGTTCCGCTATATCACGCTCCCGCTCATGCGCAACACGATAATTGTGATGTCCGTTGTCCTCGGGGTCCTCGCCTTCTACAGCTTCGACCTCGTCTGGCTCCTCACCCAGGGCGGCCCGGGGACCTCGTCGGAGCTGACGGGAGTCATGATCTATTCACAGTTCTTCCTCAACGGTGCGCCTGGAATCGCCGCCGCGATCGGCGTCTCTATGTTCGTAATGCTAATCATTGTGAGCAGCGGAATTTTGGCACTGACTCGCGTGAACAGCCGTGAGGGGCGCTAGGGGATGAAAACGCGGACCATTAGACAGAGGTCAGCCCTCGAGCCGACCGGTAAAGCCCGCCTCATTATCCCCGTGGCCCAGGTGCTGGTGGTCCTCGTGCTGCTCCTGCCGATGATCTGGCTCTACCTGGGATCGGTCCGTACCGATCTCGACCTCGACAAGGGCGGGCTTCTTCCACATACCTTCACCCTGGCCAACTTCCGGTCCGTGTTCGACCAGGGCTTTTGGACGGCCATCCGCAACAGCATCCTGGTGGCCTCGGTGGTGGCCATAGTTACAACGACCTTCGCCGCCCTCGCCGCCTATGGCCTGGCCCGGTTCTCGTTCCGGGGCCGAGGCCCCATAATGCTGGTCATCCTGGCCGGGCAGGCGATACCTGGCCTCGTGGTCCTCGTCCCGCTCGTCGTCGCCCTGCAACGTTTACATCTCACCAATAGCCTCGTCGGCCTAGGTCTCGTCTATCTGCCGCTTGGGCTACCCGTCTCGGTTTATATGCTGCGTTCGGCGTTGCTCGCCCTGCCGGCGGAGGTTGAGGAGTCCGCCATGGTCGACGGCTGCTCCCGGGTCGGGGTTGTCCGCAGGATCGTGATCCCTCTTTTGCGCCCGAGCATCGTCGCTGTCGGCGCCTTCACTTTCACGCTCTCATGGGGCGAGTACCTCTTCGCCCTCTCGCTACTCACGGGCAACTCGGTGAAGACGGTCCCGCTCGCGCTTCAGGATCTTTTCAGCCTCTACACCCTCCCCATCGGGACGATCTTGGCCGGCGGGGTGCTCGTCTCTTTCCCCGTTGTCGTGATCTTCCTGGCCGTTCAGCGGCACTTGGTGAGTGGTCTTGTGGCTGGGGCTACAAAGGGATGAAGCTCGTCTGGGCCGGGTAGGAACTTACTGAGGAGAGTATTTGAGATGGCCAGGACCTCTATACAGATGTGGACGGTGCGCGAAGAGGCCGGACGTTCGCTACCGACGACGCTGAAGTCACTGAAGGCGACCGGTTATGACGCGATTGAGACCGCAGGATTGTACGGTCTGTCGCCCGCGGCAATGCGAGCCGAACTAGCCAGCGCGGGTCTCGAGCTGTCCAGCGCACATATGCCCCTGCCCACAAAGGACATGGCGGGAGAGGCATTCGATCAGCTCGCGGAGCTAGGTGCCACGGCCGTTTTTCCAAGCCTGAAACCGGAGTTCTTCGCCGACGATGGCGCCATCGGCCACGCCGCCGACGGGTTCGACGACGTTCTGCCTGTCGCAAGAGACCATGGGATCGAGCTGGGGTACCACAACCATTGGTGGGAGTTTGAACGCGGTCCGGATGGCAAGCTCGCCTATCAGAAGTTCTTGGACCGCCTGGATCCGGACGTGACGGTAGAGGTCGACACCTATTGGATGCAGGTCGGCGGGATCGACGCCGCCGGCTTCGTTCAGTCCCTCGGTGACCGCGTCCACCACCTGCATACTAAAGATGGGCCGATCAGCACCGACGCCAATAGCCAGTCGGCCGTCGGCGACGGGAAGTTGGACATCGATCGCGTGCTGAACGCGAACCAAGCCGTCCTTTGGAACGTGGTCGAGCTAGACGGGTATGCAGGCGATATATGGGAAGCCGTACGCCGGAGCTTTCTGAACCTCGCGAGCCACTCCTAGGAGCCCCTAGGCGCCGGCGGACGGACTTGGGCACCCAGGGTTGCTGGCCTCTTCAAGTGAGACGAGCGAGCAAAAGCTCCGGTCACCGACCTTCCAGGTCCCGCTTTGCAGTACGGGCTCGCCCGTGAGCTTCGCGAGCACTGGCTTTCCTCCCATCGTCAACGAGTAGGTGACCGCCGCCGTCGTCCTGCGCCAGGTCGGGGCGCGCCTGTCAGCCACGGCGCGAGCTGGCGACGTCGTGGCCCGTATCGGCCGTGACGAGTTCGTCGTAATCGCGGAGCGAGTGGACGGGCCGGCAGAGGCGGAGGCGATCGCCGCCCGACTGATCGTCGTCTTGTCAGAGCCCGTCGAATGGCACGACGTCCGGCTTAGAGCAGGGGCCAGCGTCGGGATCGCTCTCGCTCACGGGGACGACGCCGCTCCGCTGGAGCTTCTGGCCCGAGCGGACATTGCTCTTTACCAGGCGAAGCAGCGTGGTGGCCAGCTCTTTGAGCTCTACGACGAGACGTTGCAACAGCGCCTGGCAGAACGCGACCAGGTCGAAACGGACCTTCGCGAGGACCTCGGCCAGGGGGGAGGCGGCCTCATCATGTACTACCAACCTCTTGTCGAAACGAGCGGGACGCTGTCCGGGGTGGAAGCGCTGGTGCGCTGGGTGACACCAGGCCATGGCCTAGTAGCACCCGACTCCTTCATCCCGATCGCCGAAGCCAGCGACCTGATCATCGACCTTGACCGGTGGGTCCTCGCCACCGTCGCCCATCAGGTCGCCGCCTGGTCAGCCGATCCCGGGCTCGCCGGGATAAGAGTTTCCGTCAACATCTCAGGCCGCCATTTGCTAAGCCAACGCCTTCCGGCTTATCTGGCCGACGTCTTGACGGCCACGGGTATCGATCCCCATCAGCTCACCATCGAGATCACCGAGACAGTCCTGCTTGACGACCTGACCCTGGTGGCCACGCAACTCGACGAGCTCCGCCGGCTTGGGGTCGAAATCGCCATCGATGACTTCGGGACGGGTTACACGTCATTGGCGCACCTGCATTGCCTGCCTGTCGACACGATCAAGATCGACCGAGGCTTCATCGCCGGGATGGGGGATCCCAAAGATGCCTCACTGGTCCGCATGATCATGGAGCTCGCCCACCAGCTCGGCCTCAATACCGTGAGCGAGGGCGTCGAAACGACCGAGCAGCTTCAGTCGCTCCAAGCCCTGGGCGCCGACCATATCCAGGGTTTTCTTATTGCTCGTCCTATGCCCCCGGACCGGCTTTCCACCTGGGCCGAAACGCGACGTCAGAACCCAGACGATCCGTCGTTCAACACGGTGGGTTTAGCCGCCCCTGAACGGCGGCAAGGCTTCAACCTGCCTGACCATCTCGCTCTGGCAGTGGCTGAAGACCTGCACCTCGTAGCCGGCCGGTATGTCGGTCACAGGAGCGGACCGCCGCCGAGGCCGACTAGAAGGGCTCCTCCCGAACAGGGCCCTCGTCGTCACGCCACGGGCCACGCTTCGTCGTACAAAGCCGAGGTTGACGAGCCTGAAGGTATCCCGTAGCTTCCTTCGAAGGTAAGCCATTGCACGGAGGTCCACAGATGACCGCTGGCACGAGCACGTTGACATCGCAGGACTTCACCGCTCGGCTGTTGGGTCTGTTAAATTCCGGCATGCTCACGCCGATGATCGGGATAGGGCACCGGACGCGCCTCTTCGACGTGATGGCGACGCTCCCCCCGTCCAGTTCCCTGGAGATCGCGGAGGCCGCCGGCCTGGACGAGCGCTACGTCCGGGAGTGGCTGGGGGCGATGAGCACGGGCGGGATCGTCGACCACGACCCTGCCTCGCTTACCTTCGTACTGACGAGAGAACACGTCGGGGCCGTTACTCGGGCGGCCGGTTCGGGCAACCTCGCCGCCATGGCCCAGTGGGTGGGGCTGTTGGCCCAGGTTGAGGACAACGTGGTCGACTGCTTCCACCACAGTGGCGGCGTGCCCTATGGGGCCTTCCCCGAGAGATTGTGGGCCGTCGAAGCCGAGGCCAGCGGCGTCGGCTACGACGCCGACCTGGTCAAGGTCACCCTGGCTTTGGTCCCCGGTCTGGTAGAACGCCTCCGGACGGGCATCGACGTCGCCGACGTGGGCTGTGGCTCAGGCCACGCCGTCAACCTGATGGCCCAAAGCTTCCCGGCCAGCCATTTCGTGGGGCTAGACGTTTCTGAGCCCGCGCTGGCCGCGGCTAGGGCCGAAAGCGAGAAGCTAGGTGTCACCAACGCCACTTTCGTGCAACAAGACGCTGCGTCCCTAGATGGGAGAGAGCGGTACGACTTCATTACCACCTTCGACTCCGTCCACGACCAGGCCCGTCCCGACCTGGTCCTGGCCGGTATCGCCCGGTGGCTCAGGCGGGGAGGGGTTTACCTGTGCGTAGACATGTCCGCCTCCAGTACGTTGGCCGAGAACATCAGCCACCCGATCGGGCCCTTTCTCTACACCGCCTCCTGCCTGCACTGCATGACCGTGTCGCTGGCCGAAGGGGGCATGGGGCTCGGGGCGATGTGGGGCGAGCAGCTCGCTTTGCAGATGCTCGCCGAGGCCGGCTTCACCTCAGTGGAGGTGGCCCATGTCGAGGGCGATATCGTCAACAATTACTACGTCGCCACCAAGGGGCAGAATTCGTCGGTGCTCATCTGAGAAGGCCTAGCCGGCTCCCCAACAACCAGCAACTACAAGAGGAGTTCCCTAATGAAAGTTTGGATCGACCAAGATCTGTGCAGCGCCGACGGCTTGTGCAGCGATACGTGCCCCTCGGTGTTCGCCATGGGCGACGACGGGGTGGCCCACGTGCTTCTGCCCAACGGGTCGTTGGGCGAGGGCCGTGAGGACATGGCGCTCGTACCCCCGGAGCGGGAGAGCGAGGTCCTTGACGCCAAAACCGACTGCCCAGCAGACTGCATCTTTGTCGAGGACTGAACCGGTGCTGCTCCCGAAGATCTCCGTGATCCCTAACACGGGCGCAGATGCGGGCGATCTGCGCTTGCGGTGACAACCACGCGTTGAGCCCAGGACCCGGGCCGTGCGGCCCGGCTCAGGGACTCACAACCTGCCTCCAGGCGACGGCCTTGGCGACTTCCCCCCAGTAGCCAGCAGCTGTCGGTCGTGGTGCAGGTGACCTCGTTCACGGTCAGGTAGGCGAGGCCCGTCCGGGAAGCGGAGGGCGCCGCACCTCGGCCCAGCTGCGCCCGGAATCGTCGGTCTTCAAGATGAAGTTCCCTGTCGTGTAGCAGGTTGACGAGCTTGGGCAGGAGGCCGAAGTCACCTGGCCCCAGTCGTCCACCGAACTCGAGCGAAGCACCCAGTGTTGACCGCCGTCGTTACTGAAGGCTAGGGCGTCCACGATCACCTGCCCGGCCCCGTAGACGAACAGACAGCTGCCCTCCGGCGAGCTGGAAATGGCGATGGCCTGGGTCGCCATGGGTGGGGGGCCCAACGTTGCCCAACTCTGGCCGCCGCTGCTCGTGCCGACCAGGAGGGCCACCGGGCCCGTCGAAGTGGCCTGGTTGTCGCCGGCGACCACGCACCTCGGCCCGGCGCAGCTGACCGACATCGGTGAGACCCCGGCCGACTGCCACCGGCCCGGGAGCGCGACCGCGTGCCAGTGCGCACCAGCGTCGCTCGAAGCCGCCAGTTCGCCCTGCCCACTGCCTCCGCCCCCGACGATGGCCAGGCAGGTGCCGGCGGCCGAGCACGAGACCGCAGAGATCCCCGAACCGGCGTCGGGCGGCTGCCCGGGCGCTGGCTGCCAGGCCTGCACGCCCTTTCCTCCGATGCTGCCGGCGAGGGTGGCCTGGCGCTTCCACTTCAACGTCGGCAGGACCACAGAGACGGCCTGACCAACCGCATTCCCCTTTAGCTCACCATCTCGGTACTGAAGGTCTACGGCCTGGTCAGGGCCACTGGGAACGCACCCGCTGGTACCGCATCGGGCCACCGGTCGACCTCGCTTAGTTGGGCCAAGCAGCCTTTGTCAGAGCACCCGCTCGTAGACGTACATCAACGGGCCATTTGCTCCGCCCGCCCGGTTTGTGAACCCTAGGCTTTCGTACAGCCGGCGAGCCTCCACGTCCGGCTCGTCAACGGCGATGTCCATGGTGTCCGCTCCACGCTTGCGAGCGTACCTAAGCGCCTCCTGCATGAGCGCCCGCCCGAGGCCTTGGCCACGCCGGCTCGGGACTACGTACAGCTCAGCCAGGTAGCACTCAAGGCCGCTGGTCCAGATGGCGGCGCGGAACCTTAGGACGGCCAAGCCGTGGGGACCGTCGCCGACCAGCAGCACGACCGTCTCACCGCCGGCAAGGAGCTGCCGGACCCGGTCCGCCAGGGCCGACGGCGATGGCGCAGGTTCGTCGAACTCGCGGTTGAAATCGTACAACAGCTGCCCGGCGGCCGTCGCGTCGGCAAGGTCGGCCAACCGGACGACGACCCCATCAGAGCCAGGCACGGGGTTCAACCTACAGGCTGGGGCCAGGGCCATATGCTCTGAACATGATGGTCGGAACTCCTTCTCGTACAAGGGGTCCCGGCCATCATCGCAGCTAGGAAAAACCGTAGGAGCATCGATAGCGCGCATTTGGCCGCTCGGCGCTCGGGAACTGCACCAAGGTACATAAGGCGCGCAAGCGCACGTGACAATCTGGACGGACGATCTGTTTGCCGCGCGGGCTCGGCTCAGTCGGTGTCGTGCCCGTGGAGCAGGACCGCTACGACCAGAGCGCCGAACAACGCAGCGCCGGAGGCGAAGTAGAGGGCGGTGTGCATGCCCGACACGAATGCGGCTTGCGCGTGCGTGGCCACTGTTCCTCCCAGGTGTACGGCGATGCCGAAGGACGCGCGTGCTTTGGCAGCCACGGGGGCGCTGGCGCCGGGTAGGTGCAGGTGGCTGCGATAGGTGGCAGTCAGGACGCTGCCGATAACAGCGATCCCGAAGGCTCCACCGAGCTCGCGCGATAGGTCGTTGAGCGCGGAACCGACGCCCTGTTGAGCCACCGGGAGCGCCTCTGTGATGGCGCTGGTGGCCGGCGTCATCGCCAGTCCCATTCCGGCCCCGAGCGGGACCAGGCCGCACACGATGCTCCAGTAGGCGCTGCTTCCCGACATCTGAGCCAGCACGCCGAGACCAATGGCCATGAGCGCCAACCCGCCGACGCACACCGCCCGCCGCCCGAGGTGCGCGGCCAGGCTTGGTGTCACCCTTGAGATGGGGACCAGGGTCAAGCCCAGGGGCAGTACAGACACTGATGCGATAAGGGGGCTGTCCCCGCGGACGCCCTGCATGAACTGGAGCATGCCGAAGGTGAAGCCGAAGAACGCGAAGAACTGGGCAAAGATCGACAGGCTGCCGGCGCTGAGCGTGCGAAGGCGGAACACGCGGGGGTCGAGCAGTGGGTGTTGCTGGCGTAGCTCCCAGGCGACGAACCCGACGAGGACCGCAATACCAACGAGCAGGCCGGTGACGGTGCGGGCGGCGAGCCAGCCCTTGTCGGGCGCCTCGATGATGCTGAAGACCAGGGCCACAAGGCCGCAGGTGGCGATTAGCCCCCCGCCGACGTCCAGTTTGGCAGCGTCGGGATCGGCGGACTCGGGTACGACGCGCAGGGTGCCGGCCAAGGCGACGGCAGCCAGGACGACGTTGATGGCGAAGACCGCCTTCCAGGTCCAGTGCTCCAGGACGGCGCCCGAGGCGATCAGGCCGAGGAGGGCGCTGCCACCGGCGACGCCGGCCCACACACTGACCGCCTGGGCACGGCGTTCGGCCGGGAAGGTCGTGGTGATCGTCGACAGGGTGGCAGGCATGACCAGCGCCGCTCCCAGCCCCAGCAGCCCTCGCAGCAGGATCAGCTCGGTGGCCGAGGTGGCGGTCATGGCGACCGCCGACCCGGCACCGAAGATCGCCAGGCCGACGATCAGCGTGCGTCGGCGACCGAACTTATCGCCGATGGCGCCTGCCAGCAGCAGGAGCGAGGCGAACATCAGCGAGTACGCGTCGATCACCCACTCGAGCTGCGTCTGGCTGGCGCCGGTGCTGCGCGCGATCGATGGGAGGGCGACGTTCAGCGACGCCATCGCCGCCACTACGGCAGCCAAGGCGACGCAGACCACGGCCGTCACCAGGTTGTGGTTGACCGGCCCTGGTCCCGGGCGCGTAAGCGTGCTCATCTCGTTCCTCCAACCAAGGGCTCATTCAACACTGTTGAAATACAGCATGGCACAGTCTCGGCTATATTTCAACTGTGATGAATAAATCGCCAGGACGAGGGCGCAGGGCGGGTGCGCCGGGCACCCGCGAAGTGATCCGCGACGCGGCCCGCGCCCGGTTCCTGGCCGAGGGCTACCAGTCGGTGACCCTGCGTGAGGTCGCAACCGACGCGGGCGTGGACGTGGCTCTGATCGGCTACTACTTCGGGTCCAAGCAAGGTCTGTTCGGGGCTGCCATGGCCTTGCCCATCAACCCTTCGCAGCTCGTCGCTTCGCTGCTCGACGGCGACCCCGGCACTCTGGCCGAACGGCTCCTGCGCAGTCTGGTCAGCGTCTGGGACAGTCCCGACGTCGGCGCGCAGATGCAAGCAGTGGCCATCACGGCGCTCGGTGACCCGAACATGACCAGCCTGGTCAGCGACGGCATAGGCCGCGAAGTCATCAACCGGATCGCCGACCACCTCGGCGAGCCCGACGGCGCACAACGAGCGTCCGCCTTTACCACCCAGATCGCCGGCCTGATCTTCGCCCGCTACCTGCTCAAGCTCGAACCAATCGCGTCGATGCAGGCACAAGAGATCGTCGACCTACTTTGCCCCGCGCTCCAGCTCGCCCTCGAGCCCCACCAGCGCCAGGAAACCGGCGCCGTACAGTGACGGCAAACCACATTCACGACCCGACTCCCGGCGTACCTAAAGACTGAGAATGGGGCGAGATAGACAGGCGACCGCTATCTGTCCTTCTCTGGGGAACGTTGGCGGCTGCGACTAGGTCACGCAGTGCCTGCTCCATTTCCTCACCTGTTAAGCGCGACAACAGGGAACTGGCGGTTTGTCCTGGCCTGACAGAGCGCCAGTTGCGAGTCGACGACTGTGACGTAACGCTCGAACAGAGCGCCGGTGCCTGGTCCACGCTGAGGGTGAATCTCTGGGTGGCATTGCGGAGCGTCCGCTGTTCTTCTTTGGGAACGTCCGGTTATCGCGGGTGATCGTTTGCATCAAGGTGTGGTTGCGAAGGGGCCTATCAAGATAAACGGTGGACAGCAACGGCACGTCGCAACCGGTCGTCCAGATGGAGCAGACGAGGGCGATCCGTAACGGTCCTGGAGGTCCTTGAACCGCTCTTCCAGGTTTCGCGATGGAGGCCACCTAGCCGGCCCATCGCCCGAGCGAGCCTCACAGCGCGGAGGAGCACGCTTCAACAAAGTGTTGCTGAGATCGCCTTTGGCGACCCCAGCCCGGCGACCT